>NZ_JBQQXJ010000007.1:0-294098 GCF_052266595.1 Antarctobacter jejuensis | reverse complement strand
CAAGGACCAGATGGCCGGCAAGACCACCCTGATCGAGGCCATGATCAACCAGGAACTCGGCGAACCCTTCCGCCGCGACGCCATGAAAAAACCCGTCGCCGTCGCAGGCATCGACAAGGCCGATATGCGGCCGCAGTCACCGGCAAAGGCTGCCGAGTGAGATGACCGGGACGACCGCGGACGTCCTTGTCCTGAACGTCGGGTCGTCTTCGATCAAACTGGCGCTTTTTGGCACCGCCCTGCACGAGGTGTTGCGGGGCGGAGTTGACAGGCTGGGTCCCGAGGCGGAGGTGCGGGTGCTCTCATGACCCCTCAGGCAAGCGCCAGCGTCACCGCCGTGGCCGCAACGATATCCTCCACCGTCGCCCCGCGCGACAAGTCGCAGACCGGTTTGCGGAAACCTTGCAGGATCGGACCCAGCGCCTGCGCCCCGGCCAGCTCCTGCGCCAGCTTGTACGCGATATTGCCCGCATCCAGATCCGGAAAGACCAGCACGTTGGCGTCGCCGGAACCCAGCCCCTTTTTCGCGGCAATGGCGGGGCTTAGCGCCGCATCCGCCTGTAGGGGACCGGGATATCCGGTCAGCTCTGCGGCCTGCCGTACGCGGTCGACGCTGTCGCCGGAGCCACTGACGCCGGTCGAAAACGACAGCAATGCCACACGGGCTTGCCCCAAAAGTGCCGTGCCCGTAGCGGCAGAGGCGCGCGCGATGGCGGCCAGCCCTTCGGAATCGGGGGACACGTTCACCGCGCAATCGGCGAAGATCAATTCGCGACCGTCCGGAAAGATCATCAGAAAGAAGGACGAGGGCAGAGTCACTCCCTCGGCCAGCCCTATGGCAATGCTGGCGGCCTCGATCACGCGCCGCGTCGGGGCGTCGGCCCCCGCCACCATGGCCTCTGCCTCTCCGGCCGCGACCATGGCCGCCGCGCGGTACAGCGGACGCTCCAGCAACCGGCGCGCGATCCCTTCTTTCATACCGCGCCCCTCGACCAGCGCCGCGATCATCGCGTCGGATGTCGGGCGCAGCCCGACGGGCTGTGCCAATCCCTCCGCAGCCAGTCGCTTTGCGGCCGAGGCCACGCGGGGGTCGTCCATCTCTGGCAAAACCACGCGCGCCTGTCGGTTCCGGGCAACCGCGATCACGCGTTCCATTACCGCCATGTCAAACCCTCTCTCCCCCTCTTCAGGCGCCACCTTGCGCGGGTGCAGTCACCAAGATCAACCTCTGAGGTTTCTCTCGGCCTGCGGGGTGCGGGGGCTTGACCCGGGTAGAACGTTGGTCCCGAATGGCGGGGTTTTCACGGGAAGTCCGACCGATCCGGTCATCGCTTGTGAAACGGTATACGGACATCTTGCCGTTTGGCGGAATTGATATACGAATGATGTATCTACCGCTGCGCGCGGTCGGCAAGAGGGGAGGCAGACATGGGGCAGCCGCAGGTTGAAACATCGCCAAAGGTCTCGGACGAGGTTCGCAAGACCACCTGCTACATGTGCGCCTGCCGCTGCGGCATCAACGTTCACATGAAGAACGGCAAGGTCGCCTATATCGAGGGCAACAGGGACCACCCGATCAACAAGGGGGTGCTCTGCGCCAAGGGCAGCGCGGGTATCATGCAGCACAACGCGCCTTCGCGCCTGCGCGCACCTTTGCGCCGGGTCGGTCCGCGTGGATCGGGCGAGTTCGAGGAAATCAGCTGGGACGAGGCGCTTGAGACTGCGGTTTCGTGGCTCAAACCGTTGCGTGAAACCGCGCCGGAAAAGCTGGCGTTTTTCACCGGGCGGGACCAATCACAAAGCTTCACCGGCTGGTGGGCGCAGGCCTATGGCACACCGAACTTCGCCGCGCATGGCGGTTTCTGTTCGGTCAACATGGCGGCAGCGGGCATCTACACCATGGGCGGCGCATTCTGGGAGTTCGGATCGCCCGATTGGGAGCATGCAAAACTCTTCCTGCTGTTCGGCGTGGCCGAGGATCATGACAGCAACCCGATCAAGATGGGGCTGGGCCGACTGAAAGAGCGCGGAGCCAAGGTGATCGGGGTCAACCCGATCCGCTCTGGCTACAACGCGGTGGCCGATGACTGGATCGGGATCACGCCGGGCACCGACGGGCTGCTGATCATGTCGCTGATCCATTGCCTGCTGAAGGCCGGGCGCATTGACGCTGACTACCTTGCGCAATTCACCAATGCGCCGGTCCTTGTGAACGGGGATGTCTCCTCACCTGACTTTGGCCTGTTCCTGCGCGACGAAGACGGCAAGCCGCAGGTTCTGGACCGCGCGACAGGCAAGCTGACCGCTTGGGACAGACCGGGCGTCAAGCCGGACCTGACCGGCAGCATCCGCCGTGCGGGTGTGACCCATGCCAGTGTCATGCACAAGCTGGTCGAGCGGTACATGGACGCTCAATACGCGCCCGAAGCGGTGGCAGAGCGTTGCGGCTTGACGCCAGAGCGCATCCGCACGCTGGCGGCGGAACTGGCCCGCGCGGCGTTTGACGATCCCGTGGTGCTGGACAGGCCGTGGACCGATTTCCGTGGCCGGAAGCACGACAAGATGATTGGCCGCCCGGTTGCGATCCACGCCATGCGCGGGATCTCTGCCCATGCCAACGGCTTTCAGACCTGCCGCGCGCTGCACCTGCTGCAGATCCTGTTGGGCGCGGTGGAAACACCGGGCGGGATGCGATTCAAACCGCCCTATCCCAAACCGCCGGAAATCCACCCCCGTCCGCATGCAAAGGCGACACCCGGTCAGCCGTTGAACGGTCCACACCTCGGCTACCCGATGGGGCCCGAGGATCTTGCGCTGGACGATAACGGGCAACCGTTGCGCATCGACAAGGCGTTCACATGGGAAAACCCCATGTCGGTGCACGGGCTGATGCATATGGTCATCTCCAACGCCCACGCCGGTGATCCCTACAAGATCGACACGCTGTTTCTCTACATGGCGAACATGGCGTGGAACTCTTCGATGAACACCCGCAGCGTCATGGAGATGTTGACCGACACGGATGAAACCGGCGACTACAAAATCCCGCATATCATCTACTCAGACGCCTATTCCTCGGAAATGGTCGCCTATGCCGACCTGATCCTGCCGGACACCACCTATCTGGAACGGCACGATTGCATCTCGCTGCTGGACCGCCCGATTTCCGAGCCTGGGGCGGCGGCGGATGCGATCCGCTGGCCAGTGGTGCAACCCGACCGGGATGTTCGGGGGTTCCAGTCTGTCCTGCTGGACCTTGGCGCGCGATTGGGCCTGCCGGGGATGGTCAACTCGGACGGCACCCCGACTTACGAAGACTACGCAGACTACATCATCAATCATCAGCGCAAACCGGGCATCGGCCCGCTGGCCGGCTGGCGGATGTCCGAGACAGGCCTGACCCACGGCAGGGGAGAGCCAAACGCCGCCCAGATCGACAGCTACATCGCGGGCGGCGGCTTTTGCACCATCCATATTCCCGAACAGGCGCAATATTTCAAACCCTGGAACGCGGCCTATCAGGACTGGGCTGTCCAGACCGGCCTTTATGACAAGTCCGCGCCCTACCTGTTTCAGCTCTATGCCGAGCCGCTGCGCCGCTTTCAGCGCGCTGCCGAAGGCCACGGAGACCGGCAGCCGCCGGACCATCTGCGCGACCAGATCCGCGAAAAGCTCGATCCGCTGCCGCTCTGGTATGCCCCCGACGCCGGGGATCCGGGCAGCTATCCGATCCATGCTCTGACGCAACGGCCCATGGCGATGTACCACAGCTGGGGCACGCAGAACGCTTGGCTGCGCCAGTTGCACGGGCGCAACCCGATGTACCTGCCAACCGGTTTGATGCGGGAAAACGGGCTGCAGGACGGTGACTGGGCCCGCATCACCTCGCCGCACGGTCAGATCACCGTTCCGGTCGCGGAAATGGCCGCGCTGAATCCGAACACGATCTGGACGTGGAATGCCATCGGGAAACGCAAGGGTGCATGGGCACTGAAACCGGATGCCCCCGAAGCGACCAAGGGTTTCCTGCTCAACCACCTGATCCACGAGTTGCTGCCGCCCAAGGGCGATGGCCTGCGCTGGTCCAACTCGGACCCGGTCACCGGACAGGCGGCCTGGTTCGACCTGCGTGTCAGGATCGAAAAGGCGGATCCCCCGACCGAAAGCCAACCTGCCTTCGACCCCATCACCTCCCCGGTCGGACAAGGCCCCGACCAACTGACATGGTCGTCCGGAACCTGATGCTTCTTTGGGCTCGAAATACCTCGGGGGAGTCGCCCCAGGCGACTGGGGGTGGAACCCCCACGCAAAAAACCTGTGCGGCGTCAGCCGCGCCGCTGGATCACGGGGGCAAGCCATGACCACCCTTCCCACCTCGACCGAACGAACCCTCGGGCTGGTGATCGACCTTGACACCTGCGTCGGGTGTCATGCCTGCGTGATCTCCTGCAAGGGCTGGAACACCGAGAACTACGGCGCCCCCCTGTCCGATCAGGATCCCTATGGTGCCGATCCTTCCGGCACCTTCCTGAACCGCGTGCACAGCTATGAGGCGCAGCCGCAGGATGCGCCCGCGCAGTTGATCCACTTTCCCAAATCCTGCCTGCATTGCGCTGATGCGCCTTGCGTGACCGTCTGCCCGACCGGCGCCAGTTACAAACGGACCGAAGACGGGATCGTTCTGGTCAACGAAAGCGACTGTATCGGCTGCGGTCTCTGCGCATGGGCCTGTCCCTATGGCGCGCGGGAACTGGATCTGGCGGCGGGCGTGATGAAGAAATGCACGCTTTGCGTTGATCGCATCTATAACGAAAACCTCCCCGAAGAGGATCGGACCCCTGCCTGTGTGCGCAGCTGCCCGGCGGGCGCACGGCATTTTGGCGACCTGTCCGATCCAGACAGCGCGGTCAGCCAGCTTGTTGTTGAACGGGGCGGCATGGACCTGATGCCGGAACAGGGCACAAAGCCTGTCAACAAGTACCTGCCACCGCGTCCCAAGGACAACTGGCAGGGGGAGGTGGACGTGCTGGCGCCCTTCCTCGAACCCGTCGCCGAAGAACCGCGCGGCCTGCTGGCCTGGCTTGACAAGACGCTGGAGAAACTCTGATGCATCCGGCGCCTTCCATCATCGCCTTCACCACCTTTTCCGGTCTCGGGTTGGGCCTGCTGTTCTGGCTGGGCATTGATGCCGATCCGCCGACCGGCTGGGTCGCCTTCGTCTTTTTCCTGATCGCTTTTGCGCTGGCGGGCGGCGGGTTGATGGCCTCGACGCTTCACCTCGGCCGACCGGAACGCGCGCTCAAGGCGTTCACGCAGTGGCGGTCAAGCTGGCTGTCGCGTGAGGCCTGGACCGCATTGGCAGCACTTTTGCTCATGGGTCTCTACGCAGCACTTCTGGTCTTTTTCGGGCTGCATTTTGCTCCGCTTGGCTGGCTGGGGGCCGCGATGTGCCTCGCCACGGTGTTCACGACCTCGATGATCTACACCCAACTCAAGACCGTGCCGCGCTGGCACCATTGGTCCACGCCGGTGCTGTTCCAGCTGTACGCCTTGGGTGGCGGGGCACTGCTGTCGGGGCGGGTGAGTATCGGGATGGTCCTGATCGCCTTGGCGGCTTTGGCGCAGGCGGGATGGTGGCTGGCGGGCGACCAGCGTTTCGCGCAATCGGGCACGACACTGGCCAGCGCCACCGGACTGGGCGGCATCGGCACCGTGCGCGCGTTTGAGCCGCCGCACACCGGATCAAACTACCTGATGCGAGAGATGATCCACGTCGTCGGACGCAAGCACGCCATCAAACTGCGGGTGATCTCTCTGCTGTTGATCGTTGTGCTGCCGGGGCTGTTGCTGCTGTTGCCCTTCGGGCATGTGTTTGCCTTGGTGGCCGTGCTGGCACATGTGGGCGGCGTGCTGGTTTCGCGCTGGCTGTTCTTTGCAGAAGCCGAGCATGTCGTCGGCCTCTACTATGGCAAACGTTAGGGGCGGATTTACCGCCGCCTGAACAGTCCCCTGACCCGGTCCCCGCCTTCATCCAGCTTGTCGCCAGCCGCTTCCAGAACCGGGTCGACCCGGTTGGACCAGAACCGGATCCAGCGCACGCGGATCGCCCAGACCAGGGCGGCGAGGGTCAGCAGGATCACGATGTTCAGCCAGGGGATGATGGTCGCGTCCGGCCCGTCGACCGGGCGGATGGAGACGGCATTGGGGAAGATCGAGATGAATTCGTTGCGCCAGCCATAGTGGCGGATCGCCACCCAGCGGGGGTTGTCGGCGGTGGATTTGGCATCCGCGGCTTCGGCCTGCAGGTTCGAGGTGTCGAACTTGAAATAGGGCGGCCAGCCCCATCCGGTGTCCTCGTTCCGGTAGACCATGACACTGTCATCGGCGCGCCGCGTCTGGATGAAGAAGACATCGCGCGAGGTTGCCTCTGTCGGGCTGTTGCCCACATCCGCCTGCGCCCAGAACCAGAGATTTTCGCCCGGGTTCACGCGTTTCTCGTAGGTGTCCGTGACGCGCGCGATATCGTGTTGCGGCAGCGTATAGTGGAGAAAGGCCGCCACGATCAGCCAGAACAGAATGATCAGGGTCCATTTCACGTATTTCATGCGGGCCGCGCCTTTGTCAGTGAAAGTTGGTCAAGTAGACGATGAGGGTGACGAGGCCAAGAGGCAAGACATAGACCAGCGCGATCAGCGTTCTGTGGCGGCGGCGGTCATATTCGGCCAGATGATCACGCACATAATCGTCCTTAGAGCGCGATTCCGCGGTTTCCGCGGCCCAGTCGATTTCCAGCAGCTCACGGCGGCGGGCACGCAGGTACAGCCACAGCGATCCGTAAACCACCGTCAACACCACAGCCGCCATGATCAGGAACCGCGCCAGCGCGAACATGCCCATCCTCCTGTTATTGAGGTGGCGCGGCAGGGGGCAAAAATCAACGGGAAAAGCGGGTAAAGGACGGCAAATCGACCGGTTCTACCAAGTTGCGGTCTTCCACCGGCGCGGGGCGGTGATCACCACCAGCAGCAGGATCGGCGCCCAGATCATCCCAGCACTTGCCCCCAGTTTCAGAAAATGACCGATCCCGGCCTGCGGAACCTGCCCGATCAGTGACAGGACGCGCGGATCCTGCAGGGCATAGAGCGCTGCGAAACCGGCAGAAGCGGCGAGCCACGTCAGCAGGGTCGCGATCAACCCGGTTGCCGCGATGCCCGGCAGGCTTTCAGGCATGAGAAACTCGATCCCGCGCGTGATCAGCACCGTGACAATGGCAAGCGCGAGGATGGGCAGGACAAGCTGGGCAATCATGGTGAAAGGATGGGGGTGGTCCGTCGTCGTTTCAATGGCGTCATGCGGACTGTCGTGTGGGCCGGTGGCGCAATGGAAACCCTTTGCCCAATTGCAGGCACGATCACCCGTCGGGCGGCAAAGGCAATCTTGCGCCTCCGCCGCCCTGTCGGGTCTTCTCAGCCGACCACGTTGAAACCCGGACCATAGGGGTAGCGGGTGATGTTCTCATTGCCGTCTTCGGTGATGACAAGGATGTCATGCTCGCGATAGCCGCCCGCGCCGGGCTGCCCTTCGGCAATCGTCAGCATCGGTTCCATGCTAATCACCATGCCCGGTTCCAGAACCGTGTCGATGTCCTCGCGCAGTTCCAGCCCGGCTTCGCGCCCATAGTAATGAGACAGCACGCCGAAGGAATGGCCGTATCCGAACGTGCGGTATTGCAGCAGGTCGCGTTCCGCGAAGAAGGCGTTGATCTTCTCGGTCACCTCGGCGCAGGACACGCCCGGTTTCAGCAGGCTCATGCCGTATTCATGGGCGGCCACGTTCGCCTCCCAGATCTTCAGGCTGGCGTCATCGACCTCTTGCACGAACAGCGTGCGTTCCAGCGCGGTGTAATAGCCAGAGATCATCGGGAAGGCGTTCAGCGACAGGATATCACCGCGTTCCAGCACCCGGCCCGTGACCGGGTTGTGTGCGCCATCGGTGTTGATGCCGGACTGAAACCAGACCCAAGTGTCACGGTATTCGGCATCGGGAAAGCGTTTGGCGATTTCCAGTTCCATCGCGTCGCGGCCCGCCATGGCGATGTCGATCTCCCGCACGCCGGGCCGGATCGCGTCTCGGATCGCATAGCCGCCCACATCGGCCACCTGTGCGCCATGGCGGATCAGGTCAATCTCGGCGGGGGATTTGTGCATTCGCTGGCGCATGGTGGCGGGGGCCACGTCGATGGCGCGTTCGGGACGCAAAAAATCGTCCATCAGCGCCTTTTGCACCAGTGTCATGTGATCGGCCTCATAGCCCAGCGCCTTTTCCACGCCGGTGACAGAGGCGATGGCGCGCCAGTAATTGTTCCGTTCCCAGTCGGTGTAGGTGATGTTGTCCCCGTGGCAGCGCCGCCACGGCTGGGCCGCGTCGATGCCTGCACTGATGGTGACGCTGTCGGTAGGCGTCACCACAAGGGCATAGGGCCGGCCGAAGGCGCAATAAAGAAAGCCCGAGTAATAGGCGACGTTGTGCATCGAGGTGAGGATGACGGCATCCAGCCCCGACTGCGCCATGGTCTCGCGCAGGCCACTGAGGCGGGCGTCATATTCCTGCGACGCAAAGGAGAGGACGCGATCCCCCTGATGAAAACGGTAAAACTGCGGACGTTCCATATTGACCCTCCGGACGCGCGGCAGGACCTTCCCTCACCGCGCTGGCAAAGTAAGATCCCGGCGTTCAGGACGGCTTGACGGGCGGATCAGCGGCGACGCCATCGCCTTGCCCGCGCACAGGATGCTGCGGCGCGGCGGGCTGTGCAAGCCCAATTGCGCCCTGTGAATGTCGCGATCGGGCCGCGGCGCGTGGTTTCGCGCCGCCTGATGCGATCCACTTCCAACAAGCAGCGGTTGGATTGTCACGATGGCCCTCGGCGTGTTTCATGGTGCAAGCGGAGGCGCCGGACATGTCATTTGAGCTTGAATCACGAGGTGAAGGCACGCCTGTGCTATTCCTGCCCGGTTCCTACAGCACGCCGCGTGCGTGGTCGGGCGTCTTGGACCAACTGGACCGTCTGGATGGCTGGCAGAAGATGTCCGTCAGCCTGCCGGGATACGGCAGTTCACGGGAACGGCGCGATCCGCAGGACTGCCGCATGGCGGATCTGGTTGCATTCGTCGAGGATGTCGCGGCTGAGATCGGGCGGCCCTTCCACCTGATCGGACACTCGTTTGGCGGTCAGATCGCCTTGGCGGCCGCGCTGGAAGGGCGGTTGCCCGTTCTCAGCCTGGCGACCTTCGAGGCGAATCCGATCTATGCACGTTCCGGCGACACGGCCTTTGACTGGCGGCAGGCGTTGGACGACATGATCCCCCGATTCAAAGCGGCTGTGGAGGCCCGAGACCCAGAGGCGGCCGGGATCATCATCGATTACTACTGTGGGCCGGGGGTCTTTGCCGCGATGCCCGAACAGATCCGTGCTTTTTGCGCGGCAACCGCCGCCAGCAACGTGCTGGATTGGTACACGGCGCAGGATTTCTCGCCGTTGTTCCGGGACTTTGCGGCGGTTTCCGTTCCGGTGACGCTGTGCCGTGGTGCCCGTGCCAATGCGGCGATCCGGGATGTGACTGCCGCGCTTGCCGCTGCCATGCCGCATGCGTGGACAGAAAACGTGGAGGGGGCGGATCACTTCCTGATCTCGACCCACCCGGAAGACTGCGCACGGATCATCGCGGCCCATCTTGCACGCGCTTCGGGTGGTTGAGGACCACGATTGCTGTCATAGTGAGGCCAAGCGACAAAACCGCCAGAAACGGAAAACCGGACTGGCAAGAGAGGCAATATGGCAGACAACACGCTACTCGCGGTGCTGATCGACGCGGACAATACTTCGCCGAAATACACCAAGGCGATCTTTGACGAGATCGCGATCCTTGGCGAGGCGTCGGTGCGGCGCTGCTATGGGGACTTTTCCAGCCAGCAGATGTCCGGCTGGAACAAGGTGCAGGCGGATTTTGGCATCGTGCCGCACCATTCGCCCGCCAATACCGTGGGCAAGAACGCCAGCGACATCGCGCTGGTGATCGACGCGATGGACCTGATGCATACCGGCCGGTTCGACGGTTTCGTTCTGGTCAGTTCCGACAGTGATTTCACGCGGCTGGCCAGCCGCATCCGCGAACAGGGGTTGGATGTCTATGGCATGGGGATGCAGAAGACACCGGATGCCTTCCGCAAGGCCTGCAAGCGGTTCATCTTTCTGGAAAACCTGGATTCAGCGCCCGAAAAGGCTTCGGGTGGCAAATCCGCGAAGAAGACCGATCTGACAGCGGCGCGGGATCTGATCTTCAAGGCGATGGAATCGATCGACCAAGACGACGAATGGTATCGTCTGGGCGATATCGGGCAGGTCATCACGGCGGCCAACCCGGATTTCGACACCCGCAGCTATGGCAAGCGCAAGCTGTCCGATCTGGTGACGGAGCTGAAGGTGTTCGAAACCAAGAAAAGCACCAGCGGCAATCAGGTGCTGGTCCGCCGGGTCGACTGACAGGTTTTGGTTTCGATCAGGGAACCTGTCCGCTGTTGGGGCGTTGTCCTCTGTTCTGTTCCTTTCGCGGGCCTGTCCCGCGGAGGGCGGCAAAAGAGTTTCGCGTCGTGCCAGACGCGGCATTTCGCCAAGGCAGTAGAGGAGGGCTGACTGATGGACATGGTCAAGACAAAGGAAATCGCACATGCGCTTTACCGCGCGCATGGCGGCAAGGCCGAGGCCGAAGCCGCGCAGCGTGAACGCAAGTCACGGGATGAGGGCAATGATCAAGAGGCCGAATCCTGGCGGGCGATCCGCAGCAGCATCCGGCAGCTTCGCGGCGCAAATCAGAGCTGACGGAGGGTCGCTCCTCAGGGCCACCAACTGGTGACCGTGGCGATGATCGCGCTGACCGTCAGGATGCTGGCGGCGGTCGAAATCAGGATCGAGGCAGACACGCGCTGAGGCGCGATGCCGTAGTGTTGGGCAAGGATAAAGACGTTGCCCGCAACGGGCAGCGCTGCGGCCGAAACCGCGACGGAGGCGCGATAGGCGTCAACCGGAAAGAACACATAGACGCCAAGCCCGACGAACAGGGGGTGCAGGATCAGCTTGGCAAAGCTCATCCAGACAGCGATTCGCACCCGCTCGGCCGATTTCGATGCCAGAGAAGCGCCGATAGCAAACAGGGCGCCGGGGGTGGCCGCATTGCCCAGTGTGGTCAGGAAACTGTTGGCGACGTCTGGCACCATCATGCCGCTGGCCGAGACCGCAAGGCCAAGACCGATGGACACGATCATCGGGTTTTTCAGCAGGCCCATCAGCAGCTTTCGCAGGATGCCCAGACCCATGTGCCCCTCTCGTGCGGCTGTCACCATCAGTGTCAGCAGCGAAGAAAAGACAATCAAGTCGATGGAGAGGATCAGGATGATCGGGCCGACGGCCTCTTGTCCCAGAAGAAGCGCAAGCATCGGCACACCCAGAAAGCCGGTGTTGCCGATGGCGGCGCATTGCGCCTCGATCGAGGCGGTGGCCAGATCCAGCCTGCGGGCAAAGGCCACCAGCATCCCGATGGCCCAGGTGAAGGCGGTGCCCCAGAGGTAGGCCGCCGCAAGGCGCGGCTCAAAGATCTCGTCAAAGCGCAGGTTGGCGGAAAACCGGAACAGCATCGCCGAAAGGGCAAAGTAGAAGACGAACTTCGTCAGGGCGGCAGAGGCTTCCTGCGAAAAGAACTGCGTCTTTGCCGCGCCGTAGCCCAGTCCGATCAGGCCGAAGAACGGCAAGGTCTTGAGGAAGATCTCCAGCATGGAGTTGGATTATCATGCGGCGAAGCGGGGTCAATGCCGCGCAGTACGATGTGCCGGTCTCTCAAAGCTGTCGGATATGTGATGCTCTTGCACCGCGACGGAGCGTTTCATCGCGCGGTTCAGCGGGTTTGAACCGTTGACAGCAGGGGAGGTCGGGCCGGAACATGAGGGTATGACACCCGGCAAGGCCTTTCTGACATCCGATGAGATTCGGAGCCTCGCGCAGCGATCCAACCTTTGGGGCGCTGTGATGCTCCTGCATTGCTGGGGGCTGATCCTGCTGTCGGTGGTGCTGTTCCTGTCGTGGCCGAATGTGGTGACCTTCGTGCTGGCATTCATGGTGATCGGGTCGCGCCAATTGGGCCTTGCGATCCTGATGCATGAGGCGGCCCACAACGCGCTGTTCAAATCGCGGCGTCTGAACGAGTTCGCGGGTGCGTGGCTGTGTGGTGCCCCCATCCTTGCGGATCTGGGCGCCTACCGGCATTACCACTTGATGCACCACCGCCATACGCAGACAGAGAATGATCCGGACTTGCGGCTGTCCAAGCCCTTTCCGACGACCCGCGCGTCCCTGCGGCGGAAACTGATCCGCGACATCACGGGGCAAACGGGCATCAAACAGCGCGCGGCACAGATCCTGTTCTCGCTGCGTCTGGTCGGAGAGACGGAAGGCGTCAGCAGTCAGGATCTGGCGCAGGCCTTCAACGGACCAGTGCTGCGCCGGGCCCTTGTGGCGAACGGAGTGCTGTTTGCGCTGTTCTGGGGGATGGTCGGTTGGTGGCTGTGGTTTGCGCTGTGGCTCTTGCCCCTGCTGACATGGTTCCAGCTGGTCCTGCGCATTCGCAACATCGCCGAACACGGGGTGGTCGAATTTTCCGACAATCCCCTGCGCAACACCCGGACCACGCTGGCCGGCCCGCTGGAGCGGCTGTTTCTGGCGCCCTATTGGGTGAACTATCATCTGGAGCATCACCTTGTGATGCATGTTCCGGCGCATAACCTGCCCCGGATGCACGCGTTGCTGCGGGAAAAAGGCGTCGCGGAGCGGATGACCGTTGCGCTCGGCTATGCCGAGGTCCTGCGCGCAGCCTCTTCGCGCCCTGCATGAACTATCAGCGCCACCGCCAGATGACCGATCCCGGCAAGGCGCGGCCAGAATTGTGGCGGCTGTGCATCGGGCTGGTTCTGGCCGTGGTGATCTGGTTCGGGCTGGCGCGCGGATTGGTGGCGGTTCTGGGCAGCCTGATGGATCAGGACGCCTACCTGACCCTGCTGGAACAGTTGCAGAGCGGTACGACGCCCGGTGCCCTGCTGTTCCTATTGTTCCTGACCGGCGCGCTGGCGGCCGGGGCGATGGTGGTTGCCGAGGTGCTGCACGACAGGCCCGGTCTGGGCCTGTTGGGACCTTGGGCGCAGTTCCGGGGTGACTTTCTCAGGGTTGCGGGGGCGATCGCGGTGCTGAACCTGATAATCCTGATCCTGCCCCCTTGGGATCTGGTGCCGGAAACGACGCCCGGACTGGCGCCGCGCGACTGGATGCTGTTTCTGCCGACGACGCTGGCGGTGCTGCTGATCCAGACCGGCGCCGAAGAGGTGTTTTTCCGCGGCTACTTCCAGTCACAACTGGCGGTGCGCTTCCGGCATCCTGCGGTCTGGCTGATCGTGCCCTCGATGGTCTTTGGCATGGGGCATTACCTGCCAGAGGTTTATGGTGAGAACGCGCTGATGGTTGCCCTGTGGAGCGTGGCCTTCGGGCTGGCGGCGGGGGATCTGACCGCGCGGACCGGCAATCTGGGCGCGGCGGTGGCACTGCACTTCGTGAACAACTTCCTTGCCATCGCTGTCGTCTCGCTCAAGGGCGAGATGTCCGGCCTTGCCTTGCGGCAATACCCCTTTGGCCCCGAGGATGTGGATGCGGTTGGGGCTTTGTTGCCCTTCGACCTTGCGCTGATCTTTCTCAGCTGGCTGGCCGCGCGCGTGGCGTTGCGGGTCTGACGCAAAAGGGCCGGACGCATGCCCGGCCCTTTCGTTACCTGATCGGTCTGCTCAGAATTGCAGGCCGAAAATGTGTTCGCCAATTCCGGACAGGCGATCTGTCGTGGTTTCGTAAGAGGCGGGCTTGTCGCCAAGATCCATGCTGATACCGATGCCGACGCCGGTCACGTCGTCGATACCGGAGGCAGAGAACTTGGAGGCGTCCGCGAAGACGCGCGCCTTTGGCGTGAAGTTGTACGCGGCGCCAAGGCGGAAACCGTCAAGATCCTGGCTGTCGGCCGACAGATAGACGTAGCTGCCGTAGACCGAGAACTTCGGGTTGAAGTCGTATTCGCCCGACAGGGCCACGAGGCTCAGATCGGTGCTGGCGATGTCGATGGTCGCAGCGTCCAGATTGGCCTGCCAGTTGCCGCCGTCATAGCCAAGGGTCACGATCATCAGCGGCGTGTCGATTGCGTTGAACTGATCATCGACCCAATGCGCCGAAACCGAAGCGTTCAGTCCCTGCGGACCTTCATAACCGACATGCAGCCCCCAAAGGCTATCGACACCGACCAGGTTCTTGTTTTCCACTTCGGAATAGCTGACGCGACCGAAGTAGTTGCCGTTGTCATAGGCTAGGCCCGCTTCTTTCAGGTGCAGGTTCAGACCGGCGACAACGCCGCCCGAAAGGCTGCTGGCAGAGAGGTCGGCGCGGAAATACTCGCCAAAGGTATAACCAAGGCCCAAATTATAGGTGTCGAGGGTCAGCGTGACAGCAGCGGCATCGCTGTCGACGTCGGCGGTCATGCCGCCCAGCCATGCGTCGAAACCGCTGCCCAGCTTCACGCCGAATTCGGCGGCGAAGATCGTGGCATCGATGGATACACCGTCAGTGTCGAGCGATTGGTAATCAGCCAGCAGGCCACCATAGGTAAGTTCTTGCGCGGAAACGCTGGACGCGACGAAAAAAGCCCCTGCCGCAAGGAGGGAGGACGTTCTCATTGTTTTTCTCCGGTACTGCTCGTGCGTTAAATTTGAACGCTAGTGGGAAAACTATACGATTGGGTAGGGCTGAGCGACAGGGGGCACTTCAAAAAATTAATGTAAGCTTAACAGCAGTGTTGTGGGTGCGACACATCCGGGATGCGGGGGGCCATCAAGGGCTTCGACGCTGAAACCACCTGTTCAATTGCATTTCTTCGCACCTGCGCATAAATCACGGCCAAGTGCAATTGCCGGGGCCGATATGAACTGGATCACAAACTACGTCCGTCCGCGGATCAACTCGATCTTCTCGCGCCGCGAGGTGCCGGAAAACCTGTGGTCCAAGTGTGACGGGTGTGGAACCATGCTGTTCCACCGAGAAATCAGCGACAACCTGAATGTCTGCACCAACTGCGGGCATCACATGCACATCACCCCGCGCGACCGGTTCCTGTCGCTGTTCGACGGCGGTGTCTTTGCAGAAGTAGCGGTGCCCGAACCGGTGACCGATCCGCTGCACTTCCGCGACCAGAAACGATACCCCGACCGGATGAAGGCGGCTCAGAAGGGCACAGGCGAACGTGAGGCAATGCTGGTTGCTGCGGGTGAGATCGGGCGCACGCCCATCGTGGCCGCTGCGCAGGACTTCAGCTTTATGGGCGGGTCGATGGGGATGTATGTCGGCAACGCCATCATCGCCGCCGCGCAAGAAGCCGTCAAACTGCACCGGCCGCTGATCCTGTTCTCTGCCGCCGGGGGCGCGCGGATGCAGGAAGGCATCCTGAGCCTGATGCAGATGCCGCGCACCACCGTTGCCGTGCAGATGCTGAAAGAGGCGGGCCTGCCTTATATCGTGGTGCTGACGCATCCGACGACCGGGGGTGTCACGGCGTCCTACGCCATGTTGGGGGATGTGCAAATCGCGGAACCCAACGCGCTGATCTGTTTCGCCGGCCCGCGCGTGATCGAACAGACGATCCGCGAAAAACTGCCCGAAGGATTCCAGCGCGCCGAATACCTGCTGGAACACGGGATGCTGGACCGCGTGACCGACCGCCGCCAGATGCGTGAAGAGCTCATCGTGATCACCCGGATGCTGATGGACATGCCGCCCGCGACATGGGGCGACCTGCCCGCGCCCGGTTCGGAAGAGCTGAAGCCCGAGGCGAAACCCAACGCAGCGCTGGACAAGGCCAAGGGGTAACACCCGTTTCTGGAAAGATCCGCAGATGAGTGACGCCGGGCAAGGCTCTGACGTGCTGCTGCAGCGCATGATGGCGCTGCATCCCAAGATCATCGACCTGACACTGGACCGTGTCTGGCGCCTGCTGGAGGCGCTGGACCATCCTGAGAAGCGCCTGCCGCCGGTTGTGCATCTGGCCGGGACCAATGGCAAAGGCTCGACCCAGGCGATGATCCGGGCGGGGCTGGAGGCCACGGGACAGCGCGTGCATGCCTATACCTCTCCGCATCTGGCACGGTTTCATGAACGCATCCGTTTGGCGGGGGAATTGATTTCCGAGGCTGACCTGACAGCCGTTCTGGATGAATGCGTCGAGGCCAATGGCACGGACGCGATCACCTATTTCGAGATCACGACCTGCGCTGCCTTGCTGGCGATGAGCCGGGTTCCGGCGGATTACGTCCTGTTGGAAACGGGGCTTGGCGGGCGGCTGGACGCGACCAACGTGATCGCCCGGCCAGCGGCGACCGTGATCACCCCGATCTCGATGGATCATGAGCAATACCTTGGCGATACGCTGGCCAAGATCGCCGGTGAAAAGGCGGGCATTCTCAAACGCGGCGTGCCCTGCATCGTTGGCCCGCAGCCAGAAGCGGCGCTGGAGGTGATCGAGGCCCGCGCGGCGGCCCTTGGCGCGCCCGTGCTGGCGCATGGGCAGCACTGGCATGTCTGGGAAGAGCGCGGGCGTCTGGTGTTTCAGGATGAAAGCGGGCTGCTGGACCTGCCTCTGCCGGTGTTGCCGGGCGCGCACCAGTTGCAGAATGCGGGGGCGGCACTCGCCGTATTACGGCTGTTGCAGGCGGGCGAGGCGGCCTATGAAGGCGCTATGGCGCGGGCCGAATGGCCTGCGCGGATGCAGCGGTTGCGCAGGGGGCCACTGGCAGAGGCCGCACCGCAGGGCGAGCTTTGGCTTGACGGTGGCCACAACCCGGCAGCGGGAGAGGCGCTGGCCACGCATCTGGCGGGGCTTTCGGGCCGCAAGATGCATCTGATCTGCGGCATGCTGAACACCAAGGATGCGCGCGGTTTCCTGCGGCCCTTGGCAGCGGTGGCCGAAAGCCTGACGGCGGTGACGATCCCGGGAGAGACAAACACCCTGCCCGCGGAAGAGACCGCCCGTCTGGCCACGGAGGTCGGTCACTCGGCCATCGTCGCCGGTGACGTTCAACAGGCCATGACAGCCATCCTGTCAAAGGATCCGCAGGCCCGCATCCTGATTTGCGGATCGCTGTACCTTGCCGGTTGGGTGCTGCGTCATCACATGGCCTGACCGTGGCTTTGCGCTAAGTGTCTGAAAAACGAATCGCTTTCTGCGAATCGGATTGATTTCCCCAGAAAAAAACAGGTTGCGAATCGCTTCTCCTTGACTGATTCGCGGCGCCCCAGCTATATTTGGTCAAGCTGCTACGTCGGAACACATCAGGCTGCCGTGTTCTGCCGTATCTTGGGGGACTTTTCGCGATGCTATACCAGATGCGCTGCGCATTTGCGCTACTGCTGTGTCTCACGGTGGTGCCTGCTGCAGCGCAGGAGGTCAAGATCACGCCGGAGACTGCTTCGCGCTCGATCTGGCTCAATGGCGAAAACATCGTGATCGAACGGATTCAGGAGACCTCGAACCGGCTGGACCCTGAATTTTCCAAGACATCGCGCCCCTGTCCGCCCTTCTGCATCCACCCGATCAGCGCCGCCGAGGGCGTTATGACGGTCGGGGAAATCGAGGTCATCGATTTCATTGAAAACACGGTCGCAGAGGGCAAGGGCCTGCTGATCGACAGCCGCATGCCGGATTGGTTCCAAAAGGGAACGATCCCCGGGTCGGTAAACGTGCCTTATCCCACCCTTGAGGCCAGCAACCCCTACCGCGACCAGATCATCGAGGCCCTGGGCGGGGTCAGGGATGGTGCGGGCTGGGATTTCAGTAATGCGCTGGACCTGCTGATGTTTTGCAACGGGCCGTGGTGCGATCATGGCCCGCAGGCGATCCGCAACCTGACTGATGCAGGCTATCCACCTGAAAAGATTCTCTATTATCGGGGCGGCATGCAGGTTTGGCTGCTGTTGGGGCTGACCGTGAAGGTGCCGGCGTGACGCGGGACGGGAAAGGGAGGCAGACAGGGTGATTCGGATGATCCTGATGGGAGTGGCCTTCCTCGGCATTTCGACCGCGCTGATTGTCCTTCAGCCCGGTTCCAGACAGGCGCGGGACAGCATGGCGGGCGCTGCCGCCCCGACAGCCGTGACCCGTGCTGCCGCAACGCCGGATTCCTTTTCCCGAACCGCCTCTCCTGACGTAGCTCCCCGGGTGAATGCTGATGTTTCCAGCGTTCTGGCGGCGCTTGTGCGGGAGCCGCAACAGCCTGCGGAGCGCTTCAGGGCCGACGCGCAGGACAATCCGGCACTGGCAATCACGGCGGCTATCAAGGCTTCACAGCAACCTCAGGACGGGGATCTGGCGCAGACGACCAGAGCCATCGTTGCGGAGTTGAACCGGTTTTCGTCCCGCGGGGCCGAAGACGCCGCCCTGCTAACCATGACACAGGGCGTGCTGAGCAAATTGTCCGGCGCGACGATCGGTGACAGCGGGACGGCACAGGGCCGCCTTCGGGCGCTGGTGGCGCAATCCCTGCGCGCAGGGCAGTCGGACGCCTATCTGGACGCCGTGCTGAACGAGGCCCGCGACTCCGGGCAATTGGTGGTGCACGAAGCGCTGATCACCTCCAACGGCAAGGTCGATACGACGACATTACTGGCATCACTGGTGCAGCGATCACTGGTGCAGCGATCACTGGTGCAGCGATCGGTGGGCGTGGCGCCATCGGCAGTTGTGGCCTCGCCGCCGCGCGTGCGGTCATCCGGCCAGACTGAAACCTACATTGTGCAGCCGGGCGACAGTCTGGCGGCAATTTCCTATCGCTACTACGGCGACACACTTCGGTACACGGTGATCTTCGATGCGAACCGCGACAAGATCAGCGCCCCGGACAAGATCCGGATTGGCCAAAAACTGGCCATCCCGGTGCTCTGAATAATCAACAGGCAAGCAACGAGCATAAAACTGGGGCCGGTTCTTCCGGCCCCTTCTTTTTTTGTCCTGTGCTGTTGGGCCCTTACAATGCCCAGTCTGCCGATTGCATTTCGCGCAGGCGCGACGCGGTGCGTTCGAATTCGAAACTGCCCGACCCTTCGACATACAGCATCTCTGGCTCCGCGGCGGCAGAGGCGACAAGTTTGACCCTTGCCTCGTACAGCGCGTCGATCAGGGTGACAAAGCGCTTGGCCTCGTTGAAGTTGTGCCGCGAAAGTTGTGGGATGTTTTCCATGATCAGCACGCGGACACTATCGGCCAGCTTGAGGTAATCCGCCGGGCCCAGCATCCGCCCGCAAAGATCAAAGAAAGAGGCCCGCGCCACACCGTTGTGATAGCGCGGCAGTTCGACCTCGCGGCCCTTGACGTGCAGGGTCAGCGTTTCTTCCAATCCGTGGGTCAGTTCTTCCCACAGGGCGTCGAGCTCGGCCCGGGCTTCGGCATTGGCGGGCGTGAAAAAGACCTTGGCCCCGGCCAGCCGATCCTGCCGGTGATCGCGGTCAGAGGCCAGTTCGCGCACCTCCATCCGCTCTTTCAGCAATGCGATGAAGGGCAGGAACAACTGCCGGTTCAACCCGTCCTTGTAGAGGTCATCCGGCACCCGGTTCGACGTGGTGATCACGGTGGTGCCAGCCTCGAACAGGTTTTCGAACAGCCGCCCGACGATCATGGCGTCGGCGATATCGGTGATCTGCATCTCGTCAAAGGCGAGGATGCGCACCGCGTCGCTGACCGATTTGGCAACCGGCTTGATCGGATCTTCGACGCCGTCCTTGCGCAGGCGGTGAATCTCGGTCTGAATTTCCTGCATGAAGGCGTGGAAGTGCACGCGGCGGGCGGGTACTTCCAACGTTTCGACGAACAGGTCCATGACCATCGACTTGCCGCGCCCGACCCCGCCCCAGAGATACAGCCCCTTGGGCGCCTCGACGCTGCGCCGGAAAAAGCCGCGTTTCACCGGCTGTGAAAGGTCCGCACGCAGGCGCTCCAGTTCTGGCAGCACGGCTTGCTGCGCCGGATCCGGCTTGATCCGGCCTTCGGCGACTCGGGTTTTGTAGAGGTCTGTGACGCTTGGCATGCCTTCGCATACCGAATGCGTGGACCGTTGTGTAGAGCAAGCTTGCAGTCGGGCGCTTGAACGGGCCTTGGCGGCATGCCAGTCTGTCCGGCGGGCAATTTGCGAGGGTGCATGGCGCAGGGCGGAAACGACGCAGAATTGGACGCCGAGGTGCGGGACATCATCCAATCGGTCAAGCTGCACCGCGGCGAGGGGCTGTCCTTTCTGTACCTGGAACATCCGGGACCGTTGCGTCGGCTTCCGCCAGAGATCGGACGATTGGATTGGATGACGTGGCTGGATCTGGAGGGAACGCAGATCGCTGATCTGCAGCCGCTGGCGCCGCTCACACAGATAGAAAAGCTTGACCTGCGCATGACACGGGTCACTGACCTTTCACCCCTTTCCGGGATGCGCAGGCTGCGCAACCTGTATCTGGAAGGATCGCCAGTTGCGGATCTGTCACCGCTGGCGGGGCTGACGCGGCTAAAGGACCTGTGGTTGAACGGCACCAAGGTCACGGATCTGTCGCCGCTGGCAAGCTGCAAGGGGCTGCAGACGCTTTCACTTCGCCGCACAGAGGTGACGGACCTTTCGCCGCTGGCGGACCTGCCAGAACTGGCCATTCTGGATATAACCGAAACACAGGTTTCCGATCTGTCGCCGCTGCTGCGCCTGCCCAGTTTCTGCGAGGCCGAGGGCGACGTCGGTTTTTCATTCGAGGACACGCCCGCAGTTGCGCGCAGCAAGGCGCTGGCAAGGATTGCCGAGGAAGAGGATGATCCGACAAGGCGTGCCGAACTGGTCTTGGATCACCTCATGGGCGGGACGCGTACCAAGACTTGGCGCGGCGACGCATAAATAAAACTGAGCTGAAACATCATGTATTCGCGTTTGACGATCATGGTCCAAGAGGGCAGAAACTGCGCGTTCTGTCAGGAGCTTGTTCCATGTCCGCGCGTGCGTCTCTGTTCAATCCGGTCCTGATCACCGGCTGTGTCATCATCATGGTGACCTTTGCCGTGCGCGCCAGCTTTGGCGTGTTCCAGATCCCCATTGCCGAGGAATTCGGCTGGGCACGGGCGGAATTCAGCCTTGCCATCGCGATCCAGAACCTTGCTTGGGGCATTGGTCAGCCGCTGTTCGGTGCCTTTGCCGAACGGTTGGGGGATCGGCTGGCCATCGTACTTGGCGCGGTTCTCTATGCCGTCGGGTTGGTGCTGTCGGGGTTCGCCACTGATCCCTTCACCATGCAGGCGCTTGAGGTGCTTGTGGGCTTTGGCATCGCAGGCACCGGGTTTGGCGTGATCCTTGCGGTGGTCGGGCGCGCCTCCAGCGATCAAAACCGGTCCATGTCATTGGCCATTGCCACGGCGGCAGGCAGTTCCGGCCAGATCATCGGCGCCCCCGTGGCCGAGGCGCTGCTGTCCATCATGAGCTGGCAAATGGTGTTCTTCATCTTCGCGGCGGCGGTTCTGTCGGTGCTGTTGACCCTGCCGGCCATGCGCGCGCCTGTCGCGACAAAGATGGAACTGGAAGAGAGCATGGGCGTGATCCTCGGCCGTGCGTTCCGTGATCCGTCGTTTTCGCTGATCTTCATCGGGTTCTTTTCCTGCGGCTATCAGCTTGCCTTTGTCACGGCGCATTTCCCGGCTTTCGTGACAGAGATGTGCGGACCGATCATGGCAGGCGGGGTGCTGCATTCCATCGGGGTGACGACGACCTCTGCACTGGGGGCGTTTTCCATCGCGCTGATCGGGGTGTTCAACATCGCCGGGACGCTGACCGCGGGGTGGCTGGGCAGCCGGTTTTCCAAAAAATATCTCTTGGCGCTGATTTACACCGCGCGGACCGTCGCGGCGGCGGTGTTCATCTTGTTGCCGATCACGCCGGGCAGCGTGTTGGTGTTCTCGGCGGTCATGGGGTCGCTCTGGCTGGCGACGGTGCCGCTGACCTCAGGCCTTGTCGCGCATCTCTACGGGCTGCGCTACATGGGAACACTGTATGGCGTGGTGTTCCTCAGCCACCAGATCGGCGGCTTCATGGGGGTTTGGCTGGGCGGGCGTCTGTATGACATCTCCGGCGATTACACGCTGGTCTGGTGGATCGGCGTGGGTGTCGGTGCGCTGAGCGCGCTGGTGCATCTGCCGATCCGCGAAAACCGGACCGGCCCTGTGGCTGTGGCGGCGTAGGGCAAGGGGGCTCTGCCCCCGTCTCCTTGCGGTCGACTTTCCCGAGGTATTTGAAAGCTCAAAGAAGGACGGGATCAGTTCATCCGGGCGATGGCCTGCGCCAGTTGGCGCGTATGGGTGTATGGCAGGCCGTGGCCCGCGCTGTCGATGACCTCTTGTCGGGCATTGCGGTTCCACAGGGCGAGGGTGTCCTTGGCGCGGATCGGGATGGTGCGGTCCTCGCGGCCCCAGATGGCCGTGACTGGCGTGCCGTTGGCGGCAATCCGGCGATGCTCAACCTCCAGCGGGCGACCAAGCTGGCCGCGCAGGGAGGAAAGGACAGAGCGCAGGTAGCCGCGCCGGTCGAGTTGCGCGAGTTGCCTGTCGGCGATGTTCTCCACCGATCCGGGCTGGTCGCGTTCGGCCTCGATCCCCGTGCGCAGTTGCGACGGGTAACCGAGGTGAAAAGCCCAGTCGCCCAGCAGCGGCACGTCGCGTGTGAAGCGGGCCAGCTGCCCGAGGTCGTGTCCCATCCCGGCCGGAGCAATCAGTATGACGCGTTCTGTGCGTTCGGGGTGTGCCGCGGCAAAGCTGGCGGCGATGGCGCCGCCCATGGAATAGCCGATCAGGGTCACAGGAGCGTCCACGCCCTGATGGTCCAGCAGATCGCGCAACTGCCGGGTAAAGAATTGCGCCGTGTTGCGGGCGCATGGCGCATCCGAAAACCCGCGTCCGTACAGATCATAGGTCAGGACCCGATAGCCAGCGGTGAGCAGATGAGGGGTCAGCCCCTCCCAGACGAATGAAGGCGTCGTCAGCCCGTGGATGCACAGCGCCACGGGTGCCTCTTTTGGCCCGGACCATCGGTAATGCGTCTTTCCTTGCGACAGATCGGCGAATGCGCCGGTCGCCTTGTCGCGGAGGGCGGCGATGGGTTTGCGCCGATATTCGAGATATCCGGGTAGGGCGGTGGCGGAGAGACCAGCCAGGGTCAATGCGCCGCCAAGAAAGGTCATGCCGCCCGCCAGGCGTCGAGGATGTAGCGCGCGCACATCAGGTCCAGATGCGCGCCGCCGCCATTCTTGAACAGGGTGATTTCATCGTCGTTCTGCCGCCGAAACCGGCCGGGGGCGTAATAGTCGGCGATGATGTCATCACTTGTGATCACCCCATTGGCGATAGGGATTTTCAGCTCTCCGATATGGCCAACAGTGGTGTCGAAGCTGTCCACGAAGAGGCGGCAGCGTTGGATGGCTGTGTCGTCAGCCTCTCTCATGTCGGGGCGATAAGCGCCAATGAGGTCGATGTGCTGGCCGGGCTGAAACCAATCGCCTTTCAGGACCGGGTCGGTCGACATGGTGGCGGAGCTGACGATATCTGCATCCCGCACGGCCTGTTCCAGATCTTCGGCCCATTTGATCCCGCGTTCATTGGCAAAGGCGCGGGCCTTGTCGGGAGTGCGATTCCAGACGGTGAATTCGGCCTTGGGGAAGCCCGCCGAATAGGCCTCGATCAGCGAGGCGCCAACGGTGCCTGCGCCGACGATCAGGATCTTGCGGCTGTCCGGTCGGGCGAGTTTGAGCGCCGCGCAGAGACTGTCGCCCGCGGTCTTCCACTTGGTGACAAGGTGGAAGTCGACCACAGCTGACAGGCTGCCATCCCAGTCGTCGAACAGGTTCACGGCACCGCCGATCATCGGCAGGCCCCTGGCCGGGTTGCCCGGGAAGACCGTGGCGGCCTTGACCGCGATGCCCAGCCCGTCGATCCATGCAGACCGATTGAGCAGGGTGTCATCGCCGCGGTAGAGAAAGACATCCTCGATTTCCGCCTTGGGGCGCTGGTGGCCCGCATCGAAGGCGCGGGTCAGGGCAATCCAGTCCAGGTGTTTCTCACCTTCGTCAAAGGGGATGATGGTGGTCATCGCGCCTCGCTTTCGGTCAACAGGCCCTCTGCGACCAGCCGATCCGCCCAGCCGTCCGGCCCGGTGAAGAGATGCCCATTCCAGCCGCGCGCCTCTGCCGCGGCGATGTTGTCGGCGCGGTCGTCGGCAAAGAGCAGCGCCTCTCCCGGCAGGCCAAGATGCTCCTCGACCATTTCGTAGATGCGCGCCTCTGGCTTGATGACGCCCATGTGGCCGCTGACAAAGGCGTGGTCGAATTCGTTCAGGAAATCATAGGCCGGGGTGGCGATGGTCCATGTGCCGATGCCGAAGTTGGTCAGCGCGTGGACCGCGTGCCCCTTGGCGCGCAATGCCCGCAGCAGGCGGACAGATCGGGGGATCGCGGGTTTCGCCATTTCCAGCCAGTCATCGTGCCAGAGCCGGATTTCTGCGGCCCAGGCGGGGGTTTTCTGTGCCCAGTCATAGACGGTCTGTCGGAAATCGCCGCCGCGGTCGATGATGTCGTTCATGCCGTGCAGGTCGAGTTCGGCGAACATGGCGCGGCGGCGGTCCTCGCCGATTTTCGCGTCGTAATAGCGTTCCGGTTGCCATTCGATCAGGACGTTGCCGATGTCGAAGATCACTGCCTGTACGGTCATTTCGTCTCTTTCGCCGCCTGTCGCAGCGCCCGTTCCAAAGCGTCGAGGAAACGGCTGCGGTCGGCCTTTGTAAACCCCTTGCCAGAGCCCTGCCGAAAGGGATCAGCGGCGCGCAGATCGGACATGAGATCGCGCATGGCAAGCTGCTGGCCGATGTTGGCCTCTGTCAGGGCGCTGCCGTCATGGCGCAGCACCAGCGCACCCGCCGCGACGCATTTCGCAGCCAGCGGGATATCGGCGGTGATCACCACGTCGCCGGGGCCCGCATTGTCTGCGATCCACTTGTCCGCCTCATCGGGACCTTCGGCGACAATTTTCAGCGTGACCAGAGGATTGCGCGGCGGGCGCAACCCACCGTTGGCGACCAGCACCATCGGCAGACGGTGGCGGGTGGCCACCGTTTCGCACTCGGCCTTGACCGGGCAGGCATCGGCATCAACGTATAGGGTCATGTCATGCACCCACGCCCGGATCAGGCATGCAGAGCCTCCGCGTGGAAAGCGACGTGATCTTCCATGAAGGTCGAGACGAAGAAGTAGCTGTGGTCATAGCCTTTCTGCATCCGGAAGATCCCGTCTTGACGCCGCGCCGCCATCGCCTCTGCCAGCGCCTCGGGTTTCAGCAGATCGAGGAATTGATCGTTCGCGCCCTGATCGATCAGAACCGGCCCGTCAAATCCTGTCTCGCGCATCCGCAGCGAGGAATCATGTTTGGCCCATGTGGATTCATCATCGCCAAGGTATGCCGAGAGCTGCTTGCGGCCCCAGTCGGACGCCGTCGGATTCGCGATGGGGGCAAAGGCAGACACAGAGGCAAATCTGCCGGGGAGGTTCATCGCCAGCGTCAGCGCGCCGTGACCACCCATGGAATGCCCGGTGATGGCCTGACGATCCATGTCCAGCGCAAAGTTTTCACCCACCAGTGCGGGCAGTTCTTCGGCCACATAGTCCCACATGCGGAAGTGCGGGGCCCAAGGCGTCTGCGTGGCGTTGACATAGAACCCGGCACCCTTGCCAAGGTCATAGGCCTCGTCGTCGGCCACGTCCTCGCCGCGCGGCGAGGTGTCGGGAAAGATCAGTGCAATGCCCTGTTCTGCGGCCCAGGACTGTGCGCCGGCCTTGATCATGGCGTTTTCGTGCGTGCAGGTCAGGCCCGAGAGATACCACAACACGGGCACCGGGACGTGCGCCGCCTCTTCGGGCAGGAACAGGCCAAAGGTCATTTCACAGGAACAGGCGGCGGAGTCGTGTGCGTACACACCTTGGACACCGCCAAAGCATTTGTTTTCGGATAGGGTCTTCATGTTCACTCCACAGGGGCGGCCGTGGGGGTGGCGCGCTTATGCGCCGTAACGTGCCATGAAGGTGTCGACAGCGCCATCCACCACGCGGGAAATTTCGGCCTCGGAAAACTTGTCCTGAATTCCAAAGACCGCCTTGGGCCAGAGATCGGCCTTGCAGAGTTCGGCAAACTGGTCCGAGGCAAGGTCGATATCCGGGATGGTCAGTTCTCCCCGGTCGCAGGCGGCGCGCAGGTAATCGGTCATGACCCGGCGCATGATCATCGGGCCGCTTTGGTAGAACTGGCGGCCCAGCTCGGGGAACCGCTCGGATTCCGCCACGCAGATCTTGAAGATGCGCTGGCCGAGGTCCGAATAGATGAAGTCGAGGAATTTGCGCCCGGCCTGTCCAAGAACCTCACGCGGCGACTGACGCTGGTCGATTGCCAGCACCGCTTCGTCCGCCTGATGCCGGCACTGGTCGGTGGCGACCTCGATGAACAAGAGACGCTTGTCCGGGAAATAGCTGTAAAGGGTCGCCTTGGAGACGCCGGATTGGCGGGCAATTTCATCGACGCTGGCGCCTTCGAAACCGTCGCGCAGGAAAATTTCGCGCGCGCCTTCCAGCACCTGATCGAATTTGCGCCCCTTCCGGACGAGTGACTCTGTGGTCATTGCGGTCTCCTTGCGACATCAACCATAAACCGATCAGTTCAGTTTGAGCAAGGAAGGGTCGCGTTAGGTCACTTGCACTCTGTGGATGTGTTGCATCCTTTGGTCGACAAATCGGGCTGCGGGCTGGGCGTTGGGAAACTGAGGTTCGGTGTGAAGTCCGGAGTGATAAAGGCCTGCGCCTGTGTGGACATAAGGGCGGTTGCCGTGGCGAGGGCTAGAATGATGCGGGTCATGGGATTCTCTAGCAATTTAAACTGAACCGTTCAGTTCAATCATAGAAAGCAAAGTGCAATGTGCAAGTCCAGACTTTCCGCCTGCGGCAGATTGGGCAATGTCGGAAAACCGGACTTGAGGGTACTTAAAGAACAGCAGTTTAGAAGTGTTCTAAAACGGGGATGACCATGCTCAACCTTGGCTATCGGCGGCAGTTCCGCGACCTGAGCGAACAAGAGGTGCTTGCGCTGGCGATCTCCTCCGAAGAGGACGACGCCCGTATCTATCGCAGTTTCGCCGAACGTCTGCGGACGGAATACCCGGACACTGCGGCGGTGTTCGACGGCATGGCCGAGGAAGAAGACGCGCACCGCCGGGCGTTGATCGACATGCATACACGGCGGTTCGGCAATGTCATTCCGCTGATACGGCGTGAGCACGTGGCGGGCTTTTATGCGCGCAAGCCGGTTTGGTTGACCGAGAACCTGTCGCTGGACCGGATCCGCGAAGAAGCGGAGAACATGGAGCGCAGTGCCGAACGCTTTTACCTGATGGCGGCGCAGAACACGCAGGACGCGGACACCCGAAAACTGCTGGGCGATCTGGCTGCGATGGAGGCTCAGCATCAAGGCGCAGCGCATGAGCTGGAAGAAAAGCACCTGGGCGAAGAAGCGCGGGACAATGAAGATGACCGTGCAAAACGCCAGTTCCTGCTGACTTGGGTGCAGCCCGGTCTTGCGGGGCTGATGGATGGGTCTGTGTCGACGCTCGCGCCGATCTTTGCCACAGCCTTTGCCACCCATGACCCCTGGACCACCTTCCTTGTCGGTCTGGCGGCCAGTGTCGGGGCCGGGATCTCGATGGGCTTTACCGAGGCCGCCTCGGACGATGGGGCGCTGTCCGGACGGGGGTCGCCGTTCAAGCGCGGCATCGCCTCTGGCGTGATGACGACGCTCGGCGGTCTGGGCCATGCGCTGCCCTATCTGATCCCACATTTCTGGACCGCGACGACCATCGCCCTGATCGTTGTTTTCATCGAGCTTTGGGCCATTGCGTGGATTCAGAACAAGTTCATGGAAACGCCCTTTTTGCGCGCGACTTTCCAGGTGGTGCTCGGCGGGGCGTTGGTCTTTGCTGCCGGGGCGCTCATCGGCAGCGGATGACGCCGGGGCGCCGCTCTTTCAGCAAGCTGAAAATCGCCCCGCCCGCCGTCCCACCGGCAATCGCGCAGTAGGACCGGGTCATGGGAAACGCGTGGCCGCGCCCGGCATTGTGAAACGGTATACCATCCGGCGCTTGACGCTTGTGCCGCCTGAAACCCTTCGCTATTCCAAGGAAAAGCCATTCCCCGGGAGGAGCCACGCAGATGCTCAAGCGTCCATTCGACAAAACGAAACTTCCCAGCCGCCATGTGACCGAGGGGCCCGAGCGCGCGCCGCACCGGTCCTATTATTACGCGATGGGCATGAGTGAGGCGGAGATCCACCAGCCGCTGATCGGCGTGGCGACCTGCTGGAATGAGGCCGCGCCCTGCAATATTTCCCTCAACCGGCAGGCGCAGGCGGTCAAGCTGGGCGTCAAGGAAGCCTCCGGCACGCCGCGTGAATTCACCACAATCACCGTGACCGACGGCATCGCCATGGGTCACGAAGGTATGCGTTCTTCGCTGGCCTCGCGTGAGGCGATTGCCGACACCGTTGAATTGACCATGCGCGGCCATTGCTATGACGCCATCGTCGGTCTGGCGGGGTGCGACAAGTCGCTGCCGGGGATGATGATGGCTATGGTGCGTCTGAACGTGCCGTCGGTCTTCATCTATGGCGGGTCGATCATGCCGGGCCGGTTCAAGGGCAAGGACGTGACTGTCCAAGATGTGTTCGAGGCGGTTGGCCGACACCAGGCGGGCGCGAATTCCGACGAAGAGTTGAGCGCGCTGGAAAAGGTCGCCTGCCCTTCGGCCGGCGCCTGCGGCGGTCAGTTCACCGCGAACACCATGGCCTGCGTGTCCGAGGCAATCGGCCTCGCGCTGATGAATTCGGCCGGAGCGCCCGCGCCTTATGAAAGCCGGGACCAATACGCGACCGCCTCTGGCATCGCGGTCATGAACCTGCTGGAAAAGTCCATTCGTGCGCGGGATGTGGTGACGCTGAAAAGCTTGGAGAACGCAGCGCGTGTCGTGGCTTGCACCGGCGGCTCGACCAACGCCGGTCTGCACCTACCGGCCATTGCCCATGAAGCCGGGCTGGAGTTCTTCCTCGACGACGTTTGCGAGATCTTCAAGGACACGCCTTATTTCGTCGATCTCAAACCCGGTGGTCAGTATGTAGCCAAGGACCTTTACGAGGTCGGCGGCGTTCCGGTTGTGATGAAGGAACTGCGTAAGGCGGGCCTGATTCATGAGGATTGCATGACCGCCTCGGGCCGCGCCATCGGCGAAGAACTGGACATGATCGAGCGGGAAGCGGATGGCAAGGTGATCTACCCGATCGAGACCCCGATCACCAAGACCGGCGGCGTTGTCGGCCTGAAGGGCAATCTGGCGCCGCAGGGTGCCATCGTGAAGGTTGCGGGTATGAGCCCGGAAGAACAGGTCTTTTCCGGCCCGGCGCGTGTGTTTGAGTGCGAGGAAGACGCCTTTGAGGCTGTAAAGGCACGGGCCTACAAGGAAGGCGAGGTCATCGTGATCCGCAACGAAGGCCCGGCAAGCGGCCCGGGTATGCGCGAAATGCTGGCGACCACGGCGGCGCTGTCCGGTCAGGGCATGGGCAAGAAGGTGGCGCTTATAACCGACGGCCGTTTCTCTGGCGCGACGCGTGGTTTCTGCGTCGGCCATGTTGGTCCCGAGACGGCGGCCTGCGGACCGATCGCCCTGATTCAGGATGGCGACGTAATCACCATCGATGCCATCAAGGGTGAAATCAGTGTCGACCTGACCGAAGAGGAAATGGCCGCGCGCAAGGAAAACTGGAAAGGCCCGCGGGATACGATCTATGCCTCCGGCGCGCTGTGGAAGTATGCGCAACTGGTGGGTGAGACCTATCGCGGTGCCGTGACCCATCCGGGCGGGGCCGAGGAAAAGCACGTCTACGCGGACCTCTAAGCGATGGTGGCGGCGCGACTGATCCTCAGTGCCGCCACGGCACTGGTACTGGCGGGGTGTCAGGCCCCCCAGTCTGGCACCAAACCCGACGCCGGGGCCGCCGAGGCCCGGGCTCGAAAGGGGCTCGCAGCCTTCTTTGCGCGCCCGGACCAGTCTAGCGAGACTCCCAAGGCGCCCCTGAAGAAAGCCGGTCTTGCGGGCGGAGACGTGATCGTGGCCGGGCCAGACGGCTATTGCATCGATCCCCAAACCAAGCGGGCAGGCCCCGAGCGCGGTTTTGCCGTTATCGCCTCCTGTCATATCCTGAACGGCGGCAAGACGGGGGCGCACGTGTCACCGATGCTTGTGACCGTGACCGTGGGGCCCCGTGGCGATACCGGGGATCTCCCGACGCCGCAGGCGCTGGCCCTCGCGTCGGAGGCCACCTTGCTGGATTGGAATATCGCCCGTGATCGGGTCAGTGCGCATCTCGACTCCGGCAGCAACGTGATGTTCGAAGGTGCCGATACCCGCTATTGGCGTGGGGCCTTCCTGCAGGGAGAGCGACTGGTCGGGCTTGCCCTTTATGCACCAAAGGGAAGCAATCTGGCCGACTCTGGCGGGGCAGAGATGCTTGGCCGTGTCAAAGACGCGATCGCCCGCAACAGCGCCAGCCCGCAACGCAGCGCCTCTCAGCCCAGACGCCCGATCCAAACCGGCGGATTCCTCGGTCGCTTGTTCAATAATTAAAGTTTGCAATTATAGTTTCTCACATAGAAACAGACCCGGGCTCCAACGGCTTGGGTGACGCAAGCTATGGGCGATGATCTGGGGGGCAAATGGGCAACGACATGCGCAGCGTGATTGGCAAGGCGGTACAGTCGGCGGGACTGCGTCGCTGGGCCGATCTTGCCCGTTCGGCAGGGGAGACCGACCTGCCGATATTGCGCCGCCAACGCACCATGGCCCGCCGTCTGAAAGCGCATCTGGATCACTTGATCCACGTCGCTGACATGCGGCTGGCCCTGCCCCTGATCGGAAATCAGGCCTTTCCCCGCCCGGCTGACGCCGATTGGGCATGGCGCCCCGAAATCTGGAGCGGGCCGCTGCCGGTTTCGGGCCGCGCCGCGATTACCAACAAGGTCCAGCTGGGACAGGAGGCGACCCTGTTCCATGACTGTCCGCGCAGCGAGATGACCCTTCGGCAAATCCGCAATACTCGCGAAAAAGACCTTGCCGCCTTTGGCCTTCAATTGGATGTGTTCGAGTTTCGCGGATCCTACCTGTCCCTTGCGCTGGAATTGCCCCCGGCGGCGGTGCAGGGGCTGACGCGGCAGCATCTGATCCGGCTGGACACCATCGTGGAAATGGAGGTGCCGCTGGAAATGTTCGCACGTCTGAACATCCGGCACGGCCCCAACACCGAACAGGTGGTGCGCGAAATCCCCCTGCATCAGGAGCAGATCTTCGTGGAATTTGATCTGGCCTATACCCGCCTGAACGAAAAGCGGATCGAGAAGTTGTGGCTGGACCTGATTTTCGAAGGTCCGCGCATGAACGAGGTGATCCTGCGCGACCTGACCTTCAGCCGCCGCAAACGGGCGGCCATGTGACCCGGAAAGACCGAGCATGAGCGATTTCACACTGACCAAGACCCGGTTCCGCGATGGCCTGTGGGAAGGATTACTGGTGGCAACGCCCGGCATTGAGACCATGCCGGAAATCAATGCCAGTTGCGAAACCCGGCCCATTGCGGGCGTGACCGTTTCCGACACCTCCGAAACGGGACGTTGGGTGGTCGAGGTGCCGGTGCCGGTTGAGGTGCTGGGCGATGGCGTGCGGACCGTGATGATCCGGGACGGACGCGACGAAACGGTATTGCAGAGCTTTTGCGTGATCGCCGGAGAGGCGCTGGACGATGACATCCGCGCCGAAGTGGCGTTGTTGCGGGCGGAATTGAACCTTTTGAAACGGGCCTTTCGCCAGCATTGCCGCGACAGCAGGTGAGTAAGGGACATTGACCTTTGGGCCGTCGCGGGCCAATCTCGCGTCATTCCCGAAGGAGCACACATGTCCCCGCTGCGTGGCATCGCGCTAAAGCTGTTTTCTGTCGTTTTGTTCACTGTCATGGCCTCGCTGATCAAGGCGAGTTCGGCCCATGTGCCAACCGGAGAGGCGGTGTTCTTTCGCTCGTTCTTTGCCATGCCGATCATCGTTGGATGGCTGGCGATGCGCGGCGATCTTGACACCGGGTTGAAGGCCGAGCGCCCCTTGCTGCATGTCTGGCGGGGTCTCATTGGCGTTACGGCGATGGGCTGCGGATTTGCGGCGCTGGGGCTATTGCCATTGCCAGAGGTCACGGCCCTTGGCTACGCCGCGCCCTTGATGACGGTGCTTTTGGCGGCAGTTCTGTTGGGCGAACGTCTGCGGTTGTTCCGGATGTCGGCGGTCTTGCTGGGTCTGATCGGGGTGACGGTCGTTCTATGGCCGCGTCTGACATTGGACGACGTGGGCGGATCGGCCACCCTGGGCGTTGCGCTGGTGATGGCCTCGGCGGTGATGCGGGCGCTGGCACAGATCCAGATCCGCCGCATGGTTGCGGTCGAGCAGACCTCGGCCATCGTGTTCTATTTCTCGCTCACAGCCACGTTGTTTTCCTTGCTGACCATCCCGTGGTGGGTCTGGCCGTCACCATCCGTCATCGGCATGCTGATCGCGGCGGGACTGATTGGCGGGGTGGCGCAGATCATGCTGACGTCGGCGTATCGCTATGCCGAAGCGGCCGTTGTCGCGCCGTTTGATTATGCCTCGATCCTCTTTGCGATCCTCTTCGGCTACTGGTTCTTCGAAGAAGTCCCGACGCCGATGGTGTTGAGCGGCTCTGCATTGGTGGTTCTGGCGGGTGGGATCATCATCTGGCGCGAACGCAAGCTGGGTCTGGAACGCGGCAAGGCGCGTCCAAACATGACACCGCAGGGGTGAGACGCGGTTCGCTTGTTGAACTGTTGTCAAACGTCGAAGGTTTCGGCCCATAGATAGGCTGGCGTCAGCAGGCTGCGACGATGGCGGCCCAAGGGAAAGCGCGGCGGCTCTGTACTCAGCCAGTCCGGTGCCGGTCCTTCCGATCTACGCCCCAGCACCCGATCCGCCAGCAAACACCCGGCATAGGACCCCATCGCGACGCCATTGCCGTGAAAGCCCAGACCGGCGAAGAGCCCGTCATGCCCGGGCACCGTGCCCACAAAAGGCGTCAGATTGCGCATCAGGCAGACAAGGCCGGACCATTCGTGCGTGATCTCGACCTCCTGCCACGTCGGAAAGAGCCTTGCGAAATTGGCGCGGATCCGGCGGGAAATGGCCTGTTGGGCACGATCAGTTGCCCTCAGCCCGCCGCGCATCCCGAACAGAAACCGGCCATCCGGCATCAGCCGAAAGTAGTGCAGCAGAAACCGCGTGTCATAGGCCATCTGCGCCGACCACCAGCCTGCCGCCTCCTGCTCTGCCCGCGTCAGCGGGCGGGTGACGATCACGCTGGATTGTGCGGGCAGGGTGCGCGCGCGCAGCCAATGCGGCAGATCCTCATGGCTGTAGCCATTGGTGGCGAGAACCACCTTGTTCGCCTGAACTGATCCGCAGGGCGTGCTCAGATGCCAACCATCGCCGCCGCGCTTCAACCCCGTGACCGGAGTTTGGCCGTGCAACCGCGCGCCCGTCGCTGCCACGGCTTTGGCCAGACCGGCATGGTATTTGCGCGGATTGAGGGCAAAGCCGATGGGCAGGGTCATGGCTCCGAACCACGGCCCGCCCAATCCCTGCGTTGCCAATTCCGTCCGGTTCAGAATCTCGGGCGTCACGCCGTAGGCCTTGCCAGTCGCCTCGGCGTCGCGGCGCAAGGCGTCAAACCGTCGGGCCGTATGGGCCAGCAGGGTTTCCCCCTGCGAGTGACGGTCCACGTCCCAGCTGTGTCGCTGGATCAAGCTGTCTACATGGGCCACGGCGGCCTTTTCGGCCTCGTGCCAAGCCTGAGGTGCCTCTGGCCCGAACCGGCGGGCCAGCAGGGTGTCGGAAGCCTTGGCCCCACCCAGACAGCAGAACCCGCCATTCCGCCCGGAGGCGCCCCAGCCGGGGTGTTCTGCCTCCAACACCAGGACATCGACACCGGCCTCGGCCAGCGCCAAGGCCGCATTCAACCCGGTGAAGCCCCCACCGATGATCGCAACATCGACACGCTGCGCGCCTTCAAGCTGGGGCCAGACCAATGGTGAAACCGTATCCGCCCAGAAACAGGCCTCCTGCGGACCGTAGGCGGCAGGTTCGAATATCCGGGTCACGCGCGGACGGCTGCCTGTTCTTCCCGCGCGCGGCGCAGGGCGCCCTGTTTCGACACCAGCGAGGCGGTGATCACACCTACGGTGATAAACCCGATCAGGATGGTCGACAGCGCGTTTATCTCTGGACTGACGCCCAGACGTACGGCGGAAAAGACCTTGATCGGCAGGGTGGTTGCCCCCGGTCCGGTGGTAAAGCTGGCGATCACGAGGTCATCCAGCGACAGCGTAAAGGCCAGCAGCCAGCCAGAGATCACGGCAGGCGCGATGATCGGCAGCGTCACCAGCATGAAGGCCTGCAGGGGGGAGGCGCCAAGATCCAGCGCCGCCTCTTCAAGCGACCTGTCGAAATTGCTGAGGCGTGAAGAGACGACCACCGACACATAGCACATGGCAAAGGTCGTATGCGCCAGCACCACGGTGAATACGCCCCGGTCCAGCCCGATGCCGATGAACAGCAACAGCAGCGACAGGCCCGTTATGACCTCCGGCATGACAAGCGGTGCGTAGATCATGCCGGAAAACAGCGTCCGCCCGCGAAACTTGCCGCCATTCACAAGAACATGCGCGGCCATGGTCCCAAGGACCGTGGCCATCGTGGAGGAGAAGAACGCAACCTTCAGCGTGACCCAGGCGGCGTCGAGGAACTCCTCGTTCTGCAGCAGTTCCCCGTACCATTTGGTCGAAAAACCCGCCCAAACCGTGACGAGGCGGCTTTCGTTGAAGGAATAGACCACCAGCAGAACCATCGGCAGGTAGAGGAAGGCAAAGCCAAGGGTGAGGGAGGTGGCGTTGAACCAGCTGAAGCGCCTCATTTGCCCGCCTCCCGTGCCTTTTCCTCGGACCTTTGGAACAGCACGATGGGAATGATCAGCAACAGCAGCAGGATCACCGCCACCGCCGAGGCCACCGGCCAGTCGCGGTTGGAGAAGAACTCCTCCCACAGCACCTTGCCGATCATCAGGGTATCCGACCCGCCCAGCAGAGAGGGGATCACGAATTCACCGATGGTGGGAATCAGGACAAGGAAACAGCCCGCGATGATCCCGTTCCGGGAGAGCGGGATCGTTACCAGCCAAAAGGCCGCGAACCGCGAACAGCCAAGGTCTTCGGCGGCTTCCAGCAGGCTTTCGTCCATCTTTTCCAGCGCCGAGTAGATCGGCAGGATCATGAAGGGCAGGTAGGTGTAGACGATGCCGATATAGACCGCCCAGTTGGTGTTGAGGATGGTCAGCGGCTCACCGATCACGCCCAACCACATCAGGAACTGGTTCAGCACACCTTCGTTCGACAGGATGCCGATCCATGCATAGACGCGGATCAGGAACGAGGTCCAGAACGGCAGGATCACCAGCATCAGCAGCGTCGGCCGCCATTCCTGCGGGGCACGGGCCATGCCATAGGCGATGGGATAACCCACCAGCAGCGTCACCAGCGTGGCAATGGCCGCAATCTTGGCGGAGCTGAGATAGGCCTTCCAGTAGAGGTCATCCTCTGTCAGCCAGACGAAATTCTCGAAATCAAGCTCGGCAAAGAAACTGCGGATCCCGGCCCAACCTGCGGCGAGATCCAATTGCGGCATGTAAGGCGGGCGCGCCAGCGCCACGTCCGACAGCGAGATTTTGAGGACGATCAGGAAGGGGACGAGGAAAAGCGCCAGCAGCCAGAGATAGGGAATGGCGATCAGGACGGCGCGCCGCATCAGCTATCCTCCAGCACGACACCGGCGGTGGTGGTGAAGCTGAGCCAGACCTCATCTTCCCATGTGATGCCCCGCCGCGAGATGCGGCGCGTGTTCGCGGCCTGCGCCTTGATCATCAGGCCGCCTGCAACTTCGACGTGGTAGGTGGAGATATTGCCGAGGTAGGCAATGTCGATCACCTTGCCCTTCATCACGTTGGGCGCGTCGGGACGATCCTTGGAGATGTTGACCTTTTCCGGACGCATGGTCAGCACGACCTTCTGCCCGGACAGGCGTGTGTCTCCGTTCGATGCGATAAGAGGCGTTTGGTCCTCTGCCCAGTCGATGGACAATCCGCCGGGAGGCATGTCGGCCGGAGCCGTGGTGGCATCCGCAGGTGCGGCGGGTGCGCTGGTGGTGGTTTCCTGTTCTGTGGGCGCAGGCAGACGGGCTGGCTCATCCTCGATCCACTTGCCGATGATCGGGGCAAGGACACGGTCATGCAGAGCGCGGCCAAGGTCGTTGGGCTGCGGGGCGCGGTCCTTCGTTACCGGGGCGGTGGTATCTTTGACGGCTGCGGTTGCGGGTGCAGGCTGTGGTTGGGGCGCTGCTGGTGCTGACGGGTCCGGGGCCGCGACCGGGCGGGCGGTGGCGATGCCGCGGATCAGGTTCACGTCGCCGATGAAATCGGCCACGTAGACCGAATTCGGCGCCTCGTAGATCACGTCCGGGGTGGCGACCTGAACGATCTTGCCCTCATCCATCACGGCCACGCGGCTGGCCACTGTCATGGCCTCTTCCTGATCGTGGGTCACGATGATGAAGGTGGTGCCGGTCTTTTCCTGAATGTCCATCAGTTCGAACTGCGTTTCCTCCCGCAGTTTCTTGTCCAGCGCGCCCAGCGGTTCATCCAGCAGCAGCAGCTTGGGGGCCTTGGCCAGTGAGCGGGCCAGCGCCACGCGCTGCCGCTGACCGCCGGAAATCTGGTGCGGCTTGCGATTGGCAAAGCGGTCAAGTCGGGTCAGGCGCAGCATCTCCTTGACGCGCGCGTCGACCTCTTCCTTGCCCTTCTTTTCGCGCCGCAGGCCAAAGGCAATGTTGTCGTAGACTGTCAGGTGCGGGAACAAAGCATAGCTCTGGAACATCATGTTCACGGCACGCTTGTTCGGGGGGACGTGGCCGATATTGACGCCGCCCAGCAGGATCTGGCCTTCGGTCGGTTCCTCGAACCCCGCCAGCATCCGCATCAAGGTGGTCTTGCCACAGCCGGACGGGCCGAGCAGGGCAAAGAATTCCTTTTCGTAGATGTCCTGCGTGAGATCATCGATGGCGGTGAAATCGCCGAAGCGCTTGGTCACCCCCTTGAACTGGATCAGCGGCTTTTCCTGCGGATCGTTCCACGGGGCAAAGACGGGTTCGGCCATGTTGTACTACCGCGCAAATTGGGGGTCCGCGCCGCAGGGGCGGCGCGGAAGCTGTTCAGATCAGGTGCCGGATTTGATCTTGGTCCACAGGCGCGTCACGACGCGCTGCACCTTGGGATCATAGGGCGTGGTGGTGAAGGTGTTGTCCATCGCCGCAGGCGTCGGGTAAATCGCCGGATCGCCGATCACGTCCTCTTCGAGGAACTCTTGCGAGGCCTTGTTGCCGTTGGCGTAATAGACGTAGTTCGACGCCGCCGCCATGTTCTGCGCATCCATGATGAAGTTCAGGAAGGCATGGGCCCCGTCGGGGTTCGGCGCATCGACCGGAATGGCCATCTGGTCAAACCACATCTGCGCACCTTCGTCGGGCGCATAGTAGCTGATGACCACACCATTGTCGGCCTCTGCGGCGCGATCACGCGCCTGCAGCACGTCCCCGGACCAGCCGATGGCCACGCAGATGTCACCGTTGGCCAGCGCATTGATGTATTCCGAGCTGTGGAACTTCTGGATGTGGGGGCGGATCGGCAGCAGCACCTCTTCGGCGCGTGCGATCACGTCCGGGTCATGGCTGTCGGGGTCTTCGCCAAGGTAGTTCAGCGCCGCGGGGATCATTTCCGCCGGGGCGTCCAGCATGTGGATACCGCAGGCGGCCAGCTTTTCCGCGTTCTCGGGCTTGAACACCAGGTCCCAGGAGGTGACCGGTGCGTCGTCGCCAAGGATTTCTTTGACCTTCGCCTCGTTCACGCCAAGGCCGGTGGTGCCCCACATGTAGTTGATGGCATATTCGTTTCCGGGGTCATACTTGGCCGTCCGGTCCGCGATCACGTCCCACATGTTGTCCATGTTCGGCAGCTTGGACTTGTCCAGCGGCTGGAATGCGCCCGCCATGATCTGGCGTTGCAGGAAGGTGCCGGTGGGCACAACCACATCATAGCCAGAGCCGCCCGCCAGCATCTTGGTTTCCAGAACCTCGTTGCTGTCGAAAACGTCGTAGACCAGTTCATAGCCGGTTTCCTGCTCGAACTTTTCCAGCAGGCCTTCGTCGATATAGTCGGACCAGTTGTAGACCCGCACCTCCTCGGCTGTGGCCAGTCCGGCCGTCAGCGCAAGGGACGCTGTGATCGTCACAAGGGTTTTGGTCATGGTGTTCTCCCGTTGGTGGCGAGGGTCTTTTGCGCCTCGTCCCCAATTTTTGATCATAAGTTGCGCTGCAATGCAACTTGGGCGATGTTTCCACGGGCTGCGGGCCTGTGCAAGAGAGGCCGCCTGCTTGGCGGGCAAAGGGGAGGCAGGTGATGACAAATGTGGCAGAGCCAAGATCGCAGGCAGGTTTGCCCGCGCACGAACAGGTCTACCGGGCGCTGCGCGAGGCGGTTCTGTTTGGTGCTCTTGCACCGGGAGAGCCCGTTACGATCCAGGGGCTGGTCGAGCGGTTGGACGCCGGAATGACACCCGTGCGAGAGGCGATCCGGCGGCTGACCGCGGAGGGCGCGTTGCAGGCCATGGGAAATCGACGGATTCAGGTGCCGGTGCTGGGCAGGGAGGCTGTCGAGGAACTGACCGTGGCGCGTCTGGCCATCGAACCCTTGCTGGCGCGGCGCGCGGCCGTACGGGCCGGACCCGAAGATGTGATGCAGTTGTCGTCGATCGATGATCGGTTGGACGGGGCAATCGCACGCGGCGATATCGAGGGATACCTGCGAGAAAACCATGCCTTTCACGAGGCATTGAACAGCATCGCCGATGCGCCGATTCTGCAGGACATGACAAACATGCTGTGGCTGCGGTTTGGGCCGTCGCTGCGCGTGGTCTGCGGGCAGATGGGAACGCGGTACTTGAAGGACTGCCACAAGGATCTGGTGACCGCTCTGCAGGCGCAGGACGCCGCCGCCGCCGCGCAGGCAATCGAGGAGGACGTGGGGCAGGGGATGGAGATGATCCTGCGCAGTCTGACCGATGGGGAGGCAGAGGCCGCACCGTGAATGGCGCTAAAGAGAAGTGCGCGGCCCCGGTACTTTGTGGGAACGAAAATGAGCTGTTCTGATACGGCGAACGAGCCGCACTTTGCCGGGTCATTTGAACTTTCTGCCGCGTTTACACGGGTGTCGCCGCTGACTTTTCTGCGGAAGGGCCCCCTCAGATATGGGACGCTCTCGCCGGGGTGCGGGCACCCTGATTCGATTGACAATCCATGATTTGATCATATTGTCGACGCGACCGCTTCAGGAGCCTTCGGATGACCATCCTCACCCCCAATTCCCCCACCGCAGAACTGCAGGCATTGGACGCCGCGCATCACATGCATCCCTTCACGCATGGCGCCGGTCTGGCTGAAAAGGGGGCGCGGGTGATCACGCGCGCAGACGGATGCTGGCTGACCGACAGCGAGGGCAATCGCATCCTCGATGGAATGGCGGGGCTGTGGTGCGTGAACGTGGGCTATGGCCGGACCGAACTGGCAGATGCCGCGCATCGCCAGATGCAGGAACTGCCGTTCTACAACACCTTCTTCCAGACCACGCATGTGCCTGCGCTGAACCTTGCAGCCAAACTGGCGGAACTGGCGCCAGGCGATTTGAACCACGTCTTTTTCGCGGGCTCCGGATCAGAAGCGAACGATACCAACCTGCGCATGGTCCGCACCTACTGGGCCGAAAAGGGACAGCCCGAACGTCAGGTCATCATCTCGCGCTGGAACGCCTATCACGGGTCTTCGGTCGGCTCCGGCAGCCTTGGCGGTATGAAGGGCATGCACGCGCAGGGCGGCATGCCGATCCCGGGCATTCACCACATCGACCAACCGCACTGGTACTCCGAGGGCGGGTATCACACGCCCGAGGCGTTCGGGTTGGAGCGCGCGCAGCAGTTGGAAACGGCGATCCTCGAAATCGGTCCGGAAAAGGTCGCCGCCTTTATCGCGGAGCCGGTGCAGGGCGCGGGCGGTGTGATTATTCCGCCGGAAACCTACTGGCCCGAGATTCAGCGGATTGTCGACAAATACGGCATCCTGCTGATCGCGGATGAAGTGATCTGCGGTTTTGGCCGCACCGGCAACTGGTTTGGCAGCCAGACCATGGGTATCCGTCCCGACATCATGACCGTCGCAAAGGGGTTGTCCTCGGGCTATCAGCCGATCGGAGCCTCCATCGTCAGCGACGAGGTGGCCAAGGTGATCGAGAATACAGAGTTCAACCACGGCTACACCTATTCCGGCCACCCGGTCGCCTGTGCCGTGGCGCTGGAAAACCTGCGCATCCTCAAAGATGAGGGCATCGTCGAAAAGGTGCGCAATGAAACCGCGCCCTACCTGAAGGAACGCTTCGAAAGCCTGTCCGATCATCCCTTGGTGGGAGAAGTCAGAATTGTCGGCATGATGGGAAGCCTCGCACTAACGCCTGACAAGGTGACGCGCGCGCCGTTTGCGGGCGAGGCAGGCACCGCCGGGTTCATCACGCGGGAACGTTGCTTCGCGAACAACCTGATCATGCGCCATGTCGGCGACCGCATGATCATCTCACCGCCCCTGGTCATCTCTAAGGAAGAAATCGACGTCCTGATCGAGCGGGCGCGGCTGAGCCTTGATGAGGCACATGAAAAACTGAAGGCCGATGGCCTGATGCAGGCCGGCTGATCACGCTTGATTGGGCGGGTGTAGACCCGCCCTTGGCCCCTACTTGCGGGTTCAGCCCACGCGCTGGGGCGCGCCAGTGCCCATATTGGTGCCGATATAAGCCTGTTTGGCGGCTTTCCACGCGCCGAACCCGCCATCCATATGCGCAATCTGGTGGAGCCCGGCATCGATGGCTGCCCGCGCCACCCGTTCAGAGCGCGCCCCGGATCCGCAGTGAAAGACGATCCGCTTGTCGGATTGTCCCGGCAGGGCGTCCGCCTTGAAAAAGGCCATCGGCATCAGCAGCGCGCCTTCGATGTGCTCGAACATGTACTCCTGCGGCGTGCGCACATCGATCAGAACGATGGATTTGTCCGCTATTCCCTTGGCGACTTCGTCGACTGTCCAGGTTTCGAAAATCGCGTCTCCGACTGTTTCGGTCTTCATATTGGTGTCCTCAGAACTTGTTGGCCGGGATCTTGAAATAACTGTGGCCGTCCGGCTCTGCAGGGGCAAGCCGTCCCGCGCGCAGGTTGACCTGCAAGGCGAACAGCATCCGGTCCGGCAGGGAGAGCGAGGCATCCCGTTCATCGCGCAGCTTGCGAAAGTCCGCCTCTGTTGTGCCGCCGCCGACATGCGGATTGTTGGCACGATGGTCGGCAACCGTCGCCTCCCATGCGGGGTCTTCGCGGTTTTTGACCGGCGGATAGTCATGGCCAACGAAAAGGCGGGTCTGGTCCGGCAAAGCGAGGATCTGCATGAGCGATCGGTACAGATCGGCGGAGGAGCCTCCGGGAAAATCCGCGCGGGCAGTTCCGGCATCGACATGCATGAAGGTGTCATGCACAAAGGCCGCGTCGCCGACCACATAGGTGATGGAGCCAAGCGTGTGACCGGGGGAAAGCATCACACGCACGGGCAACTCACCAATTTCAAAGCTGTCGCCATCGGCAAACAGGTGGTCAAAATCCCGGTCGGGCTGAAAAGCGTCCGGGAGGTTGTAGATTTCGCGCCAGAGCGAGGCGATCTCGCCCACCTTTTCGCCGATGGCATTGGGTGCGCCGGTCTGTTCCCTGAGCCACGCCGAGGCCATGAGGTGATCGGCGTGGGGGTGAGTGTCCAGCACCCAGGCCACTGTCAGGCCCTCCGCCTGCACGAAATCCAGCACCTCGCGGGCACTGTCGGTGCGGGTGCGGGCATGTGCTGGGTCGAAGTCCAGCACAACATCGATCAGCGCGGCCTGCCCGGTCGCGGGATCTGCGGCCACATACATGATGGAGCCGGTATCGACGTCGTAAAAGCCGGTGACATCCGGGGAGCCGGGGCCGGTAGACGGGCTGTGACGTTTGAACATCCTGTGATCTCGTCCTTTGTCCTGCTGAAGTATTCTGATGTCAGAATGTCAACGCGGTGCAGACGGATCTGTTCCCGGGTGCCCGGAACCGTGTTGCGAAGCGCAGCAAACGGCAGGTTAACCGTAAACGAGGACGTTCAACAAACGAGAGGGCCGGGCGGTGATGGCGTTCGGCGGATCGGACGGGCCGGTCGGCCCCTCCCCGGCTATGCGCCGGGGAGCAGAAATTTATCGGGATTTCTTGATGGCCGATACCGGGCGAAAGAACGTCCGGGCGAAACACTCGCCATACAGTGCTGCGATGGTTTCGAAGGTGATCAAGGGAACCAACATGTCTGACTCCGTTCATTTGACTGTTGCAATCATTAACGCAACAATCTTTCGAATAAAAGGTTCCTCGTGTTCAAATATTTCGATACCTTCGTCGTATTTCGTGAACGCATCTGTAACGGTTAGCCTGCACGTTTCAGGACCCCTTTTCAGAATCAAGGTGGGTCTGCTAAGTCTTGTGTCATGAACACGGTAGACCGCAATATCCGCCCGCAAATCCGACAGTTGGATGAGGCTGCCATCAACCGCATCGCCGCTGGTGAGGTGGTGGAACGCCCTGCCTCTGCGGTGAAGGAAATTGTCGAAAATGCCATAGATGCCGGAGCGCGGCGGGTGCAGATCGACGTGGCCGACGGCGGAAAGACGCTCATCCGGGTGAGCGACGACGGTTGCGGGATGAGCACCGACGACCTGCCGCTGGCCCTGTCGCGGCACGCCACCTCAAAGATCGACGGGACGGATCTGCTGAACATCCACTCCTTCGGCTTTCGCGGAGAGGCATTGCCCTCTCTTGGTGCCGTGGGGCGCCTGACCGTGCAGAGCCGCGCAAGCGGCGAGGCGGCGGCAGAGATTACGGTTTCCGGCGGGCAGATGTCCGCGGTGAAACCTTGCGCGCTGAACGCCGGCACGGTGGTCACCCTGCGCGATCTTTTCTTTGCCACCCCGGCGCGGCTGAAATTCCTGCGCTCGGACCGGGCAGAGATGCAGGCGATCTCGGACACGGTAAAACGGCTGGCCATGGCGGAGCCCTCGGTCGGTTTCACCCTGCGCGACGTGGGCGGGGGGCAAGAGCGCGTCACTTTTCGGGTAGAGCCGGAAACCGGCGATCTGTTCGACGCGCTGCGTGGGCGGCTGGGCCGGATCATGGGGGCGGAATTTGTCGACAACGCGCTGGCGATCGACGCAGAACGAGAAGAGGTGCGGCTGACCGGATACGCAGCGCTGCCCACATATTCCCGGGGCGCCGCGGTGGCGCAGTTCCTGTTCGTTAATGGCCGCCCGGTCAAGGACAAGACGCTGATCGGGGCGCTGCGCGGGGCCTATCAGGATTTCCTGTCGCGTGACCGTCACCCGGCGGTGGCCTTGTTCGTGGATGTTGATCCGCACCGGGTGGACGTGAACGTGCATCCGGCGAAATCCGAGGTGCGCTTTCGCGAACCGGGTGTGGTGCGCGGGCTGATCGTATCGGCCCTGCGGCATGCCCTGGCAGAGGCCGGGCACCGCGCCTCCACCACGGTGGCGGGCGCGACTCTGGGCGCAATGCGGCCGGAGGCACCAGAGACGCCGCGCATTTACCAGATGGATCGCCCCTCTCTGGGGGCGCGGCAGGTCAGCTACACGGCGCAAGCGCCAGGTTTTGCCGATTTCCGGGACAGCTATTCCGGGCGCGTAGTGGACACCATGCCGCCATCCGTTCCGGACCCGCACTATGCCGATGTGGACGCGCCGCTTTCCCATCCGCTTGGCGCGGCGCGTGGGCAGGTGCATGAGAATTACATCATCGCCCAGACCGAGGACGGCATTGTGATCGTCGACCAGCACGCCGCGCATGAGCGGTTGGTCTACGAAAAGCTCAAGAAGCAGATGGCCGACAAGGGCGTTCCCGCGCAGGGGCTGCTGATCCCCGAGGTGGTGGACCTGTCAGCGGATGACGCGGCCCAGTTGCTGGCACGGGCCGAGGATCTGGAGCGTATGGGCCTGCGCATCGAACCCTTTGGCAACGGCGCGGTGGCGGTGCGCGAGACGCCCGCCATCCTTGGAGAGGTCAACGCAGAGGCTCTGATCCACGACATTTTGGACGAACTGTCGGACCTTGGCAGCAGCGGGCTGTTGCAGGAACGGATCGAAGCCATCCTGTCGCGCATGGCCTGCCATGGCTCTGTCCGCTCTGGCCGGGTGATGCGCGCCGAGGAAATGAACGCTCTGTTGCGCGAAATGGAGGCGACGCCGCATTCGGGGCAGTGCAACCACGGGCGGCCGACCTATGTGGAACTGAAGCTGACGGACATCGAACGGCTGTTCGGCCGCACATGATTCAGATCGGCGGGGCAACCTATTCGCTGGACGATCCGCAAACATTAGCGCCGCTGGGCGCGGCGGCTTTTGCCTTGTTGGTACTGTTTCTGCTCTGGCAGGCGGCGCGCGGGGCGCGGAGGGCGGCGCGGCTGTCCGAGCCGCTGCTACAACATGTCAGCCACCTGTCGGCGCGGGTTCAGGGGCTGTCGGATGGGCAGGAACGGCTGGCCGGCGGGCTGCATCATGTGTCAGAGGCGCAGGTGGGCAGCCAGACCGCCATGCTGGAGATGATGGAACGGCGGTTAGCCGAGGTGCAGGAGCGGATGGGCGAGTCGTTGCATGGTTCTGCCCGGCGCACGGCACGCAGTCTGGGTGAATTGCAGGAACGCTTGCAGGCCATCGACAAGGCGCAGGCCAATATCACCAAGCTGTCGGGCGACGTTCTGGGCCTGCAGGATATCCTGTCCAACAAACAAACGCGTGGTGCCTTTGGCGAAATCCAGTTGCGCGAAATCGTCGGCCGGGCGTTGCCTGCGGATGGCTATACTTGGCAAGCAGTGCTGTCGAACGGGCGGCGGGCGGACTGCCTGATCCACCTGCCGCAGCCGCCGGGACCGATTGCCGTGGACGCCAAGTTTCCGCTGGAGGGCTACGAGGCCTTGCGCCGTGCCGAAGGGCAGGATGGGCGTGCACGGGCGGCGCAGGCGTTCAGGCTGTCGGTGCGCAAGCACATCCGCGACATCTCGGACCGCTACATCATCGAGGGCGAGACAGCAGATGGCGCGCTGATGTTCCTGCCGTCCGAAGCCGTTTATGCGGAATTGCACGCGCATTTTCCCGAAGTGGTGCGCGAGGGGTTCGACGCTCGCGTCTGGATCGTTTCGCCGACGACCTGCATGGCGACGTTGAACACCATGCGGGCGGTGCTGAAGGATGCCCGGATGAAAGAGCAGGCCGGCGCGATCCGGCGGGAGCTGTCCCTGTTGTACGGCGATGTCGAGCGGCTGTCGGGCCGGGTGGCCAACCTTGACCGCCATTTCGGGCAGGCCGCCCGCGATATCGAGGAAATCAAGATCAGCGCCGACAAGGCGGGCAAGCGTGCGCACCGGCTGGACCGGTTTGATTTCGAGGACATGGAAGAATCGGCGCCCAGCCGGGTGCTGCGCCTGACCGATCCGGCCGAATAACCGGCGTCCGGTACTCCCTTTTGTCGGTCGAACCTTGTTGGGGCCACGTATGTGGCGCCCCGAATTGGGGTCTATGCCGCGATCAAAACTCATGTCATGTTAGCGCCCAAACTGAATTTGGATAGACGCTTGAACCAATTGGGGTCCAAGGGGTTATACTGAAAAGAGAATCACGGGGGAGCGAAGGAACCGGGACGCATGCAGGGCACTGTCGTGTCCGCGTCCGGCGAATATGACACATGCCCCGCACTGGGGTGAGGGAGGAGGTGTCCTTACGCTCGGTAGATCGTTTAGATCTAAACAATTGCCATGCATCCAGCGCATGGACGTTATGCACTCATGCGACTGCCGTAACGTCCACAGCGCTGATAAACGACACCCTAAGCGTTGGGAGGAACGTGGCAGGGCGCCAATACGTGCGTCAGTTCCCGCAATCTCCCAATTTGTTTAAGGTTGAACCATATTGCGCCACGGTGGCGCGCAGAAGGGAAGAGGGCCTATGAAAGACACCCCCCAGGACGTCGATCCCGTCGAAAGCCAGGAATGGCAGGACGCGATCGAGGATGTGATTGAACGCGACGGTGCCGACCGCGCGCATTATCTTCTGGACAAGGCGGTACAACGGGCGCGTGCGGCGGGGGCCAAGCTGCCGTTTTCCGCCACCACCCCCTATCAGAACACCATTTCGCCGGATGACGAGATCGACATTCCCGGCGACACCGAGATGGAATGGCGCATCCGCACCATCAACCGCTGGAACGCCATGGCGACAGTGGTCAAGCGCAACAAGGAATCGAGCGAATACGGCGGGCATATCGCGTCGTTTGCCTCTTCCGCTGCGCTATATGACATCGGCCTGAACCATTTCTGGCGGTCGAAATCCGCGATCCACGGCGGTGACCTTGTATTTTTTCAGGGCCACGTGATTCCGGGCATCTACGCGCGCTCCTTTATGGAGGGCCGTCTGTCCGAAGATCAGATGAAGAACTTCCGTTCAGAGGTTTCGGGCGAGGGCCTGTCATCTTACCCGCACCCCTGGCTGATGCCGGAATACTGGCAGTTCCCGACCGTCAGCATGGGACTCGGCCCGCTGATGGCGATCTACCAGGCGCGCTTCATGAAGTACCTCGAGAACCGGGGCCTGATCGAAAAACAGGACCGCAAGGTCTGGGCCTTCCTCGGCGACGGTGAAATGGACGAGCCGGAATCGCTGGGTGCGATCCATCTGGCAGCGCGCGAGGGGCTGGACAACCTGATCTTCGTTGTGAACTGCAACCTGCAACGTCTGGACGGGCCGGTGCGCGGCAACTCCAAGATCGTACAGGAGCTTGAGGGCAACTTCCGCGGCTCCGGCTGGGACGTGATCAAGCTGCTCTGGGGGCGTGGCTGGGATCAACTGCTCGAGCAGGATACCTCGGGCAAGCTGCGCCAGTTGATGGATGAGACCATCGACGGCGACTACCAGACCTTTAAATCGAAGGACGGTGCGTACATCCGCAAGCATTTCTTTGGCAAGTACCCGGAGACGGCGGAACTGGTGAAGGACTGGACCGACGATCAGATCTGGGCCCTGCGCCGCGGCGGTCACGATCCGAAAAAGGTCTACAACGCCTTCAAACGCGCGACCGAGGCCGAAGGCCAGCCGACCGTCCTGTTGGTCAAGACGGTCAAGGGCTATGGCATGGGCACCGCTGGCGAAGGCCAGAACACCACCCACCAGCAGAAGAAGATGCAGCTGGATCAGCTGAAGGCCATGCGCGACCGGTTCAAGATCCCGGTCACGGACGAAGAGCTGGAAAAGGACATTCCCTTTGTCGCGCTGAACAACGCGCAAAAGGCCTACCTGGCTGAACGCCGCAAGGAATTGGGCGGCGCCTTCCCCAAGCGGGAAACGGAATCGCCCAAGCTGGAAATTCCGGGGCTTGAGTCCTTCAAGGGGCAGCTGGAATCGACCGGCGACCGCGAAATCTCCACCACGATGGCCTTTGTCCGCATCCTGACCACGCTGCTGCGTGACAAGAAGATCGGCAAACAGGTCGTTCCGATCGTGCCGGACGAAAGCCGCACCTTCGGGATGGAAGGCCTGTTCCGCTCTGTCGGCATCTACAACCCGAAGGGCCAGCAATACACGCCCCAGGACCGGGATCAGATGTCCTACTACAAGGAATCGGAAAGCGGTCAGGTGCTTCAGGAAGGCATCAACGAGGCCGGCGCCATGGCTGACTGGATCGCGGCGGCGACCGCGTATTCCAACCACGGCGTTCCGATGATCCCGTTCTACATCTACTACTCGATGTTCGGGTTCCAGCGGATCGGCGATCTGGCATGGGCGGCGGGCGACAGCCGTGCACGCGGCTTCATGCTGGGCGGCACCGCGGGGCGGACCACGCTGAACGGCGAAGGCCTGCAGCACGAGGACGGCCACAGCCATATCCTTGCCGGGACCATCCCGAACTGCATCAGCTATGACCCGACCTTCAGCTATGAGGTCGCGGTGATCGTGCAGAACGGGTTGCAGCGGATGTTCGTCGATCAGGAAGACGTCTATTTCTACCTGACGCTGATGAACGAGAACTATCAGCACCCGGACATGCCGATGGGCTCTGAAGAGGGAATCATCAAAGGTCTGTACCGCTTCAAGAAGACGGCCAAGCCGGCCAAGAAGCACGTCAACCTGATGGGCTCTGGCACGATCCTCGTGCAGGCGATCAAGGCGGCACAGATGCTTGAGGACGACTTTGGCGTCACCTCGGACATTTGGTCGGCGACCTCGTTCAACGAACTGGCCCGCGATTATCAGGACTGTGAGCGTCACAACCGCCTCAACCCCTTCGCGGAAGAGCGGGTGCCCTACATCACCCAGACGCTGACCAACGCGCAGGGGCCGATCATCGTGGCCACCGACTACATGAAGAACTACGCAGAACAGGTCCGGGGCGCGGTCAAGCAGCGCTTTACCGTTCTTGGCACCGACGGCTTTGGCCGCTCGGACAGCCGGGTGAACCTGCGCCGTTTCTTTGAGGTGGATGCAAACCATATCGCGGCTGCCGCGATGGTGGATCTGTTCCGCGAGGGCGTCGTTTCCGACAAGGATCTGGAAGCGGCACTGAAGAAATACGACATCGACGGCGGCAAGCCGAACCCGCGTCTGGTCTGATACGCGGCACGAGGAGAACTGACGAATGACTGTAGAAGTTAAAGTGCCGGATATCGGCGATTTCAGCGATGTGCCGGTGGTGACCGTCCTGGTGAGCGTCGGCGACACGATTGCCGAAGAAGACCCGATCGTCGAATTGGAATCCGACAAGGCAACGATGGAAGTGCCGTCCTCTGCCGCCGGTGTGGTGAAGGAAATCAAGGTCGCCGAGGGTGACAAGGTGTCCGAAGGATCGGTGATCCTGATCGTCGAAGGCGCAGGCGCCCCGGCGGCCAAGGAAGAACCCAAGGCAGCCGCACCCGCTGCGGCTGCTGCGCCTGCGGCGGCCCCTGCTGCGGCGGCTCCTGCGCCCGCGCCGGTGACGGACGCGGGGTTCTCCAAGGTCCACGCCTCTCCGTCCGTGCGCGCCTATGCACGCCGGGTCGAGGTTGACCTGAACAAGGTGAACGGATCGGGCCGCAAGGGCCGCATCCTGCGCGAGGACGTGGAAAAGGCGCTGAAGGCACAGACCGTTCCGGCGGCGGCCGCCGGTGGTGCCGTGTCCGGCGGCATGGGCATTCCTCCGATCCCGACGGTGGATTTCTCCAAGTTTGGCCCCATCGAAGAGATCGAGATGCCCCGCATCAAGAAGATCTCTGGCCCTGCGCTGCACCGGTCGTGGCTGAACATCCCGCATGTCACCCACAACGATGAGGCTGACATCACCGAGCTGGACAAATACCGCAAGGAGATGGACACCCACGCAAAGGAAAACGGCTATCGCGTCACGCTGTTGTCCTTTGTCATCAAGGCGTCGGTCAGCGCGTTGAAAACCCATTGGGAATTCAACTCGTCGATCCATCCCGACGGCGACAAGCTGATCAAGAAGGACTTCTACAACATCGGCTTTGCGGCGGACACGCCGAACGGCCTGATGGTCCCGGTGATCAAGGACGCGGATCGCAAGGGTCTGGTCGATATCTCCAAAGAGCTGATGGAGCTGTCCAAGGCCGCGCGTGAGGGCAACCTGAAGTCCAAGGACATGCAGGGTGCAACCTTCACCATCTCGTCGCTTGGCGGGATCGGCGGCACCTCGTTCACACCCATCGTGAATGCGCCCGAGGTGGCGATCCTTGGCCTGACCCGGTCCAAGATGGCGCCGGTCTGGAACGGTGAGGAATTCGTTCCGCGCCTGATGCAGCCGCTGTCGCTGTCCTATGACCACCGTGCCGTCGACGGCGCCTTGGCCGCGCGGTTCACCGTGACGCTCAAGACGCTCTTGGGCGACATGCGCAAGTTGATGTGGTGAGGTGAACACGATGGACGTCAAAGTACCTGATATCGGTGATTTCACCGACGTGCCCGTGGTTTCCGTGCTGGTCAGCGTGGGCGACGTGGTCAAGGAAGAAGACCCGCTGGTAGAGCTGGAGTCGGACAAGGCCACGATGGAAGTGCCCTCTCCCGCTGCGGGCAAGGTGGTTTCGATTGCCGTGTCCGAAGGCGACAAGGTGTCCGAGGGATCGGTCATCCTTGTGCTGGAAGGCGCGGACGCCGCCGCAGAGGCCCCCAAAGAGGAGGCCCCTGCCGCCGAGGCGCCAAAACAGGTCGCCGCCACCGGCACGGCCTCTGGCCCCGGTGACGTGCATGCCGAAGTGGTTGTTCTGGGCTCTGGTCCCGGTGGCTACACGGCGGCCTTCCGTGCCGCCGACCTTGGCAAGAAAACCGTGCTGATCGAGAAATACGATCGGCTGGGCGGTGTCTGCCTGAATGTGGGCTGTATCCCGTCCAAGGCGCTTCTGCACGTCGCCAAGGTCATCACCGAGGCTGAGGAAATGGGGGCGCATGGTATCAGCTTTGCGAAACCCCAGATCGATCTGGACGAGCTGCGCGCCTTCAAGAACAGCGTTGTCGGCAAGCTGACCGGCGGTCTGGACGGGTTGTCCAAGGGTCGCAAGGTGCAGGTTGTGCGCGGCTACGGCAAGTTCACCGGGCCTAACATGATCGAGGTTCAGGGCGACGATGGCGTGACCACCGTTTCCTTTGACCAGTGCATCATCGCCGCCGGGTCCGAGCCCGTGGCGCTGCCCTTCATCCCGCATGACGATCCGCGGGTGATCGACAGCACCGGTGCGCTGGAACTGGCGGACATCCCCGGACGGATGCTGGTTCTGGGCGGTGGGATCATCGGCCTGGAAATGGCCTGTGTCTACGACGCGCTGGGATCGAAGATCACAGTCGTCGAACTGATGGACCAGATCATACCCGGCGCCGACAAGGACATCGTCAAGCCGCTGATGACCCGCATCAAGGGCCGGTATGAGAACATCTTCCTCAAGACCAAGGTGACGGCGGTCGAGGCGTTGGACGAGGGTCTGAAAGTGACCTTCGAGGACGACAAGGGCGAGCAGTTCAGCGATACCTTCGACAAGGTGCTGGTCGCCGTGGGCCGCAAGCCCAACGGCAAGCTGATCGATGCCGACAAGGCTGGCGTGGCTGTGGATGATCGCGGGTTTATCGCGGTCGACAAACAGCAACGCACAGGCGTGCCGCATATCTTCGCCATCGGCGACGTGGTGGGCCAGCCGATGCTTGCGCACAAGGCCGTGCACGAGGGCAAGGTGGCGGCAGAAGTCTGCGCCGGACACAAACGGTTCTTCGACGCCAACCTGATCCCGAGTGTTGCCTATACCGATCCCGAAGTCGCCTGGTGCGGCGTGACGGAAAATGACGCCAAGGCGAAGGGAATCAAGTACGAAAAGGGCGTGTTTCCTTGGGCGGCGTCGGGCAAATCCCTGTCCAACGGGCGGTCCGAAGGTGTGACCAAGCTGCTTTTCGATCCCGAAGATGACCGGATCATCGGCGCCTGCATCGTGGGCACCAACGCGGGCGACCTGATCTCGGAGGCGGCGCTGGCCATCGAGATGGGCGCGGACGCGGTGGACCTTGGCCATACGATCCACCCGCACCCGACGCTGTCGGAGACGGTGAACTTTGCCGCCGAGATGTTCGAAGGCACGATCACCGACCTGATGCCGCCGAAAAAGCGCAAGAAATAAGATCGCCTTCCGGCGATCTGGGAGAGGGCGGGGTTTTCCCCGCCCTTTTTCTTTGGGTGGGGGTTTCTGGGTTCACCTAGGAACAGTCCCCTGCACCCGGAGGTGGCCGTGGATCAGGCCAATCATGTCGCCCTGACTTGAGCGGACGGGTTCGTGCGGCACGCCTCGGAGGGCGAGGGCGTCAACAGTTGGAAACGGTACCGTCCGCGCACCATTGGTCAAAGGTTTCCAACACCTTGTCCGAAAAGGCGGCGTCGTTGATATGCGCGTCCAGTTCCGTGAGGGTCACGTTTGGGGGGTAGCATTTGCGCATTTCGGCGATAAAGGCGGCAAGGCCATCGGCATCGTGCAACGGGCCGCCGGGGCGGTCCCATTCGTTGCCACCCTGCGTGGGCAAGATGATGGTCACCGGCGCCTTGGCCTGCGCCAGCCGGTCACAAAGTGCGCGCGCCATGTCCCGGCGCTGGTCCGCGGTCATCATGACGGAGGAGAGCAGGCGGTTGTGGGCGTGCACCTCCTGACCAACGAGTTTTGGCGGGACCTCTTGCCAGCCGACAAAATCGACAAGGTCGTAGCAGCCGATGGAAACGAGCTGCGGGATCCCAGCCTGTCCCGCGTTGGTCATGCGATCGGCCCCTGCGGTGATTGTGGAGCCCATGATATGGTTGCCCACTTCCTGCGGGGCGAAATCCATGACGGCGGCAAAAGCCCCCTGTGCGGCAAGGCTTTCGAAGGCCCGGCCGCCCATCCCGGTGGCATGAAAGACCGCGACCTCGAAGCCGCGTTTTTCCAGTGCCGGTTTCAGTGTCACCATGTAGCGCAGCACGGTCTTGCCAAAGGACGTCATGCCGATCAGCGGGCGGTCGCGACGGCAAGGCTCGACGGCGCGGGCAGCCCCCAGAACCGCGCCGGCAGCCTGGGAAAGCGCGGCCTTGCAGACGGAATTGAGCCCATAGAGTCCCCCGGCCCAGAGGATCATCTGAACGTCGGCAGGCAGGCGTTCGGCGGGGATCAGCGGGGAAAAGCTGACGGTCGAGACGATGTATTTCGGCACGCCCAGCGGTAGGGCGGAACAGACGTCCAGCGCCAGATCGGTGCCCATGGTGCCGCCAAGGACGATCACCCCGTCGATACTTCCGTTGGACTGCAGGCGCGCAGTCAGCAGCGCGGCCCCTTTTGCCATGATCTGCATGGCGCGATTCTCATCTTCCCCATCGATGGCCTCCTGGATCGTGTGGCCGCCTTCCTGCGCGACCTGATGTTTGGAGATGTCGCAGGGGGCCGAAGGATCGCCCAGCACACTGACATCCATCGTCAGGACCTTGCCGCCCTGATCGCGGATCACCTGCGCGATGTAATTCAGTTCATCGTCCTTGGTGTCATAGGTGCCGACGATCAGGATGGTGCGGTCGCTCATGATCTATTGCCCCATGTGCGTGTTGTGGATGTCGTGGTCTTCCTCTGCCTCGCCGGCGGCGTGTTCGCGGAACACGGTACGGATGTGCAGCGCGATCACGCCGAGGATTGCAAGGAAGAGCATAAAGGCAATGGGTCGGTCGATCATGTCCCACGGGGTCTTGACCCGCGCCATGGCGCTGCGCAGCTTCACCTCCATGATCCCGCCAAGGACCATGCCAAGGATGATCGGCACGATGGGCAGGTTCAGCCGTTTCAGGATCAGCCCGAAGACCCCGAAACCCGCCGCGATCATGCAATCGGTCAGCGAATTGCGCAGGCTATAGACGCCGACAAAGCTGAGCAAAAGGATCATCACGCCAAGGAATCGCGTCGGGATGCGGATGATCCGGGTCAAGAGGTTGGTCGACACCATGAGAAAGCAGATCACGATGACGTTCAGCAGGATCAGCGCAAGGTAGAGCGCGTAAACAAAGTCCAACTGGTTCTGGAACAGGGCCGGACCGGGAATGACGTTGTGGACGTAAAATACCGACAGCATCATGGCGGTCAGTGCCTCACCCGGGATACCTAGCGCCAGCAGCGGGATCATTGCGGCGGCAGGGACCGCGTTGTTCGACGCCTCCGAGGCGATCAGCCCCTCTGGCGCGCCCTTGCCAAAGTCTTCGGGCGTCTTGGAGGTCTTTTGCGCGTAGGTGTAGCTGAGAAACTGCGCGGTGAACTCACCCACTCCGGGGATCATGCCCATCAGGACCCCGATACCGGACGAGGCGGTGGCGACCCGTTTGTGCCGCGCCACTTCGCGAAAGCCGGAGGTCAGAGAGCCCGACAGCGGTTGCGCCTTGGGGCTGTTGTCCTTTTCCACCAGCAGCAAAAAGGCCTGCGACAGTGCGAACAGGCCCAGAACCACGACGATCAGGTTCACGCCCGAGGCCAGCCATGTCTGATCGAAGGTATAGCGCTGCGTATAGGTGACGGCGTCCAGCCCGATGGTCTGCAGGAAAACCCCGAACATCGCCAGCATCCCGGCGGCGAAGACCTGACCGCGATGGGCCAGAACGACAAGGATGATGCCCAGAAGCGCAGCAAGGAATATCTCACGTGAGCCGAACATGGGCGCCACCAGCGCCAGAACGGGCGACAGGAAAATCAGGCACAAGATACCGAATATGCCGCCCCAGAAGCTGGCCGAATAGGCGATGGAAAGGGCGCGCCGCGCCTCTCCGCGCTGGGACATGGGATAGCCGTCATAGGTGGTCAGCGCGTTGACCGCCGTTCCGGGCGTGTTGATCAGGACGGCGGGCAGCGCGCCGCCGTACATGCTGGACCCGTAGATGCCCAGCAACATGGTCAACCCGACAATGGGCTCAAAGGCAAAGGTCGCGGGCAGCAGGATCGCGATGGCGACAGCCGGGCCGACACCCGGGATCGCGCCGATGATGACCCCGCCGATCGAGCCGATCAGCAGCGCCACCACCACGTCCCAGCGCATGAGAAGTTCCGCCCCGGCGAAAAGCGTTTCCATGAAGCGGTCCTTCAGAAATAGGTCAGCATGAACTGACGGATGCCGTCGGGCAGGTATTCATACGCCGCGCCGCCGGGCAGTTTGACCTGCAGGAACGCCTTGAACAGTACCACGATGGCCAAGGCCGTCAGCGCGCCCCAGCCCAGCGTCCTCAACGAGCCATATCCGCAGCGGATCAGCAGCAGCACGGCCAGAATGACGGTCGATGGCAGGTAGCCCGCGAAAGGCACGACAATGGCGTAGAGGACAAACCAGCCCGCGAATTCCAGTGACCGCACCCAGGTCCAGACCTCTTGCCAGCGCCCGTGCAGGCGTTCGGACAGCGCGGAGCCAATCAGGTGCAGTGCGGCGAACAGGCTCATGCCGATCAGCGATACAGCCGGCCAGAACCGCGGCTGAGCAAAGAGCTTGCCGTTGGCTTTCCACGTGGTCTCTGCCGCGATTTGCGACAGTAGGATCAGCGAAAAGGCCAGAAAGACCCAGGCAAAGACGATATCGCCGGGCCGCCGGTAGCGGCGGAACATGGCTTTCAATGTCCGGAATCTGGTCAATCCTGCCCCCTGTCATGAAACGGGCGGCCACTGGGGCCGCCCGAAAAGACCGATCACTCGGCCAGCATCCCTTCGATGCGGCCCATGGTCTCGATGTCCTTGGCGATTTGCGCTGTCACCGCCTCGGCGTCCTGCCAGTAGACCAGCGCGCCGGTTTCAGCGGCCAGCTTTTGCGCGCGCTCGGACATGACGGTTTCGCGCGCGACGGCGATGATCTTGTCGCGGGCCTCGGCGGGCGTGTCCTTGTGCACGAACAGACCGTTCCACAGCGAGACGTTCAGGTCGGGTGCCAGTTCGGCAACGGTGGGGGTGTCGGGCGTCAGCGGGATACGCTCCCCTCCGATCGAGGCCAGCACCTTGACGCTGTCGAGGCAGGGCAGGATCAGCTGCAGCGTGGTGTTGATCACGTCCACGTCGCCAGAGGCCAGCGTGTTGCAGTCCAGCGCATCGAAGGCCGCGTCGGCAGCGTAGGAAAAGCCCATCTCCTTGGCCAGCGCCATGGTCACCTGTGTCGGCACCAACGGCGCGCCGAAATGGCCCAGCACAACGTCGTTGTCTTTGGCGTGGGCTGCCAGGCCGGCCATGTCGTCATAGGGGGCATCACCGCTGACCGCGATCACAAAGGGGTAGGTGAGGAAGTTGCCCAGAGGCTCGAACGGATCAGGGTTCAGTGCCGGAATGCCCAGTTGCGGGCCCACGACCGGGATGGCGATCAGGAAAGAGCCGATGGTGTATCCGTCACCGGGCTTGTTCGCCACTTCGACCGCGCCGGGGAAGGGGCCGCCGCCGCCACCGGGTTTGTTCACCACTGCGGCGGGGACGCCATAGGCTTTCTGGAAATCCTCGGCGATCATCCGGGTCAGTACGTCTTCCAGATCGCCCGGAGGCCAGGGCACCACGAATTCGACGGGCTTTTCCGGATATTCGGCCTGCGCGGCCAGCGGCAGCGCAAGGGCCAGCGCGGCGGCGGTCGAGATCAGTTTCTTCACGGGTCGTCCTCCTGATGGATGGTTCATTATTTGAACCTGTGGTTGTAAAAAATTATTGCTAATCCAATGATCACCTGTCAACGTTTGTCTGGCCCGAAGGGACGATTACTGGCCGAGGACGCGCAACGACCGATGGGAACGATCACGAAAGCGCTTGAAATGCTGAATTATTTCTCACGTGAGAAACCCGAGATCGGGCTGGGCGAATTCGTGCGTCTGACCCGGCGTGACAAGGCGACGGTGCATCGCCATCTGGGCGAGTTGGTGGAAAACGGATTCCTGGAGCAACACCCGGCCACACGGGCCTATCGTCTTGGCCCCGCGATTCTACGGCTTTCGGCGGTACGTGAGGCGACCCATCCGGCGCGGCGGCTGATCCGGCCCATCGTGTCCGATCTGGCGGATCGGATCGGTGAATTGGCCCATGCCTCCCTGTTGCAGGGCGATCAGTTGTCACCGGTGTTTCATGATGACCCAAAGCGTTACGGCACGCAGGTGCATTTCGACGAGGCCGAGATGTTGCCCCTGCACGCGACTTCTTCGGGGCACGCGGTATTGGCATTTGCCGACCCGGCGCTGGTCGACCGGGTGCTGACCGCCCCGATGGCGCGCTTTACCGACCGCACGCAGACTGATCCTGAAAGCCTGCGCGCGCAGATCATCAGTGCCCGGGACACTGGAATCGGCAAGGCAGAGCGCACCTTTGACGATGAAGTGACCTCGGAAAGCGTCGCGCTGTTCGACGCCTCTGGCCAGCCCGTCGGTGCACTGGCGGTCATCATTCCTGCTGTGCGCGCGTCAGATGAGAAATGGACACTGATTCGCCCCCTGCTGATCGAAGCGGCGCAGGCCGCCACGCAGTCGTTGGGCGGGTCCTTCCCCGCTGACCATCCCCTGAAAGAGCCGGTTCCGACCGCGGACCGCTGACCCGAGAGGCCCGATATGAAAGACGCCAATTTCCTCAAGGAACACAACGCCCGCACCGTCTGGCACCCGATGGCGCACCCCGCCGACAGTCAGGCCAATCCGCCCGACATCATCGTCGAGGGTGAGGGTGTTATGATCACCGATGTCGATGGGCGCCGGGTGGTGGATGCCGTCGGTGGCCTGTGGAACGTGAACCTTGGCTACTCCTGCGCGCCGGTGAAAGAGGCGATCACGCGCCAGCTGGACAAACTGCCCTATTATTCGATCTTCCGCGGCACCTCGAACGACGCGGTGATCGAACTGGGCGAGATGCTGCGCGCGTTTTTTGCGCCGGATGGACTGACGCGTGCTTTCTACACCTCAGGCGGATCAGATTCGGTTGAAGTGTCGTTGCGGCTTGCACGGCAATACCACAAAATCCGGGGCGAGGCCGGGCGGGTAAAATTCTTGTCGCTGAAAAAGGGCTATCACGGCACCCATACGCTGGGGGCAAGCGTGAACGGCAATGCCAACTTTCGCACCCAATACGAACCCTTGATGTCGGGCTGTCACCACATTCCCGCGCCTTATCCCTATCGCAATCCGTTCGGCGAAAGCGATCCGGCGCGGTTGGCGCAACTGTGCCTTGCCGCGCTGGAAGATGAGATCAGGTTTCAGGATCCCTCGACCATCGCGGCCTTCATCATGGAGCCGGTACTGGGCGCGGGCGGTGTGATTCCGCCGCATGAAAGCTTCATGCCCGGCGTGCGGGAAATCTGCTCGAAACAAGGCATCCTGCTGATCGCTGATGAGGTGATCACGGCCTTCGGGCGCACCGGGTCGTGGTCAGGCTCGCGCCACTGGGGCGTGCAGCCGGACATGATGTGTACCGCCAAGGCGATCACAAACGGGTATTTCCCCTTTGGGGCAGTGATGATTTCCGAACAGGTGGCCGGGGTCTTCGAAAGCGACAGCAGCGGGCGTGCGGCAATCGGATCGGGCTATACCTACTCGGGGCATCCGGTTGGGGCTGCCGCCGCAATCGCCTGCCTCAAGGAAACCGAGCGCCTGCAGGTCAAGGACAACGCCGCCGAACGGGGTGCGCAGATGTATGCGGGGCTGCTGGCCTTGCAGGAGAAATACGATTTGATCGGCGACGTGCGTGGCGGGCACGGCTTGATGTGCGCGCTGGAACTGGTCTCTGACCGGGCAAACAAGACCCCCATCGACAAGGGGACCGTCGGCAAGGTGCATCGTGCAACCTATGACGCGGGCACGATGATCCGCGTGTCGGGGCCGAATATCATTCTGTCGCCGCCTCTGGTCATCTGTGCAGAGGATGTAGATGTGATCCTGTCCTCGCTCGACGCGGGATTCGCGGCGGTGTCATAGAGCGGGGGCTCAGGCCTTCAGCCGGGTGCCGCGCCGGAAGAGATACCACGCCAGAAGGCAGGCCAGAGCCGTCGACAAGACCGCGACTGCAAGGCCAAGCGCGGGGTGCGAATCCGACACCCCGATGATTCCCCCGCGCGCGCCGTCGATCAGGTAGAAGACCGGGTTCACGTGGGTCACTTGGTACAACCCGCGCGGCAAGGCCTCGACCGAGTAGAAAGTTCCCGACAGAAAAGCCAGTGGCGTGATGATGAAGTTTGTGATTGCCGCCATCTGATCGAATTTCTGCGCATAGATGGCTGCGATCAGCCCCAGCGCCGCCAGAAAAGCAGACCCCATCGTGACGAAGGCCAGCGCCAAGAGCGGAGACACCGGCACGATCCCCAGGAGCAGCCAGAACGCCAGCAACAGCGCCGTCGCCACGCAGAGTCCGCGTGCGGTGCCGCCGATGACATAGCCCAGCACCAGTTCACCGGACGACAGGGGCGGCATCAGGGTGTCGACGATATTGCCCTGCACCTTGGACACCATGAGCGAACTCGACGTGTTGGCAAAGGCGTTTTGAATCACCGTCATCATCAGGATGCCGGGCGCGATGAAGGTGGTGAACGACACGCCCATCACGTCGGCGCGCTGCGGACCGATGGCGATGGTAAAAATCAACAGGAACAACCCCGCCGTCACCAGCGGCGCCACGAGGGTCTGCTTCCAGACCGCGGTGAACCGCAGGATTTCGCGCTGGCACAACGTCCAGAAGCCCAGCCAGTTCACGCGCCCGAACCGGCGTGTACCGGGGGCAAAGCTCTGCGTCGTGGACATGAAATCTCCTATTGCCTTGGAGCGCCTTGTAACTTGGCGCGCGATGATTAGTATACCCCCGTCACTCAATCTTCAGGCGGCCCCGGTTGTGGCCGCTTTTTTCGCTGGGGGAACCCGATGTCGTGGACCGATGAACGCGTTGAACTGCTCAAAAAGATGTGGTCGGAGGGCCAGTCGGCCAGCCAGATCGCCAAGGAACTGGGCGGGGTGACGCGCAATGCGGTGATCGGCAAGGTGCACCGCCTTGGCCTGTCGAACCGCGCAGGCGCCGCTCCGGCCGCGCAGCCCGAGGCCAAGCCGGAACCCAAGCCGCAGCCGAAACCAAAGGCGCCGTCGAAACCGGCCGCCGCGGCCGCCAAGCCGGACCCCGCGCCAGAGCCCAAGCCGCAGCCCGTCGCCGCGTCGACCACGCCCGCCGTGTCGCCGGCGCGCAAACAGATCATCCCGGCGGGGCAGCCACTGCCGCCGCAGCCCTCGACCAATGAGATCAGCCCAGAGGCGCTGGCCAAGGTCAACGAGGTCGAGAAAAAAGCCAAGAAGCTGACGCTGATGGAACTGACCGAACGGACCTGCAAATGGCCCGTGGGCGACCCCGCGACAGAGGATTTTTGGTTCTGCGGTCTGCCGGTTCAGCAGGGCAAACCCTATTGTGAGGCGCATGTGGGCGTTGCCTTCCAACCGATGAGTGCGCGGCGCGACCGTCGCCGCTGAGGCGGAGAACGCCAAGACTCAGTTGCAAAAGGCGCCCCGCAAGCGGCGCCTTTTTCTATTGTCCGCTGGCCTCCTGCCGTAGTGTAAGCGGTTCATTGAATGTCAGTGTGCGATAGGGGAAGGGGATCTCGATCCCTGCTTCGTCCAGGGCGCGCTTGATGGCCGACACGGCTTTGTCACGGCTCTTGTGTTCCTCGATCGGCGGGGATTTCACCCACCAACGCACCATGAAATCAACCGAGGAAGAGTTGAATTCGGTCGCAAAGATCTGAACCTCGCGGTCGCTCTCGGCCTCGCCGATGGCGGCCATGGCCTTTGCAATGACCTCGCGTGCGGCGTCCAGATCCTCGCCGTAGGCGACACCGATGACGACGGAAATCCGCCGCAACTCCTGATCGGTCAGGATCTTGACCGGGTTCTTGAACAGGTAGCTGTTCGGCAGCAGGATTAACTCGCCAGACCGCTGCCGCACATAGGTGTCGCGGATTGTGATCCGTTCGACCCTGCCTGAAACGCCTTCGCATTCGATATCGTCCCCGTGGCGCATGGGCTTGCGCAGCAGGATCAGGAACCCGGCCAGGAAGTTTTCGAAAATATCCTTGAAGGCAAGGCCAATGGCGATGGACCCGATGCCAAGACCCGCCAGCAGCTTTGTCGGAGTAAGGTTGGGAAAGATCACCGTCATCGCGATCAAGAGCCCCATCGCCCAAACCAGAAGGCGCGCCAATTTGGTGACCGCTTCGGTCAGTGACGGGCGCGCCCGTGAGCGGCGGAGCAGTCGGCTGGCGAGGGTTCCTGTGCCCCAAGCGACCAGCCCTGTCAGCAACAGGATGACAAGCGCGGCAAGCAGATTGGGCAAAAGCGCAATTGTGCCCTGTATCAGCCCCCGCATCTGATCCAGCACGATCTGCAGGGGTTCGATGCGCTGGAACATATCTGTCGTTTCTTCCATCTGTACCTCCGGTCAGATGAATAACGACGCAATGCTTCAGGGGGTTCCGCCGGGCCTTGGCGTGGCGTATACGCCCGCCATGCAGAATCCCCCTGACCTGCGCCCGGACCTTGCCCGCGCGCGCGTGACCGAAACCGCCCGTCCCGGCCAGCCGACCATCGGCATGGTCAGCCTTGGCTGCCCCAAGGCGCTGGTCGACAGCGAACGCATCCTGACCCGCCTGCGGGCCGAGGGCTATGGCATCTCGTCCGACTACAGCGGCGCCGATGCGGTGATCGTCAATACCTGCGGGTTCCTCGACAGTGCCAAGGCCGAAAGCCTTGACGCCATCGGCGAGGCGCTGAGCGAGAACGGCAAGGTCATCGTCACCGGCTGCCTGGGCGCAGAGCCCGAGTACATCACCGGCGCGCACCCCAAGGTGCTGGCCGTGACCGGACCGCATCAGTACGAACAGGTGCTGGACGCGGTCCACACCGCCGTGCCGCCCGATCCCGACCCCTTTATCGACCTGTTGCCCGCCAGCGGCGTCAGCCTGACGCCCCGGCATTTCAGCTATCTCAAGATTTCCGAGGGCTGCAACCACGCCTGCAAGTTTTGCGTGATTCCCGACATGCGCGGCAAGCTGGCCAGCCGTCCGCATCGCGCCGTGCTGCGCGAGGCAGAAAAGCTGGTCGAAGCGGGAGTCAAGGAACTGCTGGTCATCAGTCAGGACACATCGGCCTATGGCACCGACTGGAAAGACCGCGAGACGAAATTCCCGCTGCTGGACCTTGCGCGCGACCTTGGCAGCCTCGGCGCATGGGTGCGGATGCACTATGTCTATCCGTATCCTTACGTGCGTGAGCTGATCCCGATGATGGCAGAGGGGCACATCCTGCCCTATCTCGACATCCCGTTCCAGCACGCCCACCCGGACACGCTGCGCCGCATGGCACGGCCCGCCGCCGCGACCCGCACGCTGGATGAAATCGCCGCATGGCGCGCCATTTGCCCGGACATCACCCTGCGATCGACCTTCATCGTTGGTTATCCGGGCGAGACAGAGGCAGAGTTCCAGACCCTGCTGGACTGGCTGGACGAGGCGCAACTGGACCGGGTTGGCTGTTTTCAATACGAAAACGTCGCCGGTGCGCGCGCCAACGCGCTGCCCGACCACGTGCCGGAAGAGGTCAAGGCCGAGCGCTGGGCGCGGTTCATGGAAAAGGCGCAGGCGATTTCCGAGGCCAAGCTGGCCGCGAAGCTGGGTCAGCGGATGGACGTGATCGTCGACGACGTGGACGAGGACGGGATTGCCACCTGCCGCACCAAGGCGGATGCGCCGGAAATCGACGGCAACCTGTTCATCGACGAAGGCGCCGGGCACCTGCAGCCCGGTCAGATCGTGACGGTCGAGGTGGACGAGACCGGCGAATACGACCTGTGGGGGCGGTTGGTCTGAACGGCACCGTGCTTGGGGGCAGAGCCCCTCTGCCGGGCGGTTCCCGCAAAAGCCTCAGACGGCTTGGCCAAGAATCTTGCCGAGGTATTTCTTGCGCAAGGGGGCGGGCAGGTTGACGATCAGCGGGTTGTCATGACCCGTCAATCCGAATTCGGCTGGCATTCTATTCCGCAGGGCAGAACGTCATCGTACCAACGTTTGTTGATTGCCGCCGCTTCCGGATGCTGCATGTTGTGCAGACCGAAGGCGGTGGAACAGATATTCGGGATGGCGGGTCTGTAGGGGCGTTACTCTTCGACGTCGTCCATATCCACCTGCCCGGACAGGCGGCGGCGGATGATCGACCAGCTGAGCCCGGTGCCAAGCACCAGCGAGAGCGCAAAGATCCCGATCCAGGTCGAAAGCTTGGGGTCCGAGAGATCAAGCAGGCCGTAGTAGACCAGCGCCCAGAGAATCGCCCCCACCAGCGCCAGCACCAGCAGCATGCCGAAGACCCCGATGGAACGCAGGGTGGCGCGCAGGTAGATGATGTAGCCAATCAGCAGGACAATCCCGAAGAGCACCACCAGCGGCAGGTTGGTATCGAAATTTTCCATCGCCCAGCGGACGTAGTTGAACGGCGAGGGATTGTAGGTTGCGGCCAGCAGGACGAAGGCAAACAGCCAGCGCAGCAGAAAACTCATCGGGATACCTCCGGAACTCTTGTGGTCTTGCTGCCTTGTCGGGGCGCATCTGTCCAGAGGCTTGCGGCGATTTTGCTGTTTCACACCGGCGGGCGGGCGCGTATACCGGCGCGGGTTTGCATGACCGTTGAAGGGGGAAACCATGGCAAATGTGGTCGTCGTGGGCGCTCAGTGGGGCGACGAGGGCAAGGGCAAGATCGTGGACTGGCTGTCAAGCCGCGCGGACGTCATCTGCCGGTTCCAGGGCGGACATAACGCCGGTCACACGCTGGTTGTGGACGGCAAGGTCTACAAGCTGCACGCGCTGCCGTCCGGCGTTGTGCGCAAGGGCAAGCTGTCCGTGATCGGCAACGGCGTGGTTCTGGACCCTTGGCACCTGATCAAGGAGATCGAGACAGTGCGCGCGCAGGGCGTGGAAATCACCCCCGAGACGCTGATGATCGCGGAAAACACACCGCTGATTCTGCCCATTCACGGCGAACTGGATCGCGCCCGTGAGGCGGCCTCGCGCCCCGGCGCAAAGATCGGCACCACCGGTCGCGGCATCGGCCCGGCCTATGAGGACAAGGTGGGTCGTCGTGCGGTGCGGGTGGCGGACCTTGCCGACGATGCGACGCTGGAGGCGCGGGTGGACCGGGCGCTGGCGCATCACGATCCGCTGCGCAAGGGCTTGGGGATCGAACCCATCGACCGCGATGCGCTAATCGCGCAGCTGCGCGAAATTGCCAAGGAAGTCCTGCAATACGCCGCTCCGGTCTGGAAGATCTTGAACGAGCGTCGCCGGGCCGGGCAACGAATCCTGTTCGAAGGGGCGCAGGGCGCGCTGTTGGACGTGGATTTCGGAACCTACCCCTTTGTGACCTCCTCCAACGTGATTTCCGGACAGGCGGCCACCGGCACCGGGATCGGACCGGGTGCAATCGATTTTGTCCTGGGCATCGTCAAGGCCTACACCACCCGCGTCGGCGAAGGCCCCTTTCCGACCGAGCTGAAGGATGAAGACGGCCAGCGGTTGGGTGAGCGCGGTCACGAATTTGGCACTACCACCGGGCGCAAACGGCGTTGCGGCTGGTTCGACGCGGTTCTGGTGCGCCAGACCTGCGCGACCTCGGGCGTCAACGGCATCTCGCTGACCAAGCTGGACGTGCTGGACGGGTTCGAAAAGCTGAAGATCTGTGTCGGTTACGATCTGGATGGCAAGCTGCTGGACTATCTGCCCTTTGCCGCCGACGAACAGGCGCGCTGTGTGCCGGTCTATGAAGAAATGGAAGGCTGGAGCGAGTCGACCGAAGGTGCACGCAGCTGGGCCGATCTGCCCGCGGCGGCGATCAAATACGTGCGCCGGGTCGAAGAGCTGATCGGATGTCCGGTGGCCTTGCTGTCGACCTCGCCCGAGCGGGACGACACCATCCTTGTCACTGACCCCTTTGCGGACTAGCTGACGCCCATGGCCCTGTCACACAAGACCCGCAAACGTCTGTCGCTGTTGATCCTCATCGTGGGGATGCCGCTGTATGTCGTGGCGGCGGTGACGGTGGTGAACTGGCTGGACCGGCCGTCGATACTTGTGGAACTCATCGTCTACGTGGCACTTGGGTTCCTATGGGCGCTGCCGTTCAAGTTCATTTTCAAAGGGGTCGGCCAGCCCGACCCCGATGCACAGGACTGAACCGGACGCGGTGCCGGGTCGTGGTGATCAGCCGGACTCGTCCTCGAGGTTCAGCTTCATGTTGATCAGAACCTTTTGAATAGCGACGGTTTCCTTCAGCAGGCGCTTTGCCTCGTTGTTGGAAATCACGCCGTCCTCGATGGACTGGTTGTATTCGGCCATCAGCATGGCAAAGCGCTGCGACAGCGCGATCACGTCCGAATTCACGCCGCCGCTGCCTTCGGAATTCTTGCGCGAGTCGTCGAATTCCAGCGAAATGCCCTTCAGCTCGGCCAGCGCGGCGGTGACATGCGGATAAGACGCGGCCTCTTCAAGCGCGGCAACGGCGTCCACCGGCATGAAACGATCCGCATGTTCGGGATAATCCGAGTAGTAGCGGCCAAGGGTGGCCTTTGACTTGCCGGTAAGTTCGCAGGCCGCTTCGATGCCCACGTCCTTGACGAGTGCTTCGATGTGTTTTTTGAGATATCGTCCGACGATCGACATTTAACACTCCCTCGGCCCGGTCCGAGCGAAGACCGGGGAATTTTTATACTGTCCTCCCATTACTCGGGAGCGCAAGCTATGTCATGTGCAAAACCCGGTCCGGTCAACCGTCCGGCACCTGTTTACCCTGCGTAAGATGCCCATTTCTTATGCTTTGGACGATTATTCGGCGGGCTTGCGCCGGACACGACCCTGCGGCATCTAGCGATCCATGGCAAAACTTCACTTTCACTATGCGACGATGAACGCGGGTAAATCGACCCTGCTTTTGCAGGCGGCGCACAATTATCAAGAGCGCGGCATGGAGCCCTATCTGATGACCGCGGGGATCGACACGCGGGCCGGACAGGGGCAGATCGGGTCGCGGATCGGCTTGGCGCGCCCGGCGGATGTCTTTGGCCCCGAGGATGACCTCTTCGCAATGATCGAGGCGCGGCTGGCGCGCGGGCCGGTGGCCTGTATCTTTGTGGACGAGGCGCAGTTCCTGTCGCGCGAACAGGTCTGGCAATTGGCGCGGGTGGTCGACGATCTGCGGGTGCCAATCATGGCCTATGGGCTGCGGGTGGATTTCCGCGGGGAGCTGTTTCCCGGGTCGGCAGCGCTGTTGGCCTTGGCGGACGTGATGCGTGAGGTGCGCACGATCTGCCATTGTGGCCGCAAGGCGACGATGGTGATCCGGCAGGGCCCGGATGGCGAGGTGCTGAAGGACGGCGATCAGGTTCAGATCGGTGGCAACGAAACCTATGTCAGCCTGTGCCGGCGTCACTGGCGCGAGGCGGCGGGAGATCTGTCCGGCTGATCCACGGCGGACGGCGCGGGTGGTGATTGGGCAGGGGGCGCTCTGCCCCCTCTTGGCCTGCGGCCAATTCACCCCCGACGGTATTTTCAAAGAGAAGAAGCGGGGGTGGCAGGGCCCCGGTGTGAGGCCCTGCGGTTGACTAGTGTTGGGTCTTGTCGCCCGATTCCGGCAGATCGTCGGCCGGCGGTTCTGCGGGTTCGGCGATGGGGGTCGCAGGTTTCGAGGCCATCAGCCCCTCGACCGTGCCGTCCATGGTCATGCCCAGTTCCTCGCCCAGCTTTTTCAGCGCGGGCATCTGCACGGCCATGCCCATGATCGAGTCGAGCGCCTGGTTCACCGGGGGTTTGTCGCCGGTGCTGGCGCTGCCTGCGCTGCCGTTGCCGCCGCCCATGCCCGACAGGTGGTGAATGCGGATCGAGTCGATCTTTTCGGCGGGGCGCACGGCCTCGGCGAGGATCTTGGGCATCGCTTCGATGCGCGCAAGGTCGGTTTTCATGGCGATCAGTTCGGCCGAGAGAACGTTTTCGGCGTCGGCGATGGCGCGTTTGCCCTCCGCCTCTGCTAGCAGGTCCAGCTTTTTCGCCTCGGCGCGGATGGTGATGGCGTCGGCGTCGGCCTGCGCCTCTTCGCGGCGGGCGGATGCGCGGTCGCTTGCGGCGTCCTTTTCGGCGGCGGCGGCAAGGCGGATCTTGGTTGCCTCGCGTTCGGCCTCACGCGCGGCCTCGATCAGGGCGATCTGCTTGAGACGCTCTGCCTCGGCCACTTCCTTGGCGGTGGTCACCGCCTCCATCGCCTTGGTCGCCTCGGCGCGGGCGAGGTCTGCCGATGCCCGGGCGCGGCTTTCTTCCTCGGACTTTTGCGCGATGATGATCTGGCGTTCCTGTTCGGCCACTTCGAGTTCGCGTTCCTTGGCGATCTCGGCCTCGCGGATTTTGCGTTCGCGTTCGATCTCTGCGCTGCGCACCGATTCCTCACGCGCAATCCGCGAGCGTTCGGTTTCGCGTTTGCTGTCTTCGGTCCGGGCGGCGATTTCGGCCTCTTGCGCCATGCGCATGGTCTGGATGCGCTGCACCTGTTCGATGCGGGCCTGTTCCTCATCCTGTTCGATGCTGATCTTCTGGCGCTCGGCCTCCATCTCGGCGCGGCGCACGGCGACGGCGGCCTCGGCCTCGATGTTGGCGCGTTCCTTGCGCGACTTGGTGATGACCTCTGCCAGACGGCGCATCCCCACGGCGTTGAAGGCGTTGTTTTCATCCAGCGCCTCGAACGGGGTCTGGTCCAGCGCGGTGAGCGAGACCGATTCCAGCGACAGGCCGTTCTTGGTCAGGTCCTCCGACACCGTGTTCTGCACCTCTTGTACAAAGTCGGCGCGGTTTTCGTGCAATTGGTCCATGGTCATCTGGGCGGCGACGGAGCGGAGGCTGTCGATCAGCTTGCCCTCGATCATCTCGCGCAGTTGGTCGATATGGAAGGTCCGGTCGCCCAAGGTTTGCGCGGCGCGGGCGATGCCCTCTTCGGTCGGCATGACGGAGACGTAGAATTCCACGCCCACATCGACGCGCATCCGGTCCTGGGTGATCAGCGCGGCCTCGCCGTTGCGCTGCACCTCCAGGCGGAGGGTTTTCATGTTGACGGGGCTGACCTCGTGGAACAGCGGGATGACAATGACGCCGCCGTCCATGATCACCTTCTTGCCGCCCGCGCCGGTTTTCACGAGGCTGACTTCGCGGGTGGCGCGGCGATAGAGGCGCGCAAGCACAAGCATGATGAGCACAAGAAAGGCCAGGGCGGCCACGACGATAATCAGAATGGGTATCAAGTTGTCCATTATGGTCCCCTATGTGTTGAAATATCAGCTCAGCGCGACCAGCAGATAGCCGGACTCGTAGCGGTGGCGCAGCACCATGACCTCTGTCCCCTGCGGGATCTGCACGTCATCGCGCAGCGGTTCGGCGCGCAGGTAGTGGATGTTGCCGAAACGGTCGGTCACGCGGACCTCTGCCGGGCGTCCACGGGCGGCGGTGCCTTGGGTCACGACGCCGGTGCGGCGGCCAAGATGGCGTTCGGACAGCGCCTCGGTTTCCATCTTCGGCAGCAGGTTGGCGAAAAGCGTGCCGAATTGCCGGGCAAACCAGATGGCCGCCGCCGCGCTGGGCAAGGAAGCCAGCCATGTGGGCAGGGGCGCGCCGAAGACGCCGTTGGCCACGGTCTGGATCACCAGCCCCGACAGGCCGAAGGACAGCAGGATCGCAGCCAGCCAGATCAGCGCGGGCATCTTGCCGAACCCCAGCCATCCGGAGAGCGATCCGGCGCCGTCGGGCACACCGTCGGGCACATCCGTGTCGGGCGCGTCCAGGTCCAGTTCTGCCAACTCCAGATCGCCGATATCGATGTCGGTGCCGTCAAGGCCAAGGTCGATCTCCATGTCACCGAGATCGGGCAGGTCGACGTCCAGATCGGGGGCGTCCGCGTCCAGCCCGTCAGCCCCGGCGCCCAGAAGGGTGCCGCCAAGCAGGCCAAAGACGACTTCGAGCGCCAGCAGACCGAACAGCAGCGCAAGGGCGAGGGTGAACGGGAACATCCCGTCCGAAAAGATCATGTCGAACATGCGGGTTCCGAAATTATTGTATGCGATTGTATGCAGAACATATGGTGAGCTCACGAAGTCGTTACAAGAGGGTCGGACCCCAAAATCGGCCCCCAAGGTAACGCGGTGATGGCACTGTGGCGCAAAAAACAGGCAGTTGGCCAGTGGGGAAAGCCCGACCTGCCGTTCTGGCGTTTTTCCGGCGAAGCTGCTTTTCTGGTCCCACGTCCAAGACAGGGGGAGCACAGCGTATGTCCAGGCCCATCGTCTATCACATCCCGGTTTGCCCGTTTTCGCAACGGTTGGAAATTCTGTTGTCCCTCAAAGGGATGGGGGATGCGGTCGAGTTTCGCGTCGTCGATATCACCAAGCCGCGCGATCCCGAACTGCTGCGCAAGACGCGCGGCACAACCGCACTGCCGGTGCTGGAAACGGCCGAAGGGCGCATCCTGAAGGAAAGTCTTGTGATCCTGCGCTACCTTGACGAGGTGCTGGGCGATCCGGTGCGCCGGCGCGATCCGTTCGAACACGCGGTCGAAAGCATGTTGGTCGCGAAAGAGGGGCCATTCACCGGCGCGGGGTATCATTTCGTGATGAGCCGCGATCCGCAGGCACGTGACACGCATCTGGACAGGATGCTGGGCCTGTATCGCGATCTGGATGGCTTTCTCTGTGAGCACAACCCGGACGGCACATGGCTGTTCGAGGATTTCGGACTGGCCGAGGCGGTGTTTACGCCACTGTTCATGCGGTTCTGGTTTCTCGACTATTACGAAGGTTTCGAATTGCCGGAAACCGTGGATTATGCCCGCGTCTCGCGATGGCGGGCGGCTTGTCTGGCGCATCCCGCAGCGCAACAGGTCAGCAAGGATGAAATCGTCAAGCTGTACTATGACTATGCGCTGGGGGCGGGGAACGGTGCGCTCCCGGAGGGGCGGACGCGGTCCAGCTTTGTCTTTGAGCCGCATTGGCGCAACCGTCCGATGCCACCCCGGGACAAATACGGGCAGGCGGCGACGGATGCAGAGCTGGGGCTGGTCTGACGGGGATTCGCCGCGCTGTCCAAATTGGGTCTGATTCGTGGCCGTTTGGCGGAGCGCGATGCGAATTGTGGCCGGACTGACCGTCGTTCTGGAAACAACCTTGATGCCGATATGCGGACTGTTCCGACTATAGGGGGGATTTCGGGGAAAAGAGGCGTGAACCGTTGCGAAGCGCCGTGGAATTGCCCATTTTCAGACTTGTCGGTGGGGGCTGACAAACCGGAGTAACGCAGAGTGCTGCTGACGATATTTGCCTTTGCCGTGGTGGCCGTGATGAGCCTGCACGTGACGATGCCCCGCCCCGCGCGGATCAGCCGTCAGGTGGCCGTGGCCCGGAACCACCAGAGGCAACTCTACCTGCGCTGACCCCGACCCTAATTCTCTCTCTCTCTCTCCGTGAAAGACCCCGCCCGGCATGCGCCTGGCGGGGTTCTTTCCTTTTTGGGGCGGTGGTTACGTGCCTCAGCCGTCGGTCCCGGTGGCCATCAAGGCGCGCAGCACCTCGCGCGCCTCGTCCGAGGACCAGTCCGCATCGCCGGTCATGCGCGCAACTTCCATCCCTTCGGGATTGAGGATCACCGTGGCGGGCAGACCCAGAACCCCCATGCTGCGTGCAAGCATGGATTTCGGATCGCGGTGCAGCGGCAGGTTGTCGACGCCGATCTCATCGAAGAAATCCTTCATCTTGGCCGGCGGGTTGCGCGAGGTGGCCACGGTCACGACCTCGAAGGTCTCGCTTCCCAGTTCCTCCTGCAGAGCGGAGAGCATCGGCATTTCCTTGCGGCAGGGTGCGCACCACGTCGCCCAGAAATTCAGAACCACCCATTTGCCCTGCCAGTCCGACAGGTTCAGCGGTTGTTCGTCAAAGGTCATGAAATCGGCCTCGCCCCCGGCGCGCGGTTCATCCAGAAACACCAGTTTGCGCATGTCGCCGGTCGCGGCGGCCTTGGCGGCCTCGACATCCGCCAGCGCCGGATTTGCAAGCACCACAGCGGCAGTATAGAGAACCGCAAACGTGAGACGTATCATAAGACCTCCGAAGGACAGTGCATGTCTGACAAGACCTCGAACCAGATGTGGGGCGGCCGCTTTGCCGCCGGGCCCGATGCCATCATGGAGGCAATTAACGCCTCCATCGGTTTCGACAAGCGGTTGGCGGCGCAGGATATCGCCGGATCTCGTGCCCATGCGGCCATGCTTGCCGCGACAGGTATCCTAAGTGATAGCGATGCCGAGGCGATCCGGGAAGGATTGCTCACGGTCTTGTCAGAGATCGAAAGCGGCAATTTCGCCTTTTCGACCGCGCTGGAAGACATCCACATGAACGTGGAGGCGCGGTTGAAAGAGGTGATCGGCGAACCGGCAGGGCGTCTGCACACCGGGCGCAGCCGGAACGATCAGGTGGCGACCGATTTCCGCCTCTGGGTGCGGGATCAGCTGGACGCGGCCGAAAGCGGCCTGCTGGCACTGATCGACGCGCTGCTCGCACAGGCCGAGGCAGGGGCGGACTGGGTGATGCCGGGTTTCACCCATCTGCAGACCGCGCAGCCGGTGACATGGGGTCACCACATGATGGCCTATGTCGAGATGTTTGGCCGTGACCTCAGCCGCGTGCGCGATGCCCGCGTGCGGATGAACGAATCCCCCCTGGGCGCCGCGGCGCTGGCGGGGACGGGTTTCCCGATTGACCGGCACATGACGGCAGAGGCTCTGGGCTTTGACCGGCCGATGGCGAACTCGCTGGATGCCGTGTCGGCCCGTGATTTCGCGCTGGAATTCCTGTCGGTCGCCTCCATCAGCGCCATGCATCTCAGCCGCTTTGCGGAGGAACTGGTGATCTGGTCCTCGGCCCAGTTCCGCTTTGTCACCCTGTCGGACCGGTTCAGCACCGGGTCGTCCATCATGCCGCAGAAAAAGAACCCGGACGCGGCGGAACTGATCCGCGCCAAGATCGGGCGCATCTTTGGCGCCAATGTTGCGCTGATGATGGTGATGAAGGGTCTGCCGCTGGCCTATTCCAAGGACATGCAGGAAGACAAGGAACAGGTGTTCGACGCGGCCGACAACTGGATGCTGGCGCTGGCCGCGATGGAGGGCATGGTCCGCGATATGAGCGCCAATACCCCCGCGTTGGAAACCGCCGCCGCGCATGGCTTTTCCACCGCAACCGATCTGGCCGACTGGCTGGTGCGCGAAACCGGCCTGCCGTTCCGCGATGCGCACCATGTGACCGGCAGCTTGGTCGCCAAGGCCGAGGCCAAGGGATGTGACCTGCCGGATCTGTCGCTGGACGAGATGCAGGAAGTGCATGGGAATATCGACGCTTCGATCTATGATGTTCTGGGCGTGCACAACTCGGTCCGGTCCCGCACCAGCTATGGCGGCACCGCGCCGGATCAGGTGCGCGCGCAGATCGCAGCCTGGAAGGAGCGTCTGGCATGAGAGCTGTTGCCATCCTCGCGTTGCTGGCGCTGGCCGCCTGCGGCGCCGACGGCGAACCGGAGCGCCCGCCCGCCAAGACCGGTTTCACCGTGACCGGCACGGCGGAAGTCGGGGTGCAGGTCCGCAACTGATGCTGCGCTGGCTCTGGCTGGCGCTGGCCCTTTGGGGGGCCGTGCATCCGATGGTCTACTTCGTCCGTTTTCTGTCGGCCAACGGCTGGGATCTTGGGGCGCTGATCGACGCGTGGTACGTCAACGACAGCACGCGCGGTCTGACATGGGACCTCACCATCGCCGCCGTTGCCCTGACCATCTGGGTCCTGGCCGAGGTGGCGGTGCGGCGGAACTGGATCGCGCTGCTGGCGATCCCGGCGACCTTTTGCATCGGGGTCAGTTGCGGTTTGCCGCTGTACCTGTGGTTCCGGTCGCGTCCGGTCTGAGGGGGCGGCGGGGTGAACCCCGCCCTACGATTTCAGCCAGTGTTTGAAGGCTTCGGCATAGTCCGGATGCCAGCGTGACAGCGGCGCGCGATTTTCCGTGATGTCCTGCGCCGCCCAGAGGATGCGCTTTTCATCCGTCGCGCGGTCGACGTCATTGTCGGGGCAGAGGATGTAGAAATCCGCCTGCTCCAGCGACTGCAGCAGGAAATCCACCACTTGTTCCGGCGTCCATGCATCCGCCGGTTTTTCGGTCCTGCCCCGCGCGGTCAGCGGCGTGTAGACAAAGCCGGGAATGAACAGCCGCGCCTCGGTCTGGCAGCCTTCGATGTTGCGCAAGGCGTTCTGCAAGGCCTCGGTAAAGGTCTTTACCCCGGATTTCGAGACATTGTAGGCCGGATCGCCGGGCGGGGTGGTGATGCCCTGTTTGGAGCCGGTGTTGATGATTAGCCCGGGGCGGCCAGAGGCGGCCATATCGGGCGCAAAGACCTGACTGGCGCGGATGATCCCCCACATGTTCACGCCGATGATCCTGTCCCAGTTGCCCTCGGTATCGAAGATCGAACTGCCCGGTTGAATACCGGCGTTGTTCATCAGCAGATCCACTGGGCCAAGCGCGGTCTCCACCTGTGACTTGAGCGCCCGCAACTCATCCGCGTCCGACACATCGACACCGATCCCCAGCGCCGCACCGGTTTCCGCCACCGCGCTGGTGAGCGTCTCGCCGGGCAGATCGGCAATGCAGACCTGCATCCCGATCTCCGCCAGCCGGCGCGCCATTTCCCGCCCGATGCCAGAGGCCCCGCCGGTGATGACGGCCACGTTTCCGCGTTTGATGGTCTGATGCACGGGTCCTCTCCCTTTTCTTTGCAGAGTAGGCGTGACCCTTCGGAACCTTCAAGAGGGGGCGACGGATGATCCTTGCCCCCGACGCTTGCGCAGGTCCGAAACCTCCCCATATTTTTCTCAGTTCCCCACCGAAAAGTCCGGGAGACAGAGATGGGCTATGTGAAAACAGCGATGCTTATGGCGGCGATGACCGCGCTCTTCGTGGGCGTTGGTTATCTGATCGGCGGATCGGGTGGTGCGGTAATCGCACTTGTCTTCGCGGCAGGAATGAACGCCTTTACCTGGTGGAACTCGGACCGCATGGTCCTGCGCATGCACAACGCCCAGCCGGTGATCCGGGGTGATCGCATGGGCCTTCATGAACTGACCGCGGAGCTGGCGCGGAACGCGGGCCTGCCCACGCCGAAGGTTTACCTGATCGACACGCCGCAGCCCAATGCCTTTGCCACGGGGCGCAACCCCGCAAATGCCGCTGTGGCCGTGACCTCTGGCCTGCTGCGCAGCCTGTCCAGAGAGGAGTTGGCCGGGGTGATCGCCCATGAACTGGCGCATATTCGCAACCATGACACCGCGATCATGACCGTGACGGCAACCTTTGCCGGTGCCATCTCGATGCTGGCCAACTTCGCGATGTTCTTTGGCGGCTCGCGAGAGCGGATGGGGTTTGTCGGCACATTGCTGATGATGTTCCTTGCCCCGATGGCGGCGGCATTGGTGCAGATGGCAATCAGCCGGACGCGGGAATATGCCGCCGACAAGGCGGGGGCAGAGATTTGCGGTCAGCCTCTTTGGCTGGCCTCGGCGCTGGAAAAGATCGCCATGGGGGCGGCCCGGATCGACAACAATGCGGCAGAGCGCAACCCGGCGACGGCGCATATGTTCATCATCAACCCGCTGCACGCGCACAAACACGACAACCTGTTTGCAACCCACCCCGCGACCGAAAATCGCGTGGCCGCGCTGCGCGCGATGGCGGGGCGCGGCGGACAGACCGCGCGTCCTGTCAGCCAGCCGATGTCGACCAGCCGCATTCCCAAGACCCGGAAAAGCAGAGGGGCCGGGCCCTGGGCCTGACCCGTCACCCCTTACTCAGGACGCGGCGCGGGGGGTCATGTGCGGCGCTGGAACAGGATCACCAGCAGGGCCAGCAGCGACGACCCCAGCATCAACAGCAGCGAGACCGCGTTCAGCAGCGGCGTTGACCCTTCTTTCAGCCGGTCGAACATGGCGATGGTCAGCGGCGCGTCAGAGCCCACCAACATCAGCGTGGTGTTGAAGTTCTCAAAGCTCATCAGGAAAGCGACAACCACCGCCCCGATCATCGCGGGCGCGAGAAAAGGCAGCGTGATCGTGCGCACCGCCGTCAACCGGCCCGCGCCAAGGTTCAGCGCCGCCTCTTCCAGCGTTCGGTCGAACTTTTGCAGCCGGGCCGAGATCACCAGCGTCGCGATGGTGGTGATAAAGCTGAACTGGCCAAGGATCACCAGCAGCAGGCCGGGGCGCAGCGCCTGAATGTCCATCTGGGCCAGATCCCAGATGCCATTGGCCAGCGTCGAGGTGAACACGAGGATCGAGATGCCCAGCACGATGCCGGGGATCACCAGCGGCAAAAGCATCAGCACGTATAGCAGGCCCTTGCCACGGAACTCATACCGGTTGAACAGGAACGCATTCGTGGTGCCGACGCAGACCGACAGCACTGCAACGCAGGCCGCAACAAAGGCAGATGTCCCCACAGCCCGCAGGATGCCGCGTTCGTGGAACACGCCGATCTGCGGGCGTTCGTCCCCGAAGAACCAGTTCCAGGTGAATCCCTCCCACGGCAGAGAGGGGAACTGGCTGTCGTTGAAGGCAAAAACCGCCACCACGGTCAGCGGCAACGCAAGGTAGATGAAGAAAAGCAGGACATAGCCGCCGTAAAGGACGCGAAAGGCGCGGGATTGCGGGATTGTCGGGATCATCCCATCGTCTCCTTCAATGTCCGCCCGGTCAGCCGCAGCATCCCCCAGACAATCACCGACGACAGCACCAGCAGCATAAAGCCAAAGGCCGCCCCAAGCTCCCAATTGGAGCGTACGATGAACTGATTGTAGATCATCTCGGTGAACCACAGGCTGTCCTTGCCGCCCAGCATGGTCGGCGTCAGGTAGTTGCCCAAGGACAGCATGAAGACCACGATGCAGCCCGAGACGATACCGGGCATGGCGTGGGGAATGATGATCTCTCGCAGCACGGACAGGCCATTGCCGCCAAGGTCATAGCCCGCCTCGACCACGCTGTCGTCGAGGCTTTCAAGCGTGGTCACCAGCGGCACCACCATGAACAGCATCGAGGTGTAGACAAGGCCGACCATCATGGTCGCATCAGTGTAGAGCAATTCGACCGGCTGATCGGCGAGCCCCACCCATTGCAACAGGTTCGACACGATGCCGGTCTCGCGCAACAGGATCATCCAGCCAAAGGTGCGCACCAGTTCGGAGACGTAGAAAGGGATCAGGCACAGCATGAACAGCACCTGCTGCAATCGTCCCTTCGCCATCTTGGCGATGTAATAGGCCACCGGAAAGGCGATGAGCAGTGTGATGGCGGTGGCCAGTATGGACATGATCGCCGTGCGCCAGAAGGTCCGCAGATACAGCGGCTCTGTCAGGGCTTTTTCGTATTGCGCAAGGCTGGGTTCATAGACGCCAAAGCTGATGCGTTCACGCAAGCTGATCAGAGCCATGTCGATATGCGGAATGATAATCAGCAGGCCAAGCCACAGCACCAGCGGGGTCAGCAGCAGAAAGAACGCGATGCGGGACTGATGGCGCATCACGCGCCCCCGAAACAAGTGGCCTGACCGGCGGCCCAGCCGATATGCACCGTGTCGCCGCGTTTCAGCGCATCGAATTCGCCCGACTGCGGCAGCGTGACCTCCAGCGTTTCGCCCACGTCGTCCTGAACCAGCACGCGGCTTGCCGCGCCGTTGAACAGGATGCTGGTGACGGTGCCTTTCAACTGGTTGTCGAAAGGCGAAAGCGCTTCGGCGCTGGCGGCAAGACGGATCGATTCCGGGCGGACAAAGATCTCTGCCTTGGCACCCTCGGCCAGACCCGCGCCGCTGGCGCGCATGGGCAGACCGCTATCGGTGCGCAGTTGCATTGTGCCGCCCTCGGCGCGTTCGATACGGCCTTTCCAGCGGTTCGATTCCCCAATGAACCCGGCCACGAAAGGCGTATCGGGCCGGTAATACAGGTCCTGCCCGGTTCCGACCTGCTCGAACCGTCCAGCGTTCATCACGGCGATCTGGTCGGACATGACCAGCGCCTCTGACTGGTCGTGGGTGATGTAGACGAATGTGGTGTCGAATGCCGCCTGCAGCGCCTTCAACTCGACCTTCATGTGTTCGCGCAACTTCAGGTCCAGCGCGCCCAGCGGTTCATCCAGCAACAGCACGTCCGGCTCCAGCACCATGCAGCGGGCGATGGCCACGCGCTGCTTTTGCCCGCCGGAGAGTTCGTCCACCTTGCGGCTGCCGATCCCCGGCAGGCCGATGCGGTCCAGCGCCTCGTCCACCTTGCGGGCAATGTCGCCTTTGGCCATGCCGCGACGGCGCAGCCCGTAGCCGATGTTTTCGGCAATCGTCATCATCGGGAACAGCGCCAGATGCTGGAACACCATGTTCACGGGGCGCTTGTTTGGCGGGGTGTCCAGCACCGACCCGCCCTTGATCCGGATATCGCCAGAGGTCGGATCCAGAAAGCCCGCGATCATGCGCATTATCGTGGTCTTGCCGCAGCCCGACGGTCCGAGAATGGAAAAGAAGCTGCCCGGCGGCACCGCAAACGAGACATTGTCGACAGCCGTCGTTTCGCCGAACCGCTTGACGAGGTCGACGCATTCCAGATCAGGGGTCATGTGAAATCCGTAAAAAGGGGCGGCACCCGGCAAGGGGTGCCGCCCGGATGGTCAGTTGGCGGCCTGAACGCGGTCCAGCACTTCGCCTTCGATGGCTTCCAGCCCGGCGGGGACCGGCGGATACCACTTGATGTTGTCGATGGCCTCCTGCGGGAAGCTGGCCTGATACTTGGCCTTCAGCGCATCCTCGGCGAATTCATCCGCCCCGGCGGAGGCGGTGAAGTTGCCGGCCGCTGCGGTGATCATGGCCGCGACTTCGGGCTGCATGACGAAGTTGATCCACTCATAGGCCACATCATCGGCCTGACCCTTGGCGGGCAGAACAAAGGTGTCGATCCATCCCAGCGCACCGGATGCGGGCGCGACAAAGGTGATGTCGGCGTTGTCGTCGTTCAGCTTCCAGCCGCCGGTGTCCCAGGCCATCGACGCGGTCACCTCGCCGGAGCGGACAAGGTTCATCAGCTCGTCGCCGCCACCCCAGTAGGTTTTGACGTTGGCCTTGCACTCGACCAGCTTGGCCTCGACCTTGCCCATGATTTCCTTGTACTTCGCCTCGTCACCGTAGGCGGCAAAGGGGTCTTCGCCCATGGCGAAAGCAAAGCCGATCAGGGTCGGACGCTTCAGGCGGTAGGAGACCTTGCCCGCCACTTCGGGCGCGCACAGGTCGGTGTAGTCCTTTACCACGGCACCCGCCTCTGCGGTGTTCATCACAAGGCCAGAGGTGCCCCAGACATGCGGCACGCCGTAGACCTCACCGTTCACGGTCGTGTTCGTCATCGTGGCCATCAGCATCGACGGGATGAACAGGTCCTGGTTCAGTTTCGAGATGTCCATCGGCTTGTAGATGCCGAATTCCATCTGCGGGCCCATCACGCGGTCCTGGCTGGGCTGCACGAGGTCAAAGCCGCCGCCGCCGGTGGCGCGCAGCTTGGCGATCATTTCCTCGTTGTTGGATTTCGTCACTTCGACGGTGTGGCCGGTCTGTTTCTCGAACATCTCCACCACGTCATCGGGGGCGTAACCGCCCCAGGTCAAAAGGCGCAGCGTGTCGGCCTGGGCAATGGAAGCGAGCCCTGCCAGCAGGGTGCTGGCAAGCAAAATCGTTCTGGTCATGGGATGTCCTCTCTGTTGTGTCGTCTTTTTTCCGGTTCAGAATGCGCGCGTCGGACCAATTGGTCAAATTTTTGTTCGACGCGAAACGCGTCATTGTCACCCTACATTACGAAACCTCTGTGACAGACGGGAAAATCGCTGACCGCCCTGCGCCAGCTTGCGGGGAATTTGCGCAAGGCAGGAAAGGGGGCTCTGCCCCCGTCCTTGAGGGTCTCCCCCGAGGATATTTGGAAAACCAAAGAAGCAGGGCAGCACCCTGTCCGGATGTCATTCCCATTCCATCTTTTCATAGACTGTCTGCGCATTGCGGCGCGCCAGCGAATCAAACTGATCAAGATAGGAAAAGGCGGATTGGTCAATTTCGACCGAGCCGATGATGTCGCCGCCCTCATCAATGTAGAGGCGCATCCTGTCGCGCAGGTTGGACAGGTAGTCGCGCGTGTCCTTTTGCGCGGTGACAAGGTCGGTGGTCGGGCCGTGACCGGGTACGATGTGGGTCGGGTTCAGAGCTTCGATTTCGGCGAAGGCCTCCAGCCAGTGGGCGCTGTCCGAGACGGCGAGAATCCCGAGAACGCGGCCGATATAGACCACGTCGCCGGTAAAGAGCGTCCCGCTCTGCGGCAGCCAAACAAGGCTGTCGCCGGGAGTGTGGGCGGGACCCACGTGGCGGATTTCGATCCGAGTGCCGCCCAGTGTCAGGTCGTGGCGGTTGGCAAAGATCACGTCGGGGCGAGTGATCTCCGTGCGGGCGAGGTTGTCAGCACCGATCAAGCCGTTCAGGGCCGTCAATTGCAGCGCGCCGCGTGCCTGCTGATCCGCGTAGGCCGCGGCGGAGGTGAGGATATGGGCCCCCTGCGCCTGCCAATACCCGTTCCCAAGCCAGCGATGATCCTGTCCGCCTGTGTTGATCACATGCGTGACCGGGGTGTTGGTCAGGCCGCGAATGACTGCGTGCAGCGCCTCTGCTCCTTTCCAGCTGCCGCCGGGATCCACCAGAACCGCGCCGTCGGCGGTTTCGATCAGCCCGAAGGTCGCGTTGTTGCCAAGGTTCTGCGGATCGCGTTGCGTGGCGGGCCCGACAATCGCCCAGATCCCGGGGGCGACCTGTTGCGGCATCAGGATTTCGGCGGCCAGCGCCAGTGGCCAGAACAGGAAAGCCGTGGCGAGGGCGGCAAGGCGGGTCATGACACTCTCCGATACACTTTTTGTTTCTAAGGCGATGCAGGCTAGTCGGCCTTACGTGGTCTTGGAAAGGGTGAGCGCTGCGGCGCATCGCCCCTGCGTGTTTGGGCGAAAGCCCAGGGGCTGTTACACTGACGGCATTGCACAGGAGAGGTGTCCATGCCGCTGGAACTCAAGGACGAAGTCACGACACGCGCCCATCTGCGCCGGATCCTCGAACCTTGGGAGGGTAATTCGAGCCGAAAGGATCTGAACCATATCAACGCGGTGGGCCGTGCCTTTATTGCGCGGTCGCCTTTTGTGGTCCTGTCCTCTGTCGGGGCGGATGGACGGCACGATCTGTCCCCCCGCGGGGATGCTGCGGGCTTTGTCGAGGTGGTCGACGACCAGACGCTGATTATCCCGGATCGGTTGGGCAATCACCGGCTGGATACGTTCGAGAACCTTTTGACAAACCCGGCGCTTGGGCTGTTTTTCCTGATCCCGGGCTACAAGGAAACGCTGCGGGTGGCGGGGGCGGGGAGGATTGCGGCGGATGAGGACCTGCGGCAGCGCCACGCAGTGAACGGCAAGGTGCCGGATCTGGTGCTGGTCGTGACAGTTGAGCAGGCGTTCATGCACTGTTCGAAATCCTCGGTCCGGTCGCGGTTGTGGGTGCCAGAGTTGTGGCCTGATCTGGACGGGGTGCCGACGCTGGCCGATTGGGTCATGGCGGCGGCAGAGACCGAACAGTCGCTGGAGGAGGTTCAGCAGGTGCATGACACCGACGCCGCGACCCGGCTTTACTGAGGATCGCTGTCGGGCTCGGGCGGATCGTTGGGGAGGACCCTTTCGTTTTCCAGAAACCGCTCGAAGTCATCGAGGTTCACGGCCTCGAACTGTCCGAAGCCCTGCATCCAGATCGAGGCGTCCCGCAGCGCGTCGGGTTCCAATTTGCACCATTTCACCCGGCCGCGTTTTTCCTGGCTGATCAGGCCGGAATTCGTCAACACGGTGAGATGTTTGGAGATGGCGGCCAACGACATCTCGAAAGGCTCGGCCACATCGGTCACGGCCATGTCGTCCTCCAGCAGCATCGACAGGATGCGGCGGCGCGTGGGGTCCGCGAGAGCGGCAAAGACGGTGTCGAGGCGTTGCTCCATCCGGAGGGTTTGCGGCCCGGCCAGAGAAAACTCAACCGAAAAGTTGAATTTGCATTTGCAGCGATTTCAACCCTGTACGCGCCTGCGGCGGAATGACCGGTGGATATGGGGTGCGGATTTTTTCGAAATTAATCAAATGGTTGTCGCTGGTTTGGGGTCGCTTCCAAGCGTGTTGACTCAAACACCGGCGCGGCATAGCACCATGACAAACCTGAATGGAGCCTTCTCACACGTGAGCGACCAAGATCCCAAGCGCAAGCTGGACGACCTGGACGCCAAGCTGTCCGCCTACAAGGCGGGGCAGAAACCAGAGAAGGCCCATCAGGAGGAGCACTACAGTCAGGCCAATATTGCCTGGCGGATGGTGACGGAAATGGTTGCCGGTCTTGGGATCGGCTTCGGGGTCGGATACGGGCTCGATTACCTTCTGGGGACCACTCCGTTTCTGATGGTGGTGTTCTCATTGCTGGGCATCGCTGCGGGCATCAACGTGATGCTGCGGACGGCGAAAGAGATCCAGGCGAAACAAGCCTCCGCAGGGGGCACGGACACGAGCCCCGACGGGGGCAGAAAAGACAGCGCCCGGGGCACCGGCGCGGATGAGGGGAAAAGAGATGGCGACTGAAAGCGCAGATAAGGCAGACGGCGGCCTGGTGTTCCACCCGATGGACCAGTTCATCGTCAAGCCGCTGTTTGGCGACGGCGGTTCGGTGGGCATGTTCACCATCACCAACGTGACCCTGTGGCTGTTCCTTGCCATCGTCGCGGTTGTGCTGCTGATGGTCGTGGGCACCTCCAAGCGCGCCATCGTACCGTCGCGCAGCCAGTCGATCGCTGAACTGGCTTACGGTTTTGTCTACAAGATGGTCGAGGACGTGACCGGCAAGGACGGGCTGAAGTACTTCCCCTACATCATGACCCTCTTCCTGTTCATCGTCTGCGCCAACTTCCTTGGTCTGCTGCCGATGAGCTTTACCACGACGTCGCATTTTGCAGTGACCGTGGTGCTGGCCATGGCCGTGTTCCTGACCGTGACGATCCTGGGCTTCATCAAGAACGGCGCCGGTTTCCTGAGCCTGTTCTGGGTGTCCAGCGCGCCGCTGGCGCTGCGCCCGATCCTGGCGATCATCGAACTGATCTCTTACTTCGTGCGTCCGGTCAGCCACAGCATTCGTCTTGCGGGCAACGTCATGGCCGGTCACGCAGTGATCAAGGTTTTCGCGGGCTTTGCCGCCATTGCAGCGATCTCGCCGATCTCGGTTCTGGCGATCACCGCGATGTACGGTCTGGAGATCCTCGTGGCCTTCATTCAGGCCTACGTGTTCACGATCCTGACCTGCGTCTACCTCAAGGACGCGCTGCACCCGCATCACTGACACGGTTGCCGGGCTGAAGCCCGGCCTACCAACTGAACAACCCGAAATACCAACTTCCAATCGTAAGGAGAATTCACATGGAAGGCGATCTCGCACACATCGGCGCAGGCCTGGCAGCAATCGGTTCCGGCGCAGCCGCAATCGGTGTGGGCAACGTGGCAGGCAACTTCCTGTCCGGCGCACTGCGCAACCCGTCGGCAGCCGCCGGCCAGACCGCGACCCTCTTCATCGGCATCGCATTCGCAGAAGCGCTGGGCATCTTCGCCTTCCTCGTTTCGCTGCTGCTGATGTTCGCCGTCTAATCCACGGAACTTAACGATCCTTACGCGCGGGCGGTCAGGCACGCCTGACCGCCCGATGTAGAGACAAGTTCCGACGGAGGACAACATGGCGACCGAAACTCACGGGGCCGAAGCAGCCGTCAGCACCTGCGTCGACTCTCACGGCTCTGCCGTCGGGATGCCGCAGCTCTGCGGTGACTGGATCGGCAACCAGGTCTTCTGGCTGGTGATCACGCTGGTCGTGATCTATTTCGTTCTGGCCCGTATCGCCCTGCCGCGCATCGCGGCGGTTCTGGCGGAACGCCAAGGGACCATCACGAACGACATCGCCGCCGCCGAAGATCTGAAGCGCAAGGCCGAAGAGGCCGAAGGCGCATACCAGAAGGCGCTTGCCGATGCCCGGGCCCAGGCCCAGACCATCGCGCAACAGGCGCGGGACGAAATCAAGGCTGACCTCGACGTCGCACTGGCGAAGGCCGATGCGGACATCGCGGCCAAGGCTGCTGAATCGGAAAAGGCGATCGCCGAAATCCGTGACAGCGCGATGGCCAACGTCGAGGTTGTGGCCAAGGATACCGCTGCTGCCATCGTGGCCGCACTTGGCGGATCCGCAGACGACGCAAAGATCGCCGCAGCGGTCGACGCGCAGCTGAAGGGGTAAGGACATGACCAAATTCATCCTTCCCGCTCTTCTGGCTGTTGCCGCCTCACCGGCGGCGGCTGCCTCGGGGCCTTTCTTCTCGCTGGGCAATACCGACTTCGTGGTGACGCTGGGCTTCTTGCTGTTCATCGCGGTGCTGATCTACTTCAAGGTGCCCGGTATGCTGGGTGGCCTGCTGGACAAGCGCGCGACCGGCATTCAGGACGAACTGGACGAAGCACGCAAGCTGCGTGAAGAGGCCCAGTCGCTGCTGGCCAGCTATGAGCGCAAGCAGCGCGAAGTGCAGGATCAAGCGGACCGCATCGTGGCCCACGCCAAGCAGGAGGCCGAGCTGGCCGCCGAGCAGGCCAAGGCCGAGATCGAAGCCTCGATCACGCGCCGTCTGCATGCTGCCGAAGGTCAGATCGCATCGGCCGAGGCCGCCGCGATCAAAGACGTGCGCGACCGCGCCGCTGCTGTTGCCATCTCGGCAGCGCGCGATGTGGTGGCCGGTCAGATGACGGCGAACAGCGCTGGCAAGCTGATCGACGACGCGATCGCCGAAGTGGGCGCCAAGCTGCACTGAGGCCGTCCGTAAGGACAGTGGAAAGGCCCGGCCAACGTGCCGGGCCTTGCGCGTTCCGGATCGGAACAGGATCGCGACAAGACGGAATTAACGGACCGCAGGGCAACATGCGGCTTTCCAGGGGAATGGGGCAGGGACGTGGCGCATATCATCGTCGTTGGGAATGAAAAGGGCGGCGCGGGTAAGTCGACCATTTCGATGCATGTGGCGACAGCGCTGGCGCGCATGGGACACCGGGTCAACGCATTGGATCTGGACCTGCGGCAACAGAGCCTTGGGCGGTACCTTTCGAACCGCCGCGCGTGGCTGAAGAAAGAGGAAAAGGATCTGCCCGTGCCGGGCTATCTGCCCCTGCCAGAGGCCGATCCCAATGCCGTTTCCGCCGGTGAGCAGGCCCCTGACAACCGGCTGCGTCGGGCGGTGGCGCGGCTTGAGGAAAGCTCTGATTTCATCGTGATCGACTGCCCCGGCGCCTACACGCGGCTGGCGCAGGTGGCGCATTCTCTGGCCGATACGCTGATCACCCCGCTCAATGACAGTTTTGTGGATTTCGACCTGCTGGCGCGGATCGAGGGGGACGGCGAAAAGATCCTTGGCCCGTCGGTGTACTCGGAAATGGTCTGGTCGGCGCGGCAGTTGCGGGCGCAGGCGGGGCTGAAGCCGATGGATTGGGTGGTGCTGCGCAACCGCATCGGCTCTCAGCAGATGATCAACAAGGCCAAGATGGAAAAGGCCGTCGCCGCTCTGTCCAAGCGGATTGGTTTCCGCGTGGCGCCCGGGTTTTCGGAACGGGTGGTCTTTCGTGAGTTGTTTCCGCGTGGTCTGACATTGCTGGACCTCAAGGACATCGGCGTGCGCAGCCTCAGCATTTCGAACATCGCGGCGCGTCAGGAATTGCGTGACTTGGTCAAGGCGCTGGACCTGCCAGGGGTAAAGGTCAAGTTCTGACATGGTTTAGGCCGGACCCGAAGGTCCGGCCCACTTCCCGGCCAAACAGTTTTGGAGGAGTTACTCAGCCGGAATTGCGGTCGCCGTGTTGCGGGCAAAATGCTGACGATTGAGCCGCAGGACCAGCGCGATGGCGACCATTTGCGACGCGATGGCCAGTCCGGTGACACCCCAGTAGGCAAGGTCGAACTTGTCAACGACGCCGGCGGCAACAAGCCCCTTGTTGGCGAAGAAGTGGATCATCACCGACAGCGCGACAAAGGGGCAGACCAGCGCGTAGGACCCGGGCGAGGTCTTTTGGCCGATCACGAAATCCTGCAGATAACCCTGCGCTTTCAGCACCACGGCCCCAAGGCCAAGGAAAGCAAACTGGATCGCCAGCAGGCGGGTCAGGAAGACCAGTGTTTCACCGGCATTGCCATGCGCCTCGAATGTGGTGTGCAAGCCGTGATCCTGACGGATGAACATGATGCCCAGAACGGTGACGATGGGCACGATGATCATCAGCGTCGGCCCGGCCTCACGCGCGGTGCCATAGTGAAGCATCGAGGCAAAAGCGGTGATCGCGGCAATGGCGGCATAAACGATGGCGATGGTGCCAAGGATGGTCGAGATCACCAGAGCCGCGCCGACGGTGGTCGGGTTTGTGCTCATGGCAGCAGGGGCCGAGAACCCTACGGCAATCATCGAAACGGCGAAGGCGGGCGTCAGCTGCGCAAAGGAGTTGTGCGCGGTGACATCAAAGATCCCACCCGTGGACAGCACGCGGCCAAGAAAGGCACCGATCATGCGAAAGGCCAGCACTGCGATCAGACCAAAGGCGACCATGGCGAGGGGAAAGAGGTATTCGACCACGGTCCAGAGCTGCGGCACGAAAACAAGGCCAAGGATAAAGCCGACGTTGACCGTCATCGCCATGGCCAGCGGCATGGCCAACAGCGTGGACTCGCCGTTCGAGGTGCGCAGTGCCTCAAAGGCCGGTGTCTTTTTGAACGCTGCGTAGGATTGCAGGTTCCAGATCAGCGACTTGATGTTCAGGAATGAGAAGAAGGCAATCCCCGCAACGGCGATCGTAATGGCCGCCTGCAGCGCGGGTGTCCCGGTCGACCAGGCGGCCATGATGTCTTCGAAGATCGGCACGGGCTGGCCCTTGTGCGGGACCCAGAACATCAGGAACATGAAGAAGGTGACGGCGATGCCCCCTGCGCCCAACGAGGCAAGGAAATAAATGGGGGAATAGTTGTCGGCGGGGCGGTGCGATTGTGTGGCCATGGGGGGCCTCCTGTGTGACTCGCTTTGATATTCTATAATTGGAATGTAATATACATTCCGAAACACGAATGTAAAGCGAGTTCTGCGTCGCGCCTGTTAACTATCCGATAACCTTGTTCGGGCAGGCTGAGCCCATGCGTTGGTTTCCTATTGTATTCCTTATCGGCCTCGTCGCGTGCGATACGGCGGGGCCGGGCTTTTTGGGGGCGGAGAAGGCGACGCAAGAGGTGGAGGGATCGCGCTTTACCCTGCGATTCAGAGGGGACGTGGCCGAAGCTGTGCGCACCTCCCCCGAGTGGTTGCCCCGATTCGAGGTCATTGCCCGCCGCGCCGGAATCGCCGCGCAGATAGAAACGGGGTGCCGGGCGGCCTGGGTCGAAGGCGATCCCGCGATGATGTGGGTCGGTCTGTCCTGCGACGGCAAGCGTGCCCCCAAACGACCCCGTCGCCCGCGCACTCTTTTCTGTGAAATCAGCGACCTGCGGACCGGCGCGCATTCCGCAGACGCGACGCTCAGTTGCCTCAAGCTGCATCGGTGAGTCCGCAATATCTTGTGGACAACAAGCGCCGTGCCGCCATATCGGCCATGCCCTCCTTGACTCAAAGGGGGCGGAGCGCGCAGTTTGAGGGTCCCTGATGGAATCGGACCGGACCGTTGCGCTTTACCAAACTCAGACTGACCGGCTTCAAAAGCTTCGTCGATCCGACGGACCTGATCATCAATCCCGGCCTCACCGGGGTGGTCGGGCCGAACGGCTGTGGCAAGTCCAACCTGTTGGAGGCGCTGCGCTGGGTCATGGGTGAAACCCGCGCCAAGGCAATGCGCGGCGGCGGGATGGAAGACGTAATCTTTGCCGGGGCTGCCTCGCGCCCGGCTCGCAACTTTGCCGAGGTCAGCCTGCAGATCGACAACGGCGACCGTCTGGCCCCGGCCGGGTTCAACGATCAGGACACGCTGGAAATCGTCCGCCGGATCACCCGCGACGTCGGATCTGCCTACAAGGTCAATTCCAAGGACACGCGCGCCCGTGACGTGCAGATGCTGTTTGCCGATGCCGCGACGGGGTCAACCAGTCCCGCGCTGGTGCGGCAGGGGCAGATTTCGGAACTCATCAACGCAAAGCCGAAGAACCGCCGCAAGATCCTTGAGGATGCGGCGGGCATTGGCGGCCTGTACCAGCGGCGGCACGAGGCCGAGTTGAAGCTGAACAGCGCGGAACAGAACCTGTTGCGCGTCGATGACGTTGTCGAACAACTTGCCGGGCAGCTGGCGGCACTGGCCAAACAGGCGCGGCAGGCGGCGCGGTATCGGGCCATCGGAACGGAACTGCGGCAGGCCGAGGGCATGTTGCTTTACCGCCGCTGGCGCGAAGCGGATGATGCGCGCGCCACGGCAGAGGCCGCGCTGCGCGAAATGGTGACTAACGCCGCGCGTGCAGAAACCACCGCCCGCCAGGCAGAGAAACTGCGCGGAGAGCGCGAAGAGACCCTGCCGCCGCTGCGCGAGGAAGAGGCCATTGCCGCCGCCGTCCTGCAAAGGTTGATCGTGCAGCGTGACACGCTGTCGGATCAGGAAAAGCAGGCCGTCGCGCGCATCGACACGCTGAAGAACCGGATTACCCAACTGGCCCGCGACATGGAGCGCGAGGCCGGTCTGAACCGCGATGCCGGCGAAACCATCGAACGGCTGGAATGGGAAGCGCGCGAGCTTGAGAAAGCCTCGGAAGGGCATGACGAAAAGCTGGCCGAGGCGCATGAGGCCGCGCGTGAGGCCGCGACGATCCTGCAGGCGCGCGAAGCCGATCTGGCCCAGCAGACAGAGGATGTGGCCCGTCTGGCGGCGCGCCACCAGTCGGCGCAGCGCTATCTTGCGGATTGCCGCAAGACGGTAGAGCGGAACGAGGGCGATGCCGCCCGCGCACGTGAGGCCGTCTCTGCGGCCCAAGAGGCGCGGGAACGGTCGTTCGAGGCAGCAGAGGCGGCCCGCGAGCGTCTGGAAGAGGTCCACGAGGCCGCCGAAGAAGCCGAAGCGGCGCTGATGGAGGCGGAAACCGCCCGCGCCGACACGCAGGCGCGCGAAGCCGAGGCGCGTGGCGAACGCTCCGAGGCCGAAGGCCAGATGAACGCCCTGCGGGCCGAGGTGACGGCACTGGCCCGCCTGCTGGATCGCGATACCGCCGAAGGGGGCCAGATCCTTGACCGCCTTCAGGTGGAGCAGGGCTATGAAAAGGCGCTGGGTGCCGCATTGGCCGATGATCTGCGCGCGCCGCAGGTTGAGGGCGACGGGCCAACCGGCTGGGTCGTGCTGCCAGCCTACGACGTGACTCAGCCGTTGCCGCAGGGCGCAAGCCCGCTGGCGGGTCATGTTTCGGTCCCGGATGTGTTGGAGCGGCGGCTCAGCCAGATCGGTCTGGTCGAGGCAGAGGACGGCGCGCGCCTGCAACCGCTGCTGAAGCCGGGGCAGCGCCTCGTCACGCTCGAAGGGGATCTTTGGCGTTGGGACGGCTATCGCGCATGGGCCGAGGATCAGCCTTCGGCTGCCGCCTTGCGTCTGGAGCAGTTGAACCGGCTCGAAGGGCTGAAGCAGGAGATGGCCCGCGCTACCGCCCAGATGGAGGGCACGCAGGCCGCGCATGATGCGCTGGTCCGGCAACTGCAGGATCTGACAGAGGCCGACAAGGCCGCACGGGCCGCACGGCGCGCCGCCGATCAGGCGGTGACAGAGGCTGCGCGGGCGCAAAGCCGCGCAGAGGCAGACCGCGACATGGCCGAGGGCAAGCTGGAAAGCGCCAGCCTGTCGGTCAAGCGCTACGAGGATGAAGCCGGCTCGGCCCGGGCTCAATTGCTGGAGGCGGAGCGCGCGATTTCCGGGCTGGAAGACCTCGAAGAGGCGCGGATAAAGGCCGAGGACGTCAAGATGACGGTCGAGGCGGCGCGCATGACCATGATGGCACGTCGGTCCGCCCATGACGAATTGCGCCGCGATGGCGAGGCCCGCAAGGGTCGCGGGCAGCAGGTGACCAAGGAACTGTCCGGCTGGCGGCACCGTCTGGAAACCGCGGAAAAGCGCGCTTCGGAACTGGCGGAGCGCAAGGCCGAGACCGAGGACGAACTGGCCGAGGCGATGGAACGCCCCGAAGAGCTGGAAACCCAGCGCGAGGAGCTGACCGCCGCCATGGAGGGCGCGGAGGCGCGCAAGGCTGCGGCCAGCGACGCGCTGTCTGCCGCCGAAACCGCGCTGCGCGAGGCGATCACCGCAGAGCGCGACGCCGAGCGGCTGGCCGGGGAGGCACGTGAGGCCCGCGCCCGCGCCGAGGCCCGTGCCGAAGCCGCCCGTGAAACCGTGGCGGCGGCGGTCGAACGAATCTCGGACGAGCTGGAGACCACGCCACAGGCGCTGTTGGAGCAGTTGGACTCCGATCCCGATGAAATGCCCTCCTCGGACAAGATCGAGGCGGAGGTGTCACGCCTGAAACGGCAACGCGATGCTCTGGGTGCCGTGAACCTGCGTGCCGAGGACGACGCCAAGGAAGTGCAGGAAGAGCACGACGCATTGGTATCGGAAAAGGCTGACCTCGAAGAGGCGATCAAGACCCTGCGGTCCGGCATTGCCAGCCTCAATCGCGAAGGACGGGAACGCCTGCTGACCGCCTTCGAGCAGGTAAACAGCAACTTCACCATGCTGTTCACGCACCTCTTCGGCGGCGGTGAGGCCAGCCTGATGATGGTCGAAAGCGATGACCCGCTGGAGGCCGGTCTGGAAATCATGTGCCAGCCGCCGGGCAAGAAACTGTCGACCCTGTCGCTGATGTCCGGTGGAGAACAGACGCTGACCTGTCTGGCGCTGATCTTCGCGGTCTTCATGGCCAACCCCTCGCCGATCTGCGTGCTCGACGAGGTGGACGCGCCGCTGGACGACGCCAACGTGACCCGGTTCTGCGACATGCTGGACGAGATGTGCCGCCGGACCGAGACGCGGTTCCTGATCATCACCCACCACGCGGTGACGATGGCGCGTATGGACCGGCTGTTCGGCGTGACCATGCAGGAGCAGGGTGTATCACAGCTGGTGTCGGTGGACCTCAAACGGGCGGAGAGCCTTGTGGCCTGAGGTGTAGGGGGCGCTTATCGGCCGGTGTTTGCACCCACAGAAGGAACTTGGGTTGCTCCCCGCTCGAGCGCGTTGCCCATCACATGCTGACGCCAACTTTCTGAAATTGAAGTGCCAACGGGTGGCTGGGGCAAACTGCTCGCAGACTTGACGAGCAGGAAGAGCCCCGTGAAATCCATTTGGTTGCGATCTCGGAGTAGTTCGGCAAGGGCGTAGGCGGTTGTTTGCTGCGGCTACAGTTCGGCGCCGCGCCTCTGCGCAACGGATATTCATCCAGCTATCAACCAGCTTCATGGCCGCACCGCGGACGCGGGAACTTTTGACGCGCGCTTGCCGGATCCGCTCCCCGGTCGCGCGACTGATTGCCCGCAAACCCACCTTGGCAAACCGATTCCATCGGTGGCGGCGGTCACATCGTCAAATCCGAAAATACCCTGACGTATAGGCGCGCTAACCCGCGGCGTCGCAGGTTATCCCGAATCCCCGAAGATATATTTCAGGAGACATTTTAGAAAGTAGTCAGAAAAACCGTGCCTTAGCGAGTGAGTGAAAAGTGATCAATATTGGGTATCTAAATGTCACGCGTTCAACTGCGGTTATCCGAATTGATTCAGTCGATAAAGCCCGATGTCCATATAATGGCTACCGCCATTCGGTGTTTGGCGAACGGCCGCCTGGCAATAACCGATCCAAAGAAAAGGATTTGGGTGAATTCCGGATAAAGGGCGATGAGCGTGACCTGGTCTGTTCTCTGTTTGAGCGCGGAAGGGCAGATCCCACCAATACGGACAATACTTCGCCACCCTCGCTTCTATCTGTTTTCACGGCCGTTTTCGCGATGGTCGACATCGATGGAACAAGCCCAGTTACAGAGACGAAACATGTGAATTCCCGCTCTGTGAATTTGTGGAACTAGGCGGATGACACGTGCTGCAATGCGCTTCTCGGAAAGAGTTCGGAACCCCATGAAATTTAGTAACGTTCGCCATGCGATGTGCGTGTGCATGTTGGCTATTTTGTCTGCCAATGTTTCAGCGGCTCAAACAGCTTTTCAGCACGTTAGTTCGCCGACGACCTGGCAGTCGATTTACCGATCTGTTGATGATCCAACCATGACCATCACAGTGTCGGGGTCGCCCGAGGCTGCATGTGTGAACACGGACGAAGGTTCCGCCGGGCGCTGGCGGTTGCATGTCGAAGATGACGGTCGTTATCCGGCAGTTTGTATCGCATCAATGATCCTGACATTTGAAACCAGTGGTTTCGATATTGATCAGATATCCTTTTCGGGAATTGACGATTTTGATGCGAGCGACACGCGTGATGTGGCAGATATTGACCAGCCTGGTAGCTGGACGCCTCTGGGCGGCACGTTGACTGTTGGCAGCCTTGCGTCGCCGCCAGCTGGGTTTAATGCTATCAACAACCTCATTGCGAGCGGCGGTCAGGGCGACTTTCTTTACGGGACAATCAATAACCCGGTTGGTGATGCTGCGCGATTTGATTTTGTTTCGCCGACGTCCACGTTCAATTTCGTCTATGACGATGCCATTGAAAACGGCGCCGAAGGCCGCGGCGCACTCACTCGTATCGATCTGGACGGCATGATCATCCGTATCGTGACGATCACTCCTATTGCGGCGGTGGATGACGCGCCTGCGCCGGTGAGCGGCGCGGTGGAGAGCGTGCTCGCCAATATCGTGGCCAATGACAGCCTGAACGGGGCGACGGATCCGGCGCTTGGGACGGCGGTGACGCTGACCACGGCGGCGCTGGCCGGGGATGGCAGCGCGCTGGGTCTGGTCTCGGCGCCGGCGGCGGGGGCAATCACCCTGGATGCCGCGACGGGCACGCTGACGGTGGCGGCCGGGACGACGGCGGGCAGCTATGACTACCGCTACGAGATCTGCGAGACGGTGAACCCGGGCAATTGCGCGGTGGCCACGGCGCGGGTTGTGGTGACAGCCCCGGCGATCGCGGCGGTGGATGACGATCTCACGCCTTTGGTCGTCAATAGTGCAATTGGCGGAGAGATTGGCACGGTTCTGGATAATGACACAATCGGCGGCAGACCTGTTGCCAAAGATGGGTCAGACACCTTCATTGTCGTAATGGCCGATGGCGGCATTGCCGGCGTCACCATCCGCGATGACGGAACAATTTCCATCCCCAAAGGCACAGCACAGGGGGATTACACACTGGAATACAGACTGTGTTCGGAGTTGAACCCAGCCGTTTGTGACACCGCCTTGCTGAATATCAAGGTTTTGGAACCCTCCTTGCTCGATGAAATCGAAACGGATTTGATAGCCATCCTGGCAGAAGACCGCTCGATCGCAATTGAAAACCAGATGCGGGCAGCGGATGGCTTTGCCAAAGATGCGCTGCAACGCTTGCGGAAGCGGTCGGGCAGCCAATGCCAGGCAGCCATTGCCGGTCGGTTGGCAGAAGAGAACATCCTGTTTGCACCTGACAGCACGGTCATCCTTCAGGCAAGCTTTGACACGCTTGATGACATCGCGCGCATTCTGGACTCGTGCCTCGGCACCCGGTTTGAAATAGCGGGTCATACCGACAGTGATGCATCGGAGGCGTACAATCTGGATCTGAGCCAGCGCCGGGTCGAAGCGGTCATGCGTGCCCTGGACGCGCGCAACGTGAACACGAGAGGCTTTGTCGCACGTGGTTACGGTGAGAGCCGTCCTGTCGCGAGCAAAGCGACCGCGGCAGGTAAGGCGAAAAACCGGCGCGTGGAGTTTGTCCTGCTCGATGGGTCTGCCATTGATCAGCCGTGTCACGACACGGACCGGCTGGAGCGCAGCTTTGACCTGTCGGAAAACAACACCGACATTACTGCAGACGGCTCTGTCCTTAGCCGACGCCACCATTGTGGCTCGGGTATTACCAGCACGTTTGAGGGATACTTCAACGTCTTCGAGTCCGCCAAAGGGCTTTCACATAAGCAGTTGAACCTCTCGTACCGACGTGACCGTTTCGTGGGCGAAAACGCCATCAGCGGTTTCTTCGTTGGCCTTTATGGCAGCCAGAATTCGGTGGGTGGCCGCGCAGATGGCGAAATCTCGGGCCTGGGTGTCAATGCTGGGGTGTATGGCGCAAGAGGTTTCGACAACGGACTGTTTGTCGACTACTTCCTTGGCGTTGCCGCGGGACGACATGAGTTCGATCTCGATTTCGCCAGAACGCTTGGCACGATCAATGCAAAGGGTAACTACACCTACTTCGCTGGTTTCGCAGGCATCGGCCTGTCGGGTACCGTGGATTTCGAGACCTATTCGCTGTCGCCGCGGGTTGGCATTAACTATGCCTACTCCCCGTCAGCTGATGTTGATGTGGTGACCTCGCTCGGTGCCATCCAGCAGTCGGATATCGCTCAGCTTGGCTCGTTGAGCAGCACCCGCCTGTTTGCCGAACTCCGTTTCGAGACCGGTGTGAATGCGGGGGCGTCGATGTTCGCCTTCACGCCTCGCATTTCCTGCTACAGCGAACTCGCCGGGTCTGGGAAGGCCTGTACTGGCGGTGCGTCAATCGAATTCGCCAGCACGGACAAAAACGCAGACCTGACTTACTCCTTCGGTCTGGACGGTGATTTTGGTCGCGACTTTTCTGCGTCCACAGTCTCGGCCTCAGTTTCCCGCCGCCTGCAAAATGGTCGTTTCAGAGCCGATCTCGGCCGTAGTGGCAATGGTTCCTTGATCTTGGGGAGTTCGCTGGAGTTGGAGTTCTGAGAAGCAAGACTCGCCGGGTCCGGGAAGGGAATAGACTGGTTTTTATCTGCGCCTGATATGGGCTTTGGGCCAATGATGAATGACTATATCCGCTTTCCGGGGGCTCTGCTCCTGTCTCCCTGCGGTCGACTCCCCCGAGGGTATTTTCACAACCAAAGACGCAGGAAGGGCGCCTCGCGCGAAGGTGAGGCGCGGGTGATCCGCCGTTCCGCTAGGTTGCGGTCATGCGTATCCTTTTTGCCCTGCTGATTGCCGGTCCCGTGTTTGCCCAAGGCTACACCCTGCGGGAAGGTGACCAGCCCTTTGGTGCCGAGGCGCTGGAGGGACGGCTGTCCGGGCAGGTGCTGGTCTTTTTCGACGACGGGCAATCCGAGTATTATCCGGACGGTCGCTACACCTACACCTACGCCGGCGATGGCGGGACAGCCTATGGGTACTGGCGGGTGACCGGGGCGGGCGAGGTCTGCGTGGATTATGTGAATGGCTTTTCCCGCTGCGATCTTTACGTCATGAATGGCGGGCGGCTGTTGCTGCTGGATGACAAGGGCGCGCGGTATCCGGTGCGGCCCTGAAACGGGAAAACCGGAGGCCCGATGCGCCTGTTTCTGTTGATTGCCCTGACCATGGTGGCCTTTGCCGCCAATTCCGTGCTGAACCGGGCTGCGTTGACCTCGGGCGGGATCGACCCGGTGAGTTTCGGGACGATCCGGCTGTGGTCCGGTGCCCTGATGCTAGTCCTTCTGGGGGTGGTGTTGCGGCGGACTGTGGTTCTGGGCGGGCCCGGGCGGGTGGCCGGGGTGCTGGGGCTCTTGCTGTATATCTACGGGTTCTCCGTCGCCTATGTGGTTCTGGACGCGGGGCTGGGGGCGCTGATCCTGTTCGGGACGGTGCAGGTGACGATGTTCGGCGGCAGCCTGTTGGGGGGCGAACGTCCGCCGGTGTTACGCTGGGTTGGGGCGGGGTTGGCCTTTGCCGGGTTGGCGTGGCTGTTGTGGCCGGGCGGGGGCGTTGAGCTGAGCCTGATCCATGGCACGGCGATGGTTCTGGCGGGCGTCGGCTGGGGCGTCTATTCGCTGGCCGGGCGCAAGGCGAAGGATCCGCTGCTGGCCACGGGGGCGAATTTCGTGCTGGCCGCGCCCCTTGGAATCCTGTTGGGGCTGATGCTGCCGGTCAGTCCCGAGGCGGTGGCGCCGGAGATGGCGGGCGTGGTGCTGGCGATGGTTTCGGGGGCGGTGACATCGGGCATGGGCTATGCCCTTTGGTATCATGTCCTGCCGCATTTGAAGGGCAGCGTGGCGGCGGTGGCGCAGCTGACCGTGCCGGTCATTGCGATGGCGGGCGGGATGGTTTTCCTGGGCGAGACGCTGACCGGAGATTTTGTGATAGCGGCGGCCGTGGTGCTGGGCGGTGTGGGGCTGTCTGTTCTGCGGCGCTGAGGGGTGTCCACGCGTGGACAGCTTAGGGGGAATGCAGAATCAAGGGGTTACGAGGGCGTTTTTACGCCTTCTTAAGAAACGCGCCGCCCGGCGTTACCGTTTGATCGGCTCGAGCGGGTCATAAAGCAGCCCCGCGCCCCAGGCCGCGCCGGGCAGGCTGGAGGGTTTGAGGTTGAGCCTCTGGACCTCATCCCGGGCGAAAAACCGGCGCTTGTGCACCACGCCTTCGGGATCGCGCCAGTCGTCTGACAGCTCTCCTCCGGTGATGGTCGCGCGAAAGAAGACCTCGACCTGGTGGAAGGTGCCGCGCGGATCGTGGAATTCGTTGATCAGGCAGGGCGCGCCGATGCTGACCGAAAGGCCGCATTCCTCATGCACCTCGCGGGCGAGGTTGTCGGGCAGGCTGCTGCCGCGTTCGACGCCGCCGCCCGGCGCGCACCACAGATCGGAGCGGTGGCCGGGCCATGCATTGACCAGGAGCAGGCGGTCGTGATGCAGGATGACCGCGCGGGCCGCGAGGCGGGGGCTGGGCATTGGGGGGACTCCTTTGCATCTTTTCTAGGGCAGGGCGGAGGGGTAAGCCAGTGGCATGAAATGGCTCCTGTTCTGTTTGCTCTGCCTGACCCCCGCCGTTGCGCGTGCGCAGGCGGATTGCGTGATCCTGCTGCATGGACTGCTGCGGACCGAATATTCCATGACCGTTCTTGGCCTTGTGCTGGAGGCGCAGGGTTACAAGGTGATCGCTCCCGGATATCCGTCAGCCGAGGACCGGGTGGAGCGGCTGGCCGAGGAAACCCTGCCGCAGGCGGTGGCCAGTTGCGGCGACCGCGATGTGCATTTCGTCACCCATTCGATGGGCGGCATCCTGTTGCGGCACTGGTTTGCGGACAACCGGCCCGAGCGGCTGGGCCGCGTGGTGATGATGGGACCGCCGAACGGCGGCAGCGAGTTGGTTGATCTGCTGGACAGCTGGGAAATCGTGGTCTGGATCCACGGCCCGGCCTTTGAACAGTTGGGGACCGGGCCAAACAGCCTGCCGGTGCGGTTGCCGCCGGTGGATTTCCCGCTGGGTGTGATCGCGGGCAACCAGTCCCTGAACGCCGTGGCGAGCGTGCTGATCCCCGGGCCGGACGATGGCAAGGTTTCGGTGGAATCGACGCGGGTGGAGGGCATGGCGGATCACATCACCCTGCCGGTGACGCATACCTACATGATGCAGGCCCCCGAGGCGATGATCCAGGTCGTGAGTTTTCTGCGCGACGGGCGGTTCGATCCCGATGCGGACTGGACCGAATTGCTGGACGAGAAACTGTTGGACTGTGCGCTGGGGCGGTGTGATGACAATTGATCTGGACCTGCAGGGCGCGCGGGTGATGCGGCCCGGCGGGTGGGACAGCGGTGCGCTGTCGCTGGCGGGTGGGGTGATCGTGGACGGCACGGCGGGGCGTGCCGTGGACCTGTCGGGATACGATCTGCTGCCCGGCATCGTCGACGTGCATGGCGACGGGTTCGAACGGCACATGGCTCCGCGCCGGGGCGCGCTGCGCGAGCGTGACGCGGGCATGGTGGCCTGCGCCGCCGAGCTTGCCAGTTGCGGCATAACCACCGCCGTGCTGGCGCAGTTCTGGTCATGGGAAGGCGGGATGCGCGGGCCGGAGTTCGCGCAGGAGGTTTTTGCGTCGGTGGCCGAGGTGCGGGAAACGGTGCCGGTGGACCTGCGGCTGCAGATGCGGCTGGAGACGCATTACCTAGAGGCCCTGCCCGAAGCAGAGGCGGCGCTGGACCGCTGGGGCATCGGTTACGTGGTTTTCAACGATCATCTGCCGCATGTGCGTCTGGACGCGGGGCGGCAGCCCAAGCGTCTGGTCGGGCAGGCGTTGAAATCCGGGCGCAGCCCCGAGGCGCATCTGGCGCTGATGCAGCGGTTGCACGCGGCGGGGGATGAGGTGCCTGCGGCGCTGGACGCGGTCTGTGACAGGCTGGCGGCGCGCGGCGTGCGTATGGGCAGTCACGATGACCGCAGCGCCGAGGTGCGGGCCGAGTGGCGTGCACGCGGCGCGCGGGTGTCGGAATTTCCCGAAACGCTTGACGCGGCAGAGGCGGCGCAGGCGGGCGGCGATGCGGTGGTCATGGGCGCGCCCAACGTGGTGCGCGGGGCGAGCCACGAGGGCAATGTGTCCGCGCTGGAGCTGATCGGCGCGGGGCTGTGTGATGCGCTGGCCTCTGACTATCACTATCCGGCCCCGGCGCGGGCGGCCTGGCGCTGTGTGGAACTGGGCCTGCTGGACGAGGCGGGGGCCTGGGCGCTGGTGTCCGAGGGGCCGGCGCGCGTTCTGGGCCTGACGGATCGCGGGCGGTTGCTGCCCGGATTGCGCGCCGATGTGGTGGTCATGGACCGCGAGACCCGCCGGATCGCGGCGGTGATAGCCGGTGGGCAGGTGGCGTTCATGAGCGGGGCGGTGGCGGCGCGTTTTGTGACCTAGCGGGGCGCTGGCGCGCGCAGGTTGGTTTGCGTTCAGGCCACGCAGGCCTTGAGGAGGGCGCTGCCCTCCTCAAACTCCACCCGAGGTATTTTCAGCCCAAAGAAGCGGCGGGTCAGCCCTGCGCAATGAGGAAGTTGGCGTGGCCCATCTTGCGGCCCGGCTTGGTCTCTGCCTTGCCGTATAGGTGCAGCGCGCATTTCGGGTCTGCGGCGAGGGCGGGGACGCGATCCATGTCATCGCCGATCAGGTTTTCCATGCGGATGTCGCTGTGGCGCTGGCCATCGCCCAGCGGCCAGCCCGCGACGGCGCGGATGTGCTGTTCGAACTGGTCGGTCATGCAGCCATTCTGTGTCCAGTGGCCGGAATTGTGCACGCGCGGGGCGATTTCGTTGATGACGAGACCGCCGGGGGTGACGAAGAATTCCACGCCGAGGACGCCGACATAATCGAGCGCGTTCAGGATTTTGCCCGCCATCAGCACCGCGTCGGTCAGCAGGCGATTGGGGACGGCGGCGGGGATCGTGGTGGTGCGCAGGATGCCGCCCTCATGCACGTTCTGGCCCGGATCGAAGGCGGCGACGCGGCCGTCTGTTCCGCGCGCGGCGATGACCGAGATTTCGCAGCTGAAGTCGATGAAACCTTCGAGCACGGCGGGGGCGCCTTGCAGGCTGTCGAGCGCCTCTGTGGCGTCTTCGGGTTTGGTGAGGCGGGCCTGTCCCTTGCCGTCATAGCCGAAGCGGCGGGTTTTCAGGATCGAGGGGGTGCCGATGGTCTGCAGCGCCGCGTCGAGGTCTGCGGCGCCGGTGATGTCGGCGAAGGGGGCGGTCTGCAGGCCGAGGTCCTGCAGGAAGGTCTTTTCGGTCAGGCGGTCCTGGCTGATCCGCAGCACCTCGCGGCCCGGGTGAATCGGGCGCAGCCGTTCGAGGATGTCGAGCGCGGAGGTCGGGATGTTTTCGAACTCATAGGTGATGGCATCGACGGAATTGGCGAATTGTTCCAGTGCCTTGGCGTCGTCATAGTCGGCCCGCAGGTGGTGGTTGGCCACATGCGAGGCGGGGCAGTCGGCGCCGGGCTCATAGATGCAGGTCTTGAAGCCGAGGCGGCTGGCGGCGACGGAGAGCATGCGGCCGAGCTGGCCACCGCCTAGGATACCGATGGTGCTGCCGGTGGGGAGGGGGGCGGTCATGGGCGTACCTGCGGATTGTGGGCTGTCTTGGGGTGTGGTCCCGGGGGGCCTTGGGGTCAGTCGCGGACCGGTTCCTCGGCGATGGAGGCGGAGAGGTCGGCGCGCCATTGATCGAGGCGGGCGGCGAGGTCCGGGTCCTGCAGGGCGAGGATGCCAGCGGCCATGAGGCCCGCGTTTTTCGCGCCAGCCGCGCCGATGGCCATGGTGGCGACGGGAAAGCCGCGCGGCATCTGGAGGATGGAATAGAGGCTGTCGACGCCGTTCAGGGCGCGGGTCTGGACCGGAACGCCGATCACCGGCACGCGGGTTTTGGACGCCATCATGCCGGGCAGGTGGGCGGCGCCGCCCGCACCCGCGATGATGACCTGAAGGCCGCGCGACACTGCCGTCTTGCCGTAGTCCCAGAGCCGGTCCGGCGTGCGGTGGGCCGAGACGATGCGGGCCTCATAGGGCACCTGCAGTTCGTCGAGGATGTCGGCGGCCTCGACCATGGTGGGCCAGTCCGACTGACTGCCCATGATGATGCCGATGCTGGGGCTGGTCATTTGCGCCTCCGGATACGTGAGCGTCCGTTATACGGGATGCGCCGGGCGGTGCAATGGGCCGGACGGAGGGGGAGGTCAGGCGATGATGTCGGGGGTCAGACGGTCCTCGATCAGGGCGATCTTGTCCTTCAGCAGCAGCTTTTTCTTTTTCAGCCGTTGCAGGGTCAGTTGGTCGGCGGTGCCGCGTTCCTGAAGCGCGCGGATCGCATCGTCCAGATCGCGGTGTTCGCGTTTGAACACCTCCAGTTCGACCCGCAGAACATCCTCGCTCTTCATGGCGATATCCGTGGGCGCGTTCATGAGCCTGTCCCTTGATGACCTAACAGAGCGCCAACATAACAATTTACCAGCCCACGGCAAAGCCCCTTGCGCGCCTGCGGGCAGGTGCCCATATTTCCATGGAGCCGCGTTGCCTTTTGGGACGCGGATGTGACGGTCGCTTGTGCAAAGGACGTGTCGATGACCAAACTTACCCTGGGGTCCTATCCCCATATGCTCGGGTTTGAGCAATTGGAACGGCTGCTGGAACGAACCGCGAAGACCAGTGAAGGGTATCCGCCGTTCAATATAGAACAGACTTCTGACCAATCTTACAGGATCACCCTGGCCGTGGCCGGATTCCGGCAGGAAGACCTGTCGATCACCGTCGAGGACCGGCAGCTGGTGATCCGTGGCCGACAGCGCGATGACGGGGCGGAACGCATATTTCTGCATCGCGGCATTGCCGCGCGCCAGTTTCAGCGCACATTTGTTTTGGCGGATGGCGTCGAAGTGGGGGAGGCTGTGATGGAGAACGGCCTGTTGCACGTGGACCTGTCGCTGAGTCGTCCCGAAACCGTCGTGCAGACCATTCAGATCAGAAAGGGGTAAGACCAATGCATGCCAAGTATGATTTCGACAAGCTGGTCGAAGGCCGTACCGTCTATGTGCGTCCTGTGAAAGCGGCGGACCTGCCGGACGATCTGCGCCGTCAGGTGGCCGGGCGTGACACGCTCTATGCCGTGCACCGTGCCGATGGAGAGCGTCTGGCGCTGGTCAAGGACCGGTCGCTGGCCTTTGTGCTGGCGCGGCAGAACGATTTGTCCCCGGTGACTGTTCACTGACCTGCCGGGTTAGCCTGGGCGCGATGCGCCCAGACCCCGAACAGGACAGGCCAACGAAAAAATTTGGGTTCGGTATCCTGACGGGTGCCGGGCCCTTTCATTTGGGCAGGTCGGGCCACAGCCCGAAACGGCTGTTTATGAGAGCCGCGGCCTGAGCGTTGTCCTGCGCGCGGTTAGTTTCGTGCTGGAGGGCGGCGGGCAGGTCCAGCGGCGTCACTCTTTCCCGCGCTGCCGGGGCAAGGCGGAGCGGTGTGCCGCCAAGGGCCAGCATGGCGGACAGCCAGATGTCATCGACCATGCGGGCCTGATTCGGCGGGTCAAAGACCTGCGGGGCAAACATGCCCCGGGTGACGCGGACACCGGAAAATCCCTGCGCGATATCGGTAAAGGGCCACTCTGCGCCCTGCCGTTTCAGGCGGGTGACGGACCAGCCGGAGGCGGCGGTGGCCTCACCCGGGCGGGCGGCGGCGCAGAGGGAGTCCAGCCAGCCGTCAGCATAAAGGCAATCATCGTCACAATAGGTGACCGGCGCATCCGCGAAGGCGCGCAGCGTTGGCAAAAGCTTGGTCGCCGGACCGTCATCCCTGTCCGCCCACAGGAGGGTGACGCCCGCGGGCAAGGGGGGCGGCGTGACGGGACCGGGAAAGCGACGATAGCTGCGCGGCAGGCAAAGCACCACGCGGGCCGCCCCCTGTCGGGTGAGGCTGTGCAGGACGGGGCCAAGCCCGCCGAATCGCGGCGGGATGGAGGTCAGGCTGAGGATTGTCTGGGCGGGGTCAGAAATTGAGATTGTATTTCATCCGCAGGCGCAGGTCGCGCGTGTCTTCGAGGACGCGCCCGCCGTCGAGATCCAGCGAGAGGTTGCCCCGGCCTGTGTCATAGCTGAAGCCGGTGCCGAGGCGGGGGCTGGTATAGCTGGTTTCGCTGCCAAGACCGTCGTCGAAGCGGGTGAAATCCGCGCCGACGCTGACATAGGGGGCCAGCGCGGTGCCGGTCTGAAAGGTGGCGCGGGTGCCGATGGCCCCGGTGACAGAGCTGATGTCGCGGGCGGCAAGGCCCCCTGCCGCCGGGTGATCCTCTGAAAAGCCGGAGACGCCGATGAAGGAGCGGATGTTGGCACTGCCCCATGTGTAATCGGCATTGGCGTTGAGTCCGGCGGCGCGGCGTTCGGCCTGATAGGAGAGGCTGCCGACGTTGTAATCGGGCCGCGCCCAGAGCGCGTAGCCGGTCAGCGTGTAACGGTCGCCGAAGCGGGTCTTGAAATAGGGGCCAAAGCTGATCGCCTCACTGTCGACGTCGACCCCGTTCACCCTGAGGTCCGCGCGACCGGCAGAGAGGAAGAGGCCAAGGCGGGTGTCTGCGCCGACCTCGAAATCCATGCCGAAGGTCAGTTCGCGCGATGTGCCGTCCACATCGCCATCGTACCAACCGCCCTGCAGCGCCGCCCAGCCGATCATGCCGGACCCGGCGTCGCGGCTGGACAGGAACAGCCCGTCGCGCGTGACCGCCGCCGGGGCGCTGCTGCCGAGGGTGTTGTTGATCGCGCCGCCGATCATGCGGGTCGAGCCACCCGCCGCGACGAAGGCGCCGGTCCCCTGCGCCGCGGCCGTGCCGCCCGTGACGACCCCTCCGCTGCAGGTCAGGCTGAAGGTGTCGCCCGCCGTGGTGAAGGCATCGACGACATAGGGGCCGGTCCGTTGCGCGGTGTGGCTGAACCCGTCGCAGGAGGTGGCGGGGTTGCACAGGCTGTCATCCGTGCCGCCGGTGCCGGTGAATTCGGTCGAGACGGCAAGCGTACCGGCATCCGGGGTCGAGATCGTCAGCGTCTGACCCGCCTGCAGGGACACCGAAACGCCAGTTGGCGCCGTGTGCGTAACACCCGCGACGGTTGCGCAGTCAAGGGCGGCCAAGGCCGGCCCGCTGCCCGGCAATAGCGCCGTGATGGCAAGGAGGCGGTAAAGAAACATGGCACCATTTTAGCACGTAAATGCCTTAACAGGCTATCAACGGCATCGATTCCGGCCAACGGCGGTTTCGGGGTCCGCAGGCTTGACAGGTGACGGGGCAAGAGGCGTCAATACCGGGATATTGCACGCGGATTGGAGGGACGGATGCTGAGAGCAGTGGGTGTTGCAGCCCTGTCGCTTCTGTTCTGGCTGCCCGGTCTGCGGGCTGATGCGGCGGATGACCACGTGGCCTGCGTGCAGGGGCAGTTGGCTGCACTGGGCTTTGATCCCGGGCCGATGGATGGGTTGAGCGGCCCGCGAACCCGTGCCGCCTTGCGCGCCTATCTGGAGGGGGTGACATCGGCAGAGGATCGGGCTGTTTTCGACCGGTTGCCGGATTTCGTCGAACGCTCTGCCGTGGGCTGGTGCCGGGAGATCGGGATGCGCGCGCCGGAGGCGGCGGCGCTGATGCCCTCGCGCACGCCGCCGCAGGTGTTCGTGGGCGCGGATGTGCACCCCGAGCTGGAAGCGCATGTGCGGGTGGCCTTTCAAGAGGCGGAGGATTTCCTGCAGCGGCGCTACGGCGTTCAGGTCGCTAGTCAGGTCCGGATCATCCTCGCCACCAATGTCGAGGACTGGCACGATCTGGTGGGCAAGGCGGGCACGATGAGGTTGCAAAGCTGGGGTGAGATCCGCGCGCGCGGCAAACGGGACTGCGAGACCGAGTTCGGGCTGGGGGCAAGTGCCTCGCGCGACGGATTGTCGTTCTGCGGCAAGGTATTGGCGCTGAAGGAACCGGCGCTGGCAGAGCTGTACCGGCTGGTGCTGTCGGTGACGATGACGCATGAGATGGTGCACAACGCGCAGCGCGAATTCACCTTTGACAAGGTGGCGCGCTGGGTCACCAACCCCGATGCGGTGCGCCCGCGCATGGGGCCGGCGTGGATGGTCGAGGGATCGGCGCAGGTGATCGAACAGGCCTTCATGAAGGACCGGTACGGGCGCGGGCAGCCGACGCTGGACGGGATGCAGGCGCTGGCGGCGGCCTCGGAGCTGGACCTGCGCCAGATCCGGCTGGCGCGCGAGGTCCGGGTGGCCGAGGCCTATGACGTCTCTGCCTTTGGCGTGGCGCTGCTGATCGACCGCTTTGGCGAGGAAACGCTGTTCCGCTACTGGCGCGAGGTGGGGGAGACGGACAATTGGTTCACGGCTTTCCGAAACGTCTATGGCATGTCGGTCGAGGAGTTCGAGACGCTCTACCCGATGCTGCGCGACGATCAGACCGCGCGGGCGGAATTCATCGAGGACCGGGACGTGAATGGCGACCGGGCGCTGGCGCACCGGCCCCTGACAGAGGCGGAATTGATGGGCGGTCAGCCGGGACGGTGAGCCGGATTTTCCAGGTAAGGCTGCCCTTACTTGCCCGATTCGCCAAATTTCGGTCTCATATGCGTGAAATCCTGAGCCGGAGTTCAGCGCCATGCAATTGAAAACCGTGATCCTTTCTCTTGGCCTCGGCCTTGCGGCGGCTGCCGGACAAGCGGCGGCTTCGGATATGCATGTGACCTGTGTGCAGCGTCAGCTGGCCGCGCTGGGCTATAATCCCGGTCCGGCGGACGGGCTGGACGGGCAGGATACAAGGCAGGCGCTGTCGGACTTTGTAAGCGGGGTCATAGAGGACAGCGCGCGGAAGGTTTTCGACGGGCTGCCCGATTTTTCGCGCCGCGCCGCCGTTGGCTGGTGCCGCGAGATCGCCGCCTACAAGCCGGACGTGAAGACGTTGACGCCCGCGTCAGAGCCGCCGCTGATCCTGACCTCTGACAGCGTGCCGCCAGAGATTCGCAGCTATGTCGCGCGCTCCTACGAAGAGGCGCGCCGGACCTTTGCCGAGGAATGGGGGATCGAGACCGCCAGCAAGCCGGTTCTGATTGTCGCCTTCAATCGCGACGATCTGGAAGAGCTGCTGAAGCGCCCGGTGCCGGGTATTCCGGACCTGTCACCCAGCGCGGCCCGCGATACCGCCGATGACATGTGCATCGGGGTCGAGCGGGTGGAAGGCAGCGCCTATCGGCACCGCGTTTCGTTCTGCATGCCTCAGGAACATCAGCAGGCCATCACCTCTTACGAGATGTGGAAGAGCCGCTATCAATACGTGATGCTGCATGAGTTCATGCACCATGTTCAGCGTGAGATGAGCTACGACAAGGTGGAATACGACGAATCCGGCCGCCGCCGCATGGGGCCTGCATGGATGGTCGAAGGCACCGCCTACCTGGCCGAAATCAAGGCGCGCGGGACGTATAATCAGAAGGTCTCCATCCCCATGCTGTCCGCCCTGCGGGCGGGGGATGAGGATGATCCGCTGGAACTGGAATGGATCCGCAAGAAGCAGTCGGTGCGCAGCCACCGCGAATATTCTGCCTCCAACGTGGCCACCTCGACGCTGGCGATGCGCTATGGGGAGGACAGGATTGTCGATTTCTGGCGCGCCGTCGGAGAGTTGGACGATTGGGACCGGGCGTTCGAACAGACCTTTGACATGGAGTTGGAACAGTTCGAAGACCTGTTCGAAGAGCTGCGCACGGACAATGCCGAACTGGTCAAGTTCGCCACCGGCAAGGCCCCCTATGAGATCGGCAAGCCGCTGTTTGCGGTGGTCGACACCAATCGAAAGGGCCATGCGGCGCGGGGGCTGTTGCGCAGATGAGGGCGCGGCAGGCTTTGCGTTTCCGGTAGTCGGGAAGTTTTGTCTATCTGAACGAAGAGTGCCTGTTTGTTCGGACAGCGCAGGCCGGGTCAGGCAGGAACAAGATTTTCTTTCGGAATCGTTGCGTCTGATCGGCGGATGTGGGTTGCTGCTGCGTATCATCCTTGGAACGCATCAATTCCAAGGACCTTTACCATGACCTTCAAACGTCTCCTCATCGCGCTGGCCGTCACGACGGCTTCGGTTTCATCAATGATCGCGTTGAGGGTCGTCGCTCAGGAGTACACTCCGGCGGACACGTTTTATGACCTCAGCGAAATGCCCGCGACCGGCATGTATCCGCAGGGAGGGCCGAAACCCGGAGAGGGCAAACCTTCTGGTCCGCCGCCGCAACAGGAGGCTGTTCCGTCGCAGGATGTGGTCGTCGGCCCGGCGACGTTCACCGTCAACTACCCGATCTTCGCGGATTTCGCCTCATTGCCCGATGACGTGGTCTATGTCCGCCAGCCGATCCAGAGCTTTGAGCGTCCGGACGGCGACACCAACTATTACGAGGTCGTGTATGTCGAGAGCATGAACATCAGCTGGGTTCAGGCGGCGATCCTTGCGGAAAGCGAGGGCGGCTACCTTGCCTCCCTGACGACGCCCGAGGAAAATGCCTTTGTCTTCGGGCTGGTCGATGACGACAGGTATTTCTGGGAGTTCCCGGACGACTACACACCCGACAGCCACTACCGTATCAAGATCGGCCCGTTTCTGGGCGGTGTGCGCGTTTCGGATACAACGGAATCCCTTGAGGGCTGGCAGTGGCTTTCTGGCGAGCCGTGGGGCTACACCAACTGGGCACAGAACCTTGACGACGGGATCACCGACCGTGACCCGCGCAACAACACGCAGCCGAACGGCGGTGGCAGGCAGAACGTCATGGGTTTTGGCGAGTTGAACGTGCCCGTCGCCACTTGGGGCGACTATTGGGAAACGGTGTCCCAATACGGCGCGCGCCCCATGCCGTCGGGCTACAACATGGGCTTTGTCATCGAATACGACGAGATGCCCGGGTAACTGGCCAGTAGGCGTTACAACCATGAAAAAAGGCCGGGCGACTTGCCCGGCCTTTCGTTTGTCTTGCTGGTCCGCTTATTGCGCGGCGATCAGGCCCATGGATTCCAGCTTGAGCAGGACCTGGTGGGCGCAGTTGTCGACATCGACGTTTTCGGTTTCGACCACCAGTTCGGCATTTGTCGGGGTCTCATACGGGTCGGAGATGCCGGTGAATTCCTTGATCTTGCCTTCGCGCGCCAGCTTGTACAGGCCCTTGCGGTCACGGCGTTCGCATTCCTCCAGCGAGGTGGCGACATGGACTTCGCAGAAGGCGCCGTATTCCTCGATCATCTCACGCACGGAGCGGCGCGTCGCGGTGTAGGGCGCGATGGGCGCGCAGATCGCGATGCCGCCGTTCTTGGTGATCTCGGAGGCGACGTAACCGATCCGCTGGATGTTGATGTCGCGGTGCTCCTTGGAGAAGCCCAGTTCCGACGACAGGTGTTTCCGCACCACGTCACCGTCCAGCAGCGTCACCGGGCGACCGCCCATTTCCATCAGCTTGACCATGAGCGCGTTGGCGATGGTCGACTTGCCCGAACCGGAAAGGCCGGTGAAGAAGACGGTAAAGCCCTGCTGCGAGCGCGGCGGCTTGGTCTTGCGCAGTTCGGCAACGACCTCGGGGAAGGAGAACCACTCGGGGATTTCCAGACCTTCGGCCAGACGGCGGCGCAGTTCGGTGCCCGAGATGTTCAGGATCGTGACGTTGTCCTTGTCGGCGATCTCGTCATTGGGCTCGTACTGGGCGCGTTCCTGAACGTAGACCATGTGTTTGAAATCGACCATTTCGGCGCCGATTTCGGACTGGTGTTCACGGTACAGGTCCTGCGCGTCGTAGGGGCCGTAGAAATCCTCACCGGCAGAGTTCTTGCCGGGGCCGGCGTGGTCGCGGCCAACGATGAAGTGGGTGCAGCCGTGGTTGGCGCGGATCAGGCCATGCCAGACGGCCTCACGCGGGCCGGCCATACGCATGGCAAGGTTCAGGAGCGACATGGTGGTGGTGGACTGCGGGTACTTGTCCAGAACCGCCTCGTAGCAGCGCACGCGGGTAAAGTGATCGACGTCGCCCGGCTTGGTCATGCCGACGATGGGATGGATCAGCAGGTTGGCCTGCGCCTCTTTCGCGGCGCGGAAGGTCAGTTCCTGGTGCGCGCGGTGCAGCGGGTTGCGGGTCTGGAAGGCCACGACCTTGCGCCAGCCCAGCTTGCGGAAGTAGGCGCGCAGTTCGTTCGGAGTGTCGCGGCGACCGCGGAAATCATAGTGCACGGGCTGCTGGATGCCGGTGACGGGACCGCCCAGATAGACCTTGCCCGCCTGATTGTGCAGGTAGTTGACCGCCGGGTGTGCAAGGTCATCGGCGCCAAAGACCTTGGCCGCCTCGTTGGCCTTGTTCGGCACGTATTTGTCGGTGACGGTCATGGTCCCGAGGATCACGCCCTCCTGGTCGCGCAGCGCGATGTCCTGACCCAGTTCGATGGTCTCGGCGAATTTTTCCGACACGTCGAGGGTGATCGGCATCGGCCACAGCGTACCATCGGCAAGGCGCATGTTTTCGACGACGCTGTTGTAGTCCTCTTCCGACAGGAAGCCCTTGAGCGGGTTGAAGCCGCCGTTCATCAGCAGTTCCAGATCGCAGATCTGGCGCGGGGTCAGATCGTGCGAGGTGAGGTCACCCGCCTCTACCTTGAGCTTTTGCGCGCTGTCGTAGGACACGTACAGCTCGGGGATGGGGGCCAGATTGTTCTGCATGAGGCTGCTCCTGTATTTAAGCGGGATGAGATCGCTGGCGGATCCGGTCAGTTCGGCGTGCAGCGATTGGTATTCGGCGAATTTGCGGGCGAGAAAGGCATCGATGAGGTGGTCCTTGCGGGCCTTGCCTTCGGGGGTGAGCGCATAGGCAAACCGCTGGCGGCGGTCGGGACCTGTGCGGTTCGTGATCTGCACAAGCCCGGCCTCTGCCGTGGCGCGCAGGATGGTGTTGAGCCGCCCAAGCGAGATCCCCAATGCCTCTGCCGTTGCGCGCTGGGACGCGTCCGGGGCGCGTTCAAGCTGTCGCAGCAGCAGGAAAAGCTGATTTTCGTCAGGCAGGGACATGCGGGACTGGCGACTTTCATCAATCGCGACTCAAAGTGTGTTCACGGGTGAACGCATGTCATTCTTTTCCGGTTCGGAAAACCCCGGATTTGGCCCTTGTGCGGGATGTTGCCGAAAAACCTCGGCTCTGGCGGGCGTTCGGGAACAGAAAAGGCCCGATGCGCGGGGCATCGGGCCTGTGATCCGCGAGTCCGCGCCGGTCAGGCGCTTGCGGGTTCGTTCGCCACGTCGGGTGCCGGTTCGCCAGCGGCGTCCCGTTCGGCCAGCCAGCGCTCTGCCTCCAGCGCGGCCATGCAGCCCATGCCCGCCGAGGTGACAGCCTGCCGGTACTTGTGATCGGTCAGGTCGCCCGCCGCAAAGACGCCGGGGATCGAGGTTTCGGTGCTGTCGGGCTTGGTCACCACATAGCCGCCCATGTGGGTTTCCAGCACGTCCTTGACCAGTTCGTTGGCAGGGGCGTGGCCGATGGCGACAAAGACGCCGGCGCAGGGGATCTCCGTGATCTCGCCGGTCTTGACGTTCTTCACCTTCACGCCGGTCACGCCCTTGGGCATGTCGTCGCCGACGACCTCTTCAAGCTGGTGGAACCACAGCGGCTCGATCTTGGGGTGTTTCAGCAGGCGGTCCTGCAGGATCTTTTCGGCGCGCAGCTCATCCCGCCGGTGGATCAGCGTCACCTTGGAGGCGAAGTTGGTCAGGAACAGGGCCTCTTCGACTGCCGTATTGCCGCCGCCGATCACCACGATTTCCTTGCCGCGGTAGAAAAAGCCGTCACAGGTGGCGCAGGCCGAAACGCCGAAGCCCTTGAACGCCTCCTCGGACGGCAAGCCCAGCCACTTGGCCCGCGCGCCGGTGGCGAGGATGATTGCATCCGCCGTGTAGGTGGTGCCGCTGTCGCCATGCGCCACAAAGGGGCGCTTGTCGAACTCCACCGACGAGATGATGTCGCCGATGATCTCGGTCCCCATGGCGCGGGCGTGGGCCTCCATCCGGACCATCAGGTCGGGGCCTTGCACTTCGGTGTCTCCGGGCCAGTTTTCGACGTCGGTGGTGGTGGTCAGCTGGCCGCCCGGTTCCAATCCCTGCACAAGGATCGGGTTCAGCATGGCGCGGCTGGCATAGACACCGGCGGTGTACCCGGCGGGACCGGACCCGATTATGAGAACCTTGGTATGGCGTGGCTCGGACATGTCTGGATTTCCTCAAAAGCAGCGGTTCCGCATGCATATAGCGATGCACGTGCGTGCAAGAAACCCCGTCAGTCATCATGGCGGCTGTGCCGCACTTTGCCGTGATATACTGTCTGCATGGCCGGGGAACTCTGATAGAGTCGTGCCGTGAAACCTGAAAAGGATTTGTCATGATGGTTAAAACACAGAGATTTACAGGGCTTGCAGCACTGTTGGGTTTGGCCGGTTTGGCCACGGGCGTCATGGCGCAGGATCAGACCGATCCGGTGGTTGAAACCGCGGAACCCGCCTGCGAGCTGAAGGGCGAAAACGGCATGGTCAGCATGTTGCTGTGTCCGGCGGGATTGGATTCAGCGGCCTATGCCGATGAAGGTCGGATCGCCTGCGAAGCACGCGCGCCGTGTGGGGCCTGGATCTGGATCAACGCCGACGCCGTTCCCGAAGAGGCACCCGATGCGCATGACAAGCTGCCGAAGGAAAGTGTGCGACAGGCCGTTGCGATCTGGATCAACGACAAGCAGGAGTTGATGGTTCTGAAGAAGGAAGCGGCGAACTGAGCCGGGACGCCAGAACCGATACTGAATCGAAATGGCCCGCCAAAGATTGCTCGGCGGGCCATGGTGTTCAGAGGTTCAAGAGGACGCATTCACGCCTTCTTGCGGCCCCGCAGGCGCAGCGCGCCAAGCGCGCCGAGGCCAAGCGCAATCAGCGGCAGGCCAGCAGGCAGCGGAATCGGGTCCGGGGTCACAATTTTTTGGACCTTGGCCGAGATCGCATCGTCGTAGGCTGTGCCGAAGTCGGATACCGACAGCACGAAGGATGCGTTCAGTGGGTCGGAAATCAGCGATGGATCGCCGAAAATCGGCTGCGCTCCCATGCCTGCGGTATCAAAGGCCAAATCGCTCAAGCGGCCTTCGGCGGCAAGGTCCAGATCGACGGCCTCAAAACTCAACGAGTCCCAGCCTGCGGTCTTGAGGGCATCTCGAGCGGTGATCGCCGCGGCCTGCGCCGTCGCGACCGAAGCGAAGGCATCTCCAATAATTGCGTTCGGGTCGCCGTCCGTCATCATGTTGATGATGCTGAAGTCACCTGATGCCGACGCGATCGAACCGAGCAGATCAAATGCACACTCATAGCAGGTTCTGCCATCTGTGGCGGTCGGAGCGGTATCGATAGCTGATACGACAGCGGCAAGATCGGCCGCGCTGTCCACGACCACCTCGTCGACGATGACATTGGCAGGATCCGTCGCCGTGGACGAAAAGCTCACGACGGAGATCGTGTATACGTCGGGCCCGCTTGTGGGAATGCTGGAGCTCAGCGCAGACGCCAGAGAATCCATGGCGGATTCGTATTCCGAATCAGAGATGCTGCCCGAGAAGTCCATGATAAAGGCAAGGTCGTATGTTGCCGCACTTGCGGCGCCCGTCATCACGCCTGCTGAGGCAACCACTGCGGCTGCCATGTTTCTAAGTCTCATTTCTGATCCCCCTACCTGTAAATTGATCAAAATCTTTAGGCCCGCTGACTAAAAAATGGGCCAACGCCAGATCTTCATATTCGAAAAATGCGATTCTGGCAAATTGTGGTTAACGTTTCGTCAATGATTTGACGGATTGTCCGCGGTTTGTGAACAGATTGCCGTCATCGCCCCTACTGTTTTTGATTCTTGCGCGACTGCGAAACATTATTGCGTGTCCGCGCTTGTCTGTTATAACAAACGCAAATTTGGCGGGGGAAACGCATGCCTGGTCACCGGCTTGATCCGATCGATCGCAAGATTCTGGCAGAACTGCAAGCTGACGGGCGGATGACAAATGTCGAATTGGCCCGCCGGGTCGGCATATCAGCCCCGCCCTGTCTGCGCCGCGTCCGCGTACTGGAAGAGCAGGGCTATATCAAGGGCTACCATGCCGATGTGGACAGCCGCGAACTGGGGTTCGAGGTGCAGGTCTTTGTCATGGTCGGGCTGCAAAGCCAGGCGGAGGGTGACCTGTCCGCCTTTGAAGAGCGTTGTCGCGCTTGGCCCTTGGTGCGTGAGTGCCACATGCTGAACGGCGAAGTGGATTTCATCCTGAAATGCGTCGCTCCGGACCTGTCGACGTTCCAGAGCTTTTTGACCGGCGATCTGCTGACCACGCCCAACGTGGCCAGCGTCAAGACCTCACTGGTGATCCGCGGCGCCAAGGATGAACCGGGCGTGCCGTTCGAGGTTCTGGAAGAACGGCTGAGCCGCAGCGCCTGACACCGACTGCACGGCGCAACGGCTGTTGCGGCCCGATCGGGTCAGAACGAGTCGTCACCAGTCAGCGCAAAATCCAGGATTGCGGCTTCGCGAATAATCGGGTCGCTGCTGTCGTGTTGATCCAGGTTCTCACTGCGGACGGAGGCGAGTGTCGCATTGATTAGTTCGATCTTGTAATAGGCGTCGCCGTCATCGGGTGTTTCCGCTGCGGACAGGTCATAATCGAACGTATCCTCGTCGCCGTCAAATGTGCCGCGCTTCATGGTCAGATTGCTGAAATCGGTCATTTTGAAACCCTTTGATGTGGCTGCGGTCCGGCATCAAAAGTGCCGCATGTTCTGTGAATAACAGGACACGGGGCGATGGCGCAGTCTGCGATTCCTGACCATCCGGAGACCAGGGCGAGGCGCGACAAGGGGTCAACGGGCAAAAAGGACTGGCCGTTGGGGCGCGCCGGGTCAGGTGCGGCGCGTGACGTTTGGTGAATTGCGGGTGCCCGGATCGGTCTAGATGTCGATCAGGCTGTCCACAACCTCTCGCGCGGTGCGTGTCATGCTGACCTGACCGAAATCGTCCAGCGCCGAGATGTTGGGGAACATGCTGAGGAACAGCGCGCGCATGTTCTGGCCCAGCGTCGCACCGGCCGTGTTGCCCGGATGATAGGTTTCAAGCTCGACCCCGCCGACCCGGATCGTCGTGTGGCGCTGCACCATGAAGTGATACAACTGCACGGTGCCCATCGGCGCGATCTGCAGGAACCGGTCGCCATCGGCGTAATCCGACACCTGTGCCAGAACGCAGTCCTGCCCCAGCAGCGTTTCCAGACGCGGGTGACGCACCACCATGCGCGCGGCAGGGCCAAGCAGCAGGTCCATTGGCGGCTGCCCCATGCCGAACGCATCAGAGGTGATGCGGGTCATGTGGGTCAGTGTCGTGTCCTTGTCGTCATGACCGGGGACATAGGTGGTGGACCCGATCCACGTAATCGGTTCGGACCCATTCGCCGTTTCGATGTAATCACCGGGCACCAGATCCTCGACCGCGACAGGGCCACGCAGCGTATCGATCAGCGTGCCGCGGGCAAAAGCGGTGGCGCAGGCCTCGAAAAACTCGGACGCGGGGGCAATGTGCTGGGTGAAGGACACCGTGAGGTCCGGCAGCAGTGCGGCGACCTCGTATTTGCGCATGAGAGAGTGCGCACGCCGAGGCCGCCCATCAGGAGAGAGTGCGGGATCCGAATGGTCCGGCTGAGAAAGAGCCGGATTGGCCGCGGGAGTCATCCCGGGCAGGTCACGATGGAGGCGCGTCATGTGAACACCCTGAAATTCGGGTCACATCCGTGTTGGCCCCCACCAACAACGACAGAAGGACGGTTAAGGAACGCATCTGTACTGATGACGATTTGCTCCTAATTGAACCGCAAAGTCAAAATTGATGTGATTGCCGCGCCGGGTCGTATGACAATCCCCCGTCACCCGGTCGGATTGTCTGGGTTGGGTGAACGAAGCTGCCATATTTGGCGCGTTGGAGCCGAATCGCAGCACCGTCATCTTCGGGCACGCCAAAGGGGCGCAAGCGTGAGGGAAACGCTTGCGCCCCGTTCGGCGGCTGGTTGGTCAGGCGCTCTTGGCGTAGGGCAGGGTTTGCGGTTTTTCCTGCGCGGAGATGCGGCGGGCGATCATCGCCGCACGCGCTGCCCCGCGTTCGAAGGGAAGGCGCGGGATCTCTGTCTTGGCGGTTGCCGTGATCGACGCGATGAAACGGTTTTGGGATTTCATTGTTTGGGCCTCTGCTCTGCCTCTGGTGTGCCTGCCTGACTGAATGGCGGTGAATTGCGGCGGGTCTGGGCAGAGAATTGGACAATCCTGAGGAATTGCGCAGATTGTTTCCCGAAGGCTTGGCGAAGCCCCAGCGGTCAGAGGCGGATGGCAGAGATCAGCCGCCCATAGTCCGCCTCTTTCGCATGGGTCGTGCGGCGGTAGGAGTAAAACCGCTCCGGATCGGAATAGGTGCAATGGCGCGTCCATTCGGCCTCTATCCCGGCCTCGCGCAGGCGATGCAGCCCGTAGGCGGGCAGATCGAAATGCATCCGGTCGCCATCGCCGCCCGCGAAAAAGCGGGTGTTGGCGTGATCCTCTGCAATGAAATCCTCAAAGAACTCCGGCCCGACCTCATAGGCGCGCTGGCTGATGGTGGGGCCGATGACGGCGCGCAGACCTTCGCGGGTCGCGCCAAGGGCCAGCATGGCGTCCACCGTCGCCTCCAGCACGCCATCGCGCGCGCCGCGCCAGCCCGCATGGGCCGCGCCGATCACCCCGGCCTCAGGATCGGCCAGCAGGACCGGCTGGCAATCGGCGGTGAGCACTGCAAGGGCCACGCCCGGCGTGGCAGTGACCAGCCCATCGGCCTTTGGCCGCGGATCGGGCAAGGGGGCAGTCACGGTGATGACCTCTGCCGAATGCACCTGATGCACGGTGGTCAGCGAATCGGTCGCGACCTCCATCGCCTGTGCAACGCGGGCGCGGTTGATCGCCACGATCTCGGCCTGATCGGTGGACCCGGGGCCACAGTTCAAGCCGGAAAAGATGCCCGAAGATGCGCCGCCCCTGCGGGTAAAGAACCCGTGACGCAGCGGTGAAAGGTTATCAGATGTGATGATTTCGAGCGTCATGGGACGGGTCGAAGCTCCAGGCCGGGCGGGGGTGGCGCGCCCCGTGGCAGCAGGGCGAGCGTCTTGAATAGTGATCCCATTTCATCGGGGTGCGTCAACCGGCGATGTGCAGCGATATGGCTGTCCAGCGCTTCACCGCTGAGCCCGCGGGCCAGGGCCTGGGCGCGTTGCGTGATGCCAAGGCGTTCGAGGAACACGCCCTGCGGGGTCAACAGCGTGTAGGTGGCCGGGGCCGCCCCGCGTGCGATGGGTTCGAAATCCACATGCGCCGTCAGGTCGGCGGCACCGGGCGTTTGCAGCGGATCGACGGGGCTGTGCCCCTTGAGCGCCTGCAGGGTATCGCCAAGAGAGTGCCAGCCGCCGTAATCGACGATCAGGGCCAGCCCGCCATGGCGGGCAAGGCGCGCGCCAAGGTCCGCCGCGATGGTCCGCGCCGGGGCGCAGGTTTCGACGATGTCACCGTCCTTGGTGTCCTGCAGCCGGTCGGAAAGGCCCGGCTGCACCGATGGCCCTCCAAGGCCGATTCGCAGGGTCTCGCCCTCCAGCCCGACGACACGTTCGCGCCACGCCTCGCCATCGCGCTGAAACTGGCGGATCGGGAGCGCGTCGAAGAATTCGTTTGCGATCAGGAACAGTGGTAATTCCGGCAGGGTTTCGACGCTGTCGTGCCAGCGCGCATTTGGCAGGCGTTTGCCCTGTTCGGCGCGCAGGGTCGGCGAGGTTTCGACTAGGTGCACCTGAGCGGCGGTGTGAAAGCCGGGCACCCGGGCCGTGGCGCGCAGGATATCCGCCATCAGGGTGCCGCGCCCGGGGCCAAGTTCGGCCAATGCAAAAGGAGCGGGCGCGCCCTGATCCATCCATGCCTGCGCAAGGCAGAGGCCAATGACCTCACCGAACATCTGGCTGATTTCCGGCGCGGTGGTGAAATCGCCCGCCGCGCCCAGCGGATCGCGGGTGCTGTAATAGCCATGCGCCGGGTGCATTAGGCAGGCCGCCATGTAATCGGCCAGTGTCATCGGGCCGGTGGCGGCGATCTGCCGGGAAAGGATATGGTGCAGCGGGGTCAAGATGTCCCTGTCGCGCCGTTCGGCAGCGCGCGGGCGCGCCTCTGCGCGTACCGGATCGCCAGCGCGCCGCCGATAATCATCGGCAGGGTCAGGATCTGGCCCATGGTCAGCCCGTAGCCGTTCACCTGCAGGGCAAGGCCCAGCGGGTTGCCGTCGGACTGAAATTGCGAGTCCGGCTGGCGAAAGAATTCGACGATGAAGCGGCTGATACCGTAGCCCATGAAGAAGGTGCCCGCGACCGCGCCGGGCCGTTTCAGCCAGCCACGGGACACCATCCACAGCAGGACGATCAGCAGCAGCAGACCTTCGAGCGTGGCCTCATACAGCTGTGAGGGGTGGCGGGCGCACAACTCTCCGAAAGGCTGGCCGCAGTCCTGCGCCAGCTGACCGGGAAATATCACCGCCCATGGGACGTCCGACGGGCGGCCCCACAACTCGGCATTGATGAAATTGGCGATGCGACCCAACAGCAGGCCCGCCGGCGTTGCCAATGCCAGCATGTCAGCGGCAGAGGCCAGCGGGATGCGATTGCGGGCGCAGAAGATCCAGACCGCGCAGACCACCCCCAGCAAACCGCCGTGAAAGGCCATGCCGCCCTGCCAGATCATCGGGATTTCCAGCGGATGGCTGAGGTAATAGCCCGGCATGTAGAACAGGACGAAGCCCAGCCGCCCGCCAAAGATGATGCCAAGGATGACCCATGTCAGCAGATCCTCGATCTGGCGCGGGGTCATGGGCGGCGTGTCGTTGGCCCAGAGATGGGCGCGCCTGACCGTCCAGACGGCCAGCCGCCAGCCGATCAGGATGCCTGCGATATAGGCCAGCGCGTACCAGCGCAGCGCAAAATCGAAACCAAAGAGAGAGATCGAAAAGACCTCGGATGAGAGGTCGGGAAAGGGGATGGCGGCCTGCATGCGTCCTGTTGCCTCTTGTGGCGCGGCGAAGTCAACCTTGAGGGTTGCCTCTTTGGCACCCATATAGGAACCGAATGCAACGCCGGAGTGACCCATGCAGACGCGTAACAAGGTTTTCGACGATATCAGCCAGCTGATGACCAACGCCATGGGCGTTGCACAGGGGGCGCGGGAAGAGGCCGAGACGGCGATGAAGTCGATGATCGACCGCTGGCTGGCGGATCGCGACTTCGTCACCCGCGAGGAATTCGACGCCGTGCGCGCCATGGCCCAGAAGGCGCGTGAAGAGAACGAAGCGCTGAAGGCGCGCATCGAGGCGCTTGAAGACAAGTAAGGGACGGGGTCGGACGCTCGTGTCCCTGCGGGCCACATCGCCCCGCCCACCGTCCCGTAGGGCGCCGTTCGGATGCGCCTTGGGGAAATTTGCGCCGGTCTGAAAGGCCGATGAGAGAGCCGGTTCAGTCCGGCTCTTTTCGTTTGGGCCGCCTGACCTGATGTTCAGCCAAGGATTTGCCTCAGGTGCCGCACGGCCCGGTCAGCCCGTTCGCGGCAGAAGACGTCGGAGGGGGTGGGCATGCGGCCAATGACCCGCCGGATCTGCAGGTCGCCCACCAACAGGTCGAGATATAGCCCGACGGCCTCTCCCGGATCCTGAAAGCTAAGTTGCCCTTCGTCGCGGGCGCGCTGCAGCACCTGCACCAGCAAGGGGAACACCGCGTCGCGCCCGGCCTGTGACAGGGCCGCGCCAAGTTCACCGCTGCTGTCGGCGGCGGCCGCACGGTTCAGGGCGACGGCGCGGTCGCCGGTCAACAGGCCAAGCAGCTTTGGACCCAGCGACGACAGGATCGACAGCGCGTCGTGATCTGTTTCCAGTTCCGCTTCGAGATGTGCTTTCACCTCGGCGGCGTTCCGGGTGACCAGCGCCCGGAACAGTCCCTGTTTGTCGCCGTACCAGTTGTACAGGGTTTCGTTCGACGCCCGCGCCCTGCGCGCAATGCCCAACATCGACGTCCCGGCGTAGCCTTTGCTTTCCAGCAGGTCATAGGCGGCCTTTTCGATCTGCTGTTGGCGGAGCGTCCGTTTTTCTTCGCGCATTTTTCTCTCCGGAGTGTTGACAGAATCCGTAACTAAAATTACGGATATGCGCAACCGTAACCGAAATTACGCTTTTGGAGATGCCTCATGACTCAATACGACCGGCAGGCAATCGCTGCCCTTGCCACCCTGATCCTGTTGCAACTGATCATGCTGTCCGCGCTCTATTCCGGCATCCGCCCGCATCCCCCGGTGGCAACGCCGCTCTTCGGGATTGCGCCCTTCCTGGGGGCGTCCATGTCGATCGCGCTTGCGGCGATTATCGTGCAGCCGCTGACCACTGCCACGGGCCGCGTTCTGGGCGTTCTGGCGGCGCTGATGGCGCTGGTTTCCTTCGGGCCGCAGAAATACTTCGATGCGCAATTTGCACTGATCTGGCCTGCGGTGATCCTGGGGCAGGTGTCTGCCTTGGTGATCATCCTGCGTGTGGGGCAAGCAGTATCCCGGGGGGACGAAAGGACCCATGTGGCCCCGTCCTGCGCGGGGCAGGCGTGATGGACCTGCCGCTGCTGACATTTGCGGCGATGGTGCTGGTCATCGTCGCGACGCCCGGACCCACGGTTCTGCTCGCCCTGTCCAACGGGTCCCGCTACGGCGTGGCAAGGTCCAGCTATGGCATCGCGGGGGCGGCGCTGTCTGATGCCGTGCTGATGGCTGCCGCGGGCCTCGGGCTGGGCGCGGTGTTGGCTGCTTCGGCGCTGATCTTCAGCCTCGTGAAATGGGTGGGGGTGGCCTATCTGGTCTGGCTTGGGGTGCAGATGGTGCGCTCATCGGGCGTGGTGGGGCCCGTCGCGCGTGAGACCGGGTGCGATACAGGCGCTGCCTTCCCGATCTTCCGGAAAAGCTTTCTGGTGGCGGTGACAAACCCCAAGGGATACTTGTTCTTCACCGCTTTCCTGCCGCAGTTCATCGACCTGTCCGCGCCATTGCTTACGCAATACCTCGTCTTGGCGCTGGTCTTTATCGCCGTCGATGTGGGCGTGATGGCGGCCTATGCGGGGCTTGGGGGGCGGGCCGTGCGCTTCTTGACCAACCGGGGGGCGATGTGGGTTGACCGGACCTGTGGCGTGACCCTGATTGCGCTTGGTGGGGCGCTGGCCTTTGTGCGACGCGGCGCGGCCTGAGCAATCCGTCATCGCCTTGAGGTTTGACAGCCCGCTGCCTGTTGGTATTCGTTAGCGCCAACGAGGGAGGCGGGCGATGTACCTGGGACTGGATTTGGGAACCTCAGGGCTGCGCGCTCTGCTGGTCGATGGCGACGGCGTGCCGGTGGCAAGCGCCACCCGCGCCTATCAGGCGCAGCATCCGCACCCCGGCTGGTCAGAACAGGATCCGGCGGAATGGGTCCGGGCCGTGGATGGGGCGCTGGGCGAACTGGCAGGGTCACATGCTGCGGATATGGCGCAGGTGCGCGGGATCGGCGTGTCCGGCCACATGCACGGCGCCTGCCTGCTGGATGCAGAGGGCGCGGTCCTGCGGCCCTGCATTCTGTGGAACGACACCCGCAGCGCGACAGAGGCGGCGGAACTGGACGGCACGGAGCATGTGCGCGACCTGTCGGGCAATATCGTCTTTCCCGGCTTCACCGCGCCCAAGCTGCTGTGGGTCGCGCGGCATGAGCCAGAGGTCTTTGCCAAACTCGCCACCGTCCTCTTGCCCGCCGCCTACATGAACTTTCACCTGACCGGAGCGCGCTTTGCCGACATGTCGGACAGCGCAGGCACCTCTTGGCTGGACGTGGGGGCGCGCGACTGGTCGGCGCATCTGCTGCAGGTCTCCGGCATGTCGCGGGATCAGATGCCTCGGCTTGTTGAGGGCTGTGAGCCGGGGGGCGTGTTGCGCCGCGATCTGGCGGACCGATGGGGGATGACAGGCGAAGTCCAGATCGTGGGTGGCGCGGGGGACAATGCCGCCTCTGCCTGCGGAGTGGGCGCGATGCGCGAGGGGACGGGATTTGTCTCTCTGGGCACCTCGGGCGTGGTTCTGGCCGGGCGCGACGGCTATGCGCCTTTGCCGGCCTCTGCGGTGCACACATTCTGCCACGCGGTGCCGGGGCAGTGGTATCAGATGGGGGTGATCCTGTCGGCCACGGACAGCCTGAACTGGCTTGGCCGGGTGACGGGAGAGACCCCAAGGGCGCTGTCCGAGGAACTGGGCGATGTGCTGGACGGGCCGGGCAGCCTGCGGTTCCTGCCCTACCTTTCGGGCGAACGGACGCCGCACAACGACAGCCGGATCAGAGGTGGCTTTCTGAACCTGAGCGTCGGGACTGAACGCGTGGACATGACGCGCGCGGTCATGGAGGGCGTCGGTTTTGCCCTGCGCGACTGTGCCGAGGCGTTGAAGGCCTCTGGCGCGCGGCTGGAAACGCTGTTGGCGATCGGCGGCGGCGCGCAGTCGCGCTATTGGGTCGAACTGCTGGCCACCCTGCTGGGCGTGCCGCTGTCCCTGCCCGACAAGGGCGATTTCGGCGCGGCGCTGGGCGCGGCGCGGCTGGCCATGGTGGGCTGCGGTGCGGGCACCGTCGATGAGATCATGACCGCCCCGCCGATCCGCCAGACCATAGAGCCGAACACCCGGCTGGCAGGCGCCTATGACGCCGCCTACGAGGCTTGGCGAGAGATTTATCCAGCAGTGAGGGGGCTGACATGAGCACAGGATTTTTCGACGGCATCGCACCGGTCCGTTACCAAGGGCCGGACAGCGACAACCCGCTGGCCTATCGCCACTACAACCCTGACGAAGAGGTCATGGGCAAGCGGATGGAGGACCACCTGCGCTTTGCCGTGGCGTGGTGGCACAGCTTTGCCTGGGAGGGCGGCGATCCGTTCGGCGGGCAGACCTTTGTCCGGCCGTGGCATCCGCAGGACGACATGGGCCGCGCCAAGATGAAGGCGGATGTGGCCTTCGAGATGTTCGAAATCCTTGGCCAGCCGTTCTACTGCTGGCACGACGCGGATATTCGGCCCGAACAGGGCAATTATGCCGACAACCTCTCGACGCTGGAGGAGATCACCGATTACATCGGCCAAAAGCAGGACGGCGCGAAGGCAAAGCTGCTTTGGGGCACGGCAAACCTGTTCTCGCATCGGCGCTGGATGTCCGGCGCGGCAACAAATCCCGATCCGGACGTCTTTGCCTATGCCGCCGCCACGGTAAAGGGCTGCATCGACGCGACGCACAAACTCGGCGGTCAGAACTACGTGCTCTGGGGTGGGCGAGAGGGCTATGAAACCCTTCTGAACACCGATCTGGGGCGCGAGGCCGACAACATGGCGCGCTTCCTGTCGATGGTGGTCGAGTACAAGCACAAGATCGGCTTCGACGGTCAGATCCTGCTGGAGCCGAAGCCGCAGGAACCGTCCAAGCACCAGTATGATTACGACGTGGCCACCTGCATCGGCTTCCTGCGCAAATACGGGCTGCAGGATGAGATCAAGCTGAACATCGAACAGGGCCACGCGATCCTTGCCGGGCATTCGTTTGAACACGAACTGGCGCTGGCCGCGTCCGAGGGGATGCTCGGCTCCATCGACATGAACCGCAATGATTACCAGTCCGGCTGGGACACGGACCAGTTTCCGAACAACGTGCCAGAGGTGGCTCTGGCCTATTACCAGGTACTCAGGATGGGTGGCTTCACCACGGGCGGCACCAATTTCGATGCCAAGCTGCGCCGGCAGTCGCTCGATGCCGAGGACCTGATCGCTGCCCATGTGGGCGGGATGGACATCTGCGCGCGGGGCCTGAAGGCCGCAGCCGCCATGCTGCAGGATGGCGGGCTGGAAGAGGCGCTGGCCGACCGCTACGCCGGTTGGAATACGCCCGAGGCGAAGCAGATGCTGGACAGTGGTCTGGATGCCATTCAGGCGCGCGTGCTGTCCGAGGGGATCAATCCCGAACCGCGCTCCGGCCGTCAGGAACGGCTGGAAAACTGGATCAATCGCTTCGTCTGACCGCTATCGCTATGCACTTGGTTTGCACTCGGCCGCGGGATGAGGCAGGGGAAGGGCGCGAAATTCAGGAGGTGTGCCAATGGCGGACGCGATCTCGGCAGAGGATGTAACGGCGCTGTTCACGCGGTCGGACGGGAGCTATCTCTGCGCCCGCTGGGGCCGCCCGATTTCGCCCATCGTCTTTGGCGTCGAGGATGCGACCCTCAGCGTCGTCAAAGGCGCGTTCGAGGCGGTCTGTACCCTTGCCGGGCACCAGATGGCCGAGACGGACCCGGAACTGGGCTGCAACGCGATGGTGTTCTTCTTTCGCGACTGGTCCGAACTGCGCGAGGTGCCGGACCTCGGGCGCATGATCGAGGGGCTGGACCCCTTGGTGGACCGGCTGCAGGCGGCAGGGGCGAACCAGTACCGCGTGTTCCGGTTTGATCCTGACGGCGGGATCCGTGCCTGTTTCGTCTTTCTGCGCATGGGTGAGGAATTGTCCAAGGTCCCGGCAGAGACTTTGGCGCTGAGCCAGGTCGTGCAGTCGATCCTGCTGTGGTCGGACAAGGCCTTCAGCGATCGGTCCCCGTTGGCGCAGACAGAGGCCGGGCGGGTAATCCTGCGCCCCGATGTCGCCGATGTGATCCGCGCCGCCTATGATCCGGTGCTGCCCGTGGCCGCGCAGGACCCGACCCATGCGCTGCGGGTGGCGGCCCGGATCGCCGCCGCGCACGGCACCTGAAACATCTGCAAGGCGCGCAGCCCGCGCCTGTGGCATGATAGCCAGAGGGAGGGGCGCCGCATGTCAGTGACCTATGACGAAAACGACGAAACGCAGGTGGTGGAGTTCACCGTCGACGGGCATCTGTCACGGGCGGATTTCGACAGGCTGTCCGGCCGGATGCTGGACTTTGCCGACCGCCACAGCAAGTTCCGCATGATCGAGGTGGTGCGCCGCTTTCCCACCTTCGACCCGTCGATCCTGCTGCCCGGTATCCGTTTCGACCTGCGCATTCTGGGCAAGATCACCCATATCGCCGTGGTCACGGACCTTGAGTGGATCAGCCCGTTCGTCAGTTTTGCCGGGATGGTGACCCCGCCAAAGATGCGGATGTTCAAGTATTCCGAACTGGAAGCCGCGCGCATCTGGGCGGCGCAGGCGGACCGCCCGGACTGAGCGCCGCACCATCCGTTGTCGATCCGGCGGTGAGTGGCCAACGGCTGGGCCACCGAAACCGTTCGCAGGTCGCGAGGCCGTTGTGCCCAAACACGGCAGTGCCACCCGTATACAGGCAGTGGAATTTGTAGTAGTCTACCGTTGCGGTGCTCGCGGGTCCTTTCACGCTTGAGGAACACAGTTTCAAGAAACGCGGATTGAGCGACAGCGCGTGTTCCGCCGGAGGTCCGCTGCACAATTGAGCTTTGGACGGCAATGAATTTTCTGGGGGACGATATATGAGACTACTTGCAGCAGCCTTTGCGCTTTGTGGCGCGTTGATCGCGCAGAGCGCATCTAGCGCCACCATCACCACGTCGGTGAATGGGACCGACAACATCTACTTCACGAACTGGGGGTCGACGAACAACGGTATCAATGCTGATGTGACCGGCAGGGGAAATGACGTAACCGCGGTTTCTGATTTGTCCGGTGCCATCAATTTCGCAACCCTCGGTCCGGTGATGAGCATCGCGACAGGGTCCGTTGTCGATGCCGGTCCAACCGCGACAGACGCGGATGGCGGTGTGGGCCTGTTCAATGGGCTCACTGTTTACTCCCTGATCGGTGTCTGGAGCTCGACTTCGGGGTCGATCACGTCGATTGGCGATTCCTTCTTTGTCGGCAAATCGGCCACCCTGATCGTCCCAACCGCAGTCAGCGCATACCTTTTCCTTGGCGAGAATGACGGCATTTTCTCGGACAACTCGGGTGCCTACTCAGTGGCGATCGACTACGCATCGCCGGTGCCGCTTCCTGCCGCGCTTCCGCTGATCCTTGCCGCTCTCGGGGGCTTGGGCATCGCGGCGCGCCGTCGCAAGATCGGCTGATCAACGGAACGCCATTCTGTGACACGAAGTATGCGGGCGCCATCGGGCGCCCGTTTTGCTGCGGGACAATTCGGCCCTGCAAGCGGATCTGGCCCATGCAGAGCTGCCGCGACAAACGTCACCCCAAACAAGTCGGGCGGACCGCGCAGGCGATCCGCCCCGCTGTTTCAGCGCACCATGCCGACGATTTCGTAGGTCTTGGTCAGGATCGGCGCGGCGATCTCACGCGCGCGGTCGGCGCCGCGGCGCAGGATGGCGTCGATCTCATCCGGTTCCTGCATCAAACGCTGCATCTCGGTCGAGATCGGTTCCAGCTTGGCCACCGCCAGGTCCGCCAGCGACGGCTTGAAGGTGCCGAACTGCTGACCCGCGTGTTCCGCGATCACCTGCTCCACCGTCAGATCGGCAAGGGCGGCGTAGATGTTCACCAGGTTGCGCGCCTCGGGACGTTCGGCCAGGCCCTCAGCCGTCTCGGGCAGCGGTTCCGGGTCGGTCTTGGCCTTGCGGATCTTCTGCGCGATGGCATCGGCGTCATCGGTCAGGTTGATGCGGCTCATGTCCGACGGATCGGACTTGGACATCTTCTTGGACCCGTCGCGCAGGCTCATGACGCGCGTGGCCGCCCCTTCGATCACCGGTTCGGTGATCGGAAAGAAATCCACGCCGAAATCATTGTTGAACTTGATCGCGATGTCGCGGGTCAGTTCCAGATGCTGTTTCTGGTCCTCGCCCACCGGAACGTGCGTCGCGTGGTAGATCAGGATGTCGGCGGCCATCAACGCGGGATATGCGAACAGGCCGAGCGAGGCGTTCTGCGCGTTCTTGCCGGCCTTGTCCTTCCACTGGGTCATGCGCTGCATCCAGCCCATGCGGGCGACGCAGTTGAAGATCCACGCCAGCTGCGCGTGCTCTGCCACCTGACTCTGGTTGAACAGGATCGATTTTTCCGGATCGACACCCGAGGCGATGAAACCGGCGGTCAATTCCCGCGTCTGCCGTTTCAGCGCGGCGGGGTCCTGCCAGACGGTGATGGCGTGCATGTCGACCATGCAATAGATCGATTCGATCCCTTTTTCCTGGCTGTCGGCAAAGCGTTTCAGTGCGCCAAGGTAGTTGCCCAGCGTCAGACCGCCGGACGGCTGGATGCCCGAAAAGACGCGCGGGGTGAAGGCGGAGTTGGGCTGACCGTCGGACATGTGCACTCTCTTGGTGGAAATCGTCGCGCGGCTGGCTTACCGATGCCACCGGACACCGTCAAGGAAGAGGCAGGTAATGACGCATCCCCATAATGAGGCCCCGGTCCACCCGCTGCCGCCCGTGGTGGCGGCACTGTTCCTTGTGCTGGCCGGGATCGAACTGACATTCTGGCTGGGCGCGCAGGGCTTGGTCGGCGGTCCGCAGGCCGTGGGCTGGCGCACCGGCGCAATCGAAACCTATGCCTTTTCCGGGCAATTGTTCGACTGGATGGTGGAAACGGGACAGTGGCAGGTCAAACATCTGATCCGCTTTGTCGCCTATCCCTTCCTGCACGCAAACTTCACCCATTCGCTGTTCGCGATGGTGATTCTGCTGGCCATGGGCAAGATCGTGACAGAGGCGCTGGGCTCCTTGGTTTTTCTGGCGATCTTCTTCGCCTCGGCCATCGTGGGCGCGCTGGCCTTTGGTCTGCTCAGCGATGATCCGTGGCTGGTGGGGGCCTATCCGTCGGTCTACGGGCTGATCGGCGGCTTCACCTTTCTGCTCTGGGTGCGGCTGGGCGACAGCGGCGCACCGCAGGTGCGGGCGTTTTCGCTGATCGGGATGCTGTTGGCGGTGCAACTGGTGTTCGGGGTGCTGTTCGGCAGCGGCATGGACTGGATCGCCGAGGTGGCGGGCTTCATCACCGGGTTCGGCCTGACGATGCTGCTGGCGCCCGGCGGCATGCAGGGGGTGATGACGCGTCTCCGGCGCCGCTGAACCTCAGAACAGGTCGTCGGGCAGGGCGCTGCGCGCGCTGGCGGTCTGGCCGGTGTCCAGTGCCTTGCAGGTCGCGCGCCAGATCGCGGCGTCGCGCATGTTTGCAGGTTCGGTCCCCTGACCAAGATACGCAGCGCCAAGCCCGTCCATGATCGCCGCCGCCAGCCCCGCGTCCCCGACCAGCGCGGAAACCTCCGTGTTCCAGCGGCAGGCGCGGCGCGTCAGGGCGGCCGATCCGACGACAGCGGCCCAGTCGTCGACCACCACGGTGGTCGTGACGGTCCCCGGCGCCTCGACGCAGGCAAGGCGGTTCCCGAAGGCCGCGCTCAGCGCCTTTAGGGTCTGCGCCTGCAGGGTGGCGGCGCGCGGACCGTCCCAACTGTGGATGTCTTTTGGCGGCAGCAGCAGGATCACCTGCAGGTCCGGTGACTGTCCGGCGGCCTCGATCAGCGCCTTGGCCAGCCCGTCATGCCGAAAGGCCCGCGTGCGGACCAACACGCTGTGACGCGCGTCGCGGAACAGCCGCTCCAGCGCCGCCTCATGATCCGTGCCCAGCGGGCGCGGACCGAAACCGGGGGCCGGGCGGGAAAAGCCACGCAGCAGGCGCAGGTCTGCCCGGCTTTGCGCGCGGCGCGGGGTGTCCAGCACTGCGGCCGGGGCGGCCAGACTTTGCGCCCCTCCCGATAGCGCCGCGGTCCAGCAATCCGTGAAATGTCCGCGCAGCGCCCCGCAGAAATCGCCATCCTCGATGGCCAGCGCAAGGTCCGGCCCGCCGATCACGCAGGCCCTGTCATCGGCCAGCGCAAAGCTCTGCGGCATCTCCACCGGGCGAAACTCTGGCCCGCCGGTCAGAATGCGCCGCTGAACGGCGGTCAGCATCGCGGGGTCCTCAGACCGCAGGGCTGTCAGCGCGGATTTGTACCGGCGGCGCAACCGCCATTCCCAAAGGCCGCTGACCTGTTGCCCATGGGGGGCGCAGATCACCTGCGCGTCGCCCTGCACAACGTCGGCAAATCCCGATGCGGTCTTCCACGCGGCCCGGTGGCGGCCCGGCGTCAGCAGCGGATCGGTGTCGGCCACGATCATGCGCAGAGTCACGCCGCGCCGGGTCAAGAGCGCGATCAGGTCGGCCCAGACCTCCAGCCCGCGTTCGCGCAATTCCGGGATCTGCAGGGGGGTGTCCGGGGTCAGATGCGGGACAGCCAGATACAGGTCCCTGCGCGCCGTCGCCGCCAACCGTTCCAGCGCAAGGGCGCTGTCGGTTTCGGTGATCAGCGCGCGTGCCGTCATGCCCGTCTCCGCCGGACAATCGCCTTCATCTCTGCCAAGCTGAAGGCGCCAAGGACCTGACCGGCGATCCCGTAGGCCACGACGCCAAGCGCGATCAGGCCAAAGAGCGCCGCAAGCCGCAGGTAGGGGATGGCCAGCCACGGGGCGAGGATCAGGTTCCCGCCCCAGAGCACGGCCCCCATGATCACCGAGGCCAGACAGATGCGCCAGAGCCGGTTGGTGAACCGGCTATCGAACCGCGCGACATCGCCGAATTTCCGCGCGCCCCGGGCAAGCTGCCAGACCATGATCCAGCCGGCCAGCGTGGTCGCGATGGCCGGGGCGATCCAGCCGATGAAGGGCGCCAGACCGATGGCAACTCCGGCATTCACCACCATGGCCCAGACCGCATAGCGGAACGGGCTGCGGGTATCCTCGCGCGCAAAGAACAGCGGTTGCAGCACCTTCTGCAGCACGAAAGAGGGCAGGCCCAGCCCATAGATCGCCACGGCCAGCGCGATCGAGGCCGCGTCATTGGCCGTTGTCGCGCCGCGCTGAAACAGGACAGACACCATCGGCAGCGGAATGACGATCAGCGCGACGGCGGCGGGGATGGTCAGCGCCAGGCTGAGTTCCCCGGCGCGGGAAAAGGCATTGCGCGCGCCGCCGTGATCATCCGCCTTCAAGCGGCGCGACAGGTCGGGCAGCAGCACGATGCCGACGGCGATGCCCACCACGCCCAGCGGTAGCTGGTACAGCCGGTCAGCGGCATAAAGCCAGCCAACCGCCTTTTCGAAATGGCTGGCCACCTGTTGACCCACCAGCAGGTTGATCTGCATGACACCGCCCGCCAACGCGGCCGGAATGGCCACGACCACAAGGCGCTTCATATCCGGTGTCATGTGCGGGCGGCCCGGGCGCACCTTGATGCCCGACCGCTCTGCAGCGATCCAGACCAGCGCCAATTGCGCCACACCCGCAACCGGCACCGCCCAGATGAGCCAGAGAATGACCTCTCCGCCCATGGCCGATCCGATGGCCATCGAGGTGCAGACGAGGATGTTCAGCAGCACAGGCGCGGCGGCGGCGGCTGCAAAGCGGCCCGTGGCGTTCAGAACGCCGGAAAACATCGCCGCCAGCGATATCAGCAGGATATAGGGAAAGACGATCCGCCCATACCCGGTGGTCAGGTCAAATCGTTCGTCCCCCGAAAACCCGCCCGCCGTGGCCCAGACCAGCGCGGGCATGAAGATCAGCGCCAGCGCGGTCAGGATCAGCAGCACAAAGGCCAGCCCGTTAAAGGCATCGCGGGCAAAACGCTGCGGGTCCTCCTCGCCTTCGAATTTCTTGGAAAACATCGGCACAAAGGCTGCATTGAACGCGCCTTCGGCAAAGAACCGGCGGAACATGTTCGGCAGGCGAAAGGCCGCGACAAAGGCATCCATCACCGGCCCGGGACCGATCAGGGCGAGGATCAGGATCTCGCGCACCACGCCCAGAATGCGGCTCATCAGGGTCCAGAAGCCGACGGTCATGATACCGGCGACAAGGCGTATGGGTTTCATGCTGCTCCGCTCGCGCTCTGCCTGACCGTCCGATTATCGCAAAGCCCGTGGCGGCGGAAGGGGGATCGCTGTTCTCCGGCGATCCTTGTTTCGCGGGCTCATCTGTCGGGACCCGCAGTTGCGGTAGGGCGGACCGCGGCCTGAAAGCCCGCAATACGGGTCAGAAACAATTGCGACTGGGCGCGAATTCAGCCATCCTTTCGTATAGGAGTTGTCGCGCCCGCAGTTTCATCGCGGCGGGGCGCTCTGTCAGACACTCATCGCCGTTTGGTCGAAAGCGCGATTTTCAAGCTAACCATTGGGTTCATCATTCGATCAGGCGTCAGCCATTTAGGACGGGACAAGACCACATTGCCTATCAGGTATGAAATCCTGACCGATCTGGAATTGGTGCTGGTGCATTTTCTGGGCGAAGTCGGATGCGAAGAACACATATCCTCCTTTCAGGACTATGCCGCCGATCCGCAGTTCGATGGCCGCCAGCATGTGCTGATCGACCTGACGCATTGCAGATTGGACAATTCCTATTTCGAGGACATGCAGCGGCTCGCCTACCGTCTCAAGGGGTACTATGGCGTGCGGGCGCTGACCTCGCGGACGGCGCTCTATGCGCCCGGGGACGTCGTCTTCGGGATGTCGCGGATGTACCAGTCGATTGCCGCAGGGGTCAGCCCGTGGGAAATCGGGGTGTTCCGGACCTTGGCCAACGCCATGGGGTTTGTCGGCCTCCATCCCGACACGCCGCAGGCGGCGCGTTTCATGGAGGCCTGGAACGCCTAGGCCGGGCCGCAGACAGGCACGGCGGCGGTCAGCCGCGCGCCCGTTCTGCGCCTTCTTCGATCGCGGTGCGCAGTTTCTTTTCGATCACGTCGCGCTTGACCTTCGAATGCAGCTTCAGCCCGAACATGTCCTTGACGTAAAAGGCATCCACCACCTGTTCGCCATAGGTCGCGATGATGGCCGAGGCGATATAGATGTTCTGGCTGGCCAACGTGCGCGTCAGATCAAACAGCAGGCCGGGCCGGTCGCGGGTATCCACCTCGATGATGGTAAAGATCTCGGAGCCTTCGTTGTCAAAGGTGATATGCGTCGGAACCTTGAAGGCCTTTTCGCGCTTTTTCAGCTTGTCCTTCGGCTTCATCGCCTCGCGCGCCACGACCTCACCCAGCAGCGTCTTGCGGATGGTTTCGCGCAGGCGCGGAATGCGGATGTCCTCGTAGGGGTGGCCGTCCGAATCCTGAATCCAGAAGGCCGCCGTGGCATAGCCGTCCTTGGTCGTGAAGGTGCGCGCATCGACGATGTTCGCCCCGGCCAGCGCCAGCGCCCCGGCCAGCCGCGAAAAGATCCCCGGGTGATCCTGCAAGGCAAAACAGGCGCGGGTGGCGTCACGGTCGGGATCGGGGTGGATGTCGATCTTGATCTCGTCATCCTTGATGTCGCGCAGCAGATTGGCAAAGACCACATGCGCGGTAACATGCAGACCCTGCCAGTACGGGGGATAATGGCGTCCGGTTTCGACCCGGAGTTCGCTGTTGTTCCAGCCCTTGAGCGCCTTGCGCAGCGATTTGCGCGCCTCGGTGCCGCGGTTCTCGCGCGTCAGCGCCTCCATCCCGTCTTCGAGCGCGCGACGCGTCTGGCGATAGAGCGCGCGCAGCAGCGCGGCCTTCCAGTTGTTCCACGTCCCCGGCCCGACGCCGCGAATATCGCAGACCGTCAGCACGGTCAGCAGGTCCAGCCGCTCCTTCGTCTGAACCGCCTTGGCGAAATCGCGCACGGTGCGCGGGTCTGCTATGTCGCGTTTCTGCGCCATGTCCGACATCAGCAGGTGATAGCGGACCAGCCATTCGACAGTTGCGCTTTCGGTCTTGGACAGGCCAAGGCGCGGTGCAACGGTACGCGCGATCCGCGCGCCGAGGATCGAGTGGTCCTCATCCCGGCCCTTGCCGATATCATGCAACAGCAGCGCCACGTATAGAACGCGGCGGTTCACCCCTTCCTTCAGGATGGTCGAGGCAACCGGCAGTGCTTCTTGCAGTTGGTTGTTCTCGATCTCCGAGAGGTTCCAGATGCATTGGATGGTGTGTTCGTCCACCGTGTAATGGTGGTACATGTTGAACTGCATCATCGCGACGATGGGCGCGAATTCGGGGATGAAGGCGGCCAATACGCCCAACTCGTTCATCCGGCGCAGGGCCCGTTCCGGATTGCCGTGTTTCAGCATCAGGTCAAGGAACAGCTTGCGCGCTTCGTTGTCCTCGCGAAAGGCATTGTCGATCAGGTGCAGGTTCGCCTTCACCAGCCGCATCGCGTCGGGATGGATCAGAAGGCCGGTGCGCAGGCCTTCCTCGAACACCCGCAACAGGTTCAGCTTGTCCGACAGAAAGGCCTCGTCATCGACGATGGCCAGCCGGTTGTGCACCACGCGATAGCCGTCCTTGGTCTGCGGCACGCGGGTGAACAGCCGCTGGATCAGCGGTGCGCCCTTGGTGTGATCGGCCTCCAGAGAGGTCAGCAGGATGCGGGTCAGATCGCCGACGGCGGTGGCATGGCGGAAATAGTCCTGCATGAACCATTCCACGGCGCGCCGCCCGCCACGGTCATTGTACCCCATGCGGGCGGCAACCTCGACCTGCATGTCGAACGTCAGGTGTTCGTTGGCCCGGCCAGAAGCCAGATGCAGGTGACAGCGCACGCCCCAGAGAAAGCGTTCCGCCTGCACGAATGTCTCATATTCCTCGGGCAGGAACACGCCGCGCGTCACCAGTTCTGACACGTCGTCCGTGTGGTGGACGTATTTGATGATCCAGAACAGCGATTGCAGGTCACGCAGCCCGCCCTTGCCTTCCTTGACGTTGGGCTCGACCTTGTAACGCTGGCCCTGCTTGTCATGGCGGCTGTCGCGTTCTTCCAGCTTGGCCTCGACAAATTCCCGCGCGGTGGAATTGAACAGGTCCTTCCACAGCGTCTCTTCCAGATCCTCCGCAAGCGCCTCGTTGCCGATGATGTAGCGGCTTTCCAGCATTGCGGTGCGGATCGTGAAATCCTCTGACCCCATGCGCACGCAGTCGCGCACGGTGCGGGAACTGTGCCCGACCTTCAGCCGCAGATCCCACAGGATATACAGCATGGATTCGATCACGCTCTCGGCCCAGGGGGTGATCTTGTAAGGGGTCAGGAACAGCAGGTCGACGTCAGAATAGGGCGCCATCTCACCCCGGCCGTAGCCGCCGACAGACAGCACCGACAGGCGCTCTGACTCTGTCGGATTGGGCAGTTTGTGCAGCACTTCGGTCGCGATTTCGAACGTCAGCCGAACGATGCAATCGGTGATCCAGGTATAGGCGCGCGTCGTACGGCGCGCGCCAAAAGGCTCTCTTGCCAGCGCTTCGGCCACCACTTCGCGGCCCTTGTCCCGTGCTTCGCGCAGGACAGAGACCGTGACCTTGCGCACCTCCGCTTCGCTTGCGCCCTTGGGCAGGGCGGAAAACAGCGTGCTGCGGACCTCTGATATGTCAAAGATATCAGAGGCCGGAGCGATGAGGTTGTCCGGGTGGCTGTCGTTTTCAGAAACCGCCAGAGAGGCTGCTGGGCGCAGGGTCAAGGATCACCATCTGTTTGTCTTTTACCGTGGCGATGGCCAGCGCGCGCTGGTTGCTGCCGTTGTTCAGCAAGCGGAATACACCGCCGGTCCCGGTAAAGCTAGTCGAGGTCAGCGCTGTGGTTGACAGGGCGTCGGCCCGGCCTTCGCGCGCCAGCGCGCCGATGGCCGAGATGCCGTCATAGGCCAGCCCCGCCAGCGGATGCGGCGTGGCACCGTATTTGGCGCCGTAGCGGCCCGAGAATCCGGAAAGGCGCTGCGTGTCGGGCAGGGCAAACCATGCACCTTCGGCCCCGGCCATGCTGAACAGTTCCGGGCGCACGTCCCAGCGGGTCAGGCCCATGTACTGGATCTGGTCCGGGCTGACACCGGCTGCGGGCATCTGCGACAGCAGGATCTGCATGGCGGCGTTGTTGGCGGAGGTGGTGATGAAAACGGAATCCGCGGCACCAGAGCTGACCACCCGGCCAGCGGCCTGCGCGGCGGCGTTCACACCCTCGATCGACAGCTGGTAGGGCTCTGCGCCCACGACCCGCACGCCATTGGCGGTGGCGGCCTGCTCGATGGCAAGCTTGCCGAACTGGCCCTCGACATCGTCCGAATAGATGATGACGACGTTGCTTCTGCCGTTGCGCTTTGCGTAGCTGAGCATCCGGTTGGCGGTATTGGCAAAAGTCGGGCCAAGCACAAAGACGTTGCCGCCCGCGATGGACGGGTTGTTGGAGAAGCCAAGGACATTGACGCCCTTGTCCGCCACGGCCACGCCGGCGGCGTTCACCGCATCGGCCCGCAGGGGGCCAAGGATGATCTTCGCCCCGTCATCGACGGCCTTTTGCGCCATGGCTGCCGCCGTGGGGGCCTGTCCGCCGGTGTCATAGACCCGCAGATCGATGGTCACCCCTTCGCCCAGTTCCGCAATCGCCATTCGCGCGGCGTTTTCCAGCGACACGGCAATCGGCGCTGCGCCCTGATCCGACTTGGGGAGCAAAAGCGCGACCGGGATCGGCTCGGACGTGTTGATCCGGGGGCCGTCGCCGCCACCACTCTTGCCGATATTGGTCAGGGCAGAGGGATCACAGGCCGAAAGCGCCGCAGCGGCAATCAGCGCCGCAACCGGGCGTATTACCTTGCGGAGGTTGGCAAACATGGCAAACATGGACAAAGGACTCCCTCGTTTCAGGCGCAGGGTATGCGGTGCCTGTGGCGCACTGCGCGATTTTGCCAGACTTATAGTGAAGCGCGAAAGGGGGAACCAGTGACGATTGGTGACAGTGGCGGAAACGAGCGCGCAGTGCCTCCGGGCCTCTACCTGATCGCGACGCCCATCGGCAACGCGCGCGACATCACGCTGCGGGCGCTCGACCTGCTGGCCGGGGCGGATGTGCTGGCCGCAGAGGACACGCGCAGCCTGCGCCGGCTGATGGAACTGCACGGCGTGGCGCTGAACGACAGGCCGCTTGTGGCCTATCACGATCACAACGGCGCCCGCGTCCGGCCGCGCCTTCTGGCGGATATCGCTGCCGGAAAATCGGTGCTCTACGCCTCCGAGGCGGGGACACCGATGATCTCCGACCCGGGCTTCGATCTGGCCCGCGCCGCGACCGAGGCGGGACATCCCGTCACCAGCGCGCCGGGCGCAAGTGCCGTGATCACCGCCCTGACGCTGGCCGGATTGCCCACCGACAAGTTCCTGTTTGCCGGGTTCCTGCCCAATGCCGGGGGGCCACGCAGCAGCGCGCTGCGCGATCTCGCCGCCGTTCCCGCAACGCTTGTCTTCTACGAATCCCCCAAAAGACTGCCGGACATGCTGGAGGCCGCCGCCAAGGCGCTGGGCGACCGTGAGGCCGCGGTCTGCCGCGAATTGACCAAGAAATTCGAGGAAACGCGCCGCGGAACCCTGACGGAACTGGCCCTGCACTACCGCGAAACACCGGCGCGGGGCGAAGTCGTGGTGCTGATCGGCAAAGGCGATTCAGACTCCGTTAGGGAAATCGATCTAGAACATGAGGTGAACACTGCCCTGAAAACCATGTCCGTGCGCGATGCCGCCGATTATGTCTCGGCCCGGTTCGGGGTGAAACGCCGCCCGGTCTATCAGCTGGCGATGCGGATGTCCGCCGCGGATGCCGGGCGCGATGGGGCAGAAGACGGGGCAGAAGGAGAGGCCGAAGATGGCACTTGATCTTGTCGACGGGACACCCCCCGCGCCGGGCGATGGTCAGCAGCACCGCACCCGGCAGCTCTCGGGACGGACCGGCCATCTCGCGGGCCTCGCGGCAGAGGACTGTGTTGAACAGGACTACCTGCGCCGGGGCTATCCCGCGCTTTCGCGCCGCTGGCGCGGGCAGGGTGGGGAAATCGATCTGGTCGTGCAGGACGGTGACGGTGTGGTGATCGTCGAGGTCAAGAAAAGCCGCAGTTTCTCCCGCGCGATGGACCGCCTCTCTCAGCGCCAGATCGCGCGCCTCTGTGCCGCTGCCGAAGAATATGTCGGCACCATGCCGCGCGGGTCGCTGACCGACATCCGTTTCGACGTGGCACTGGTCAACGACCGGGGCGAAATTCGCATCGTTGAGAACGCTCTGGCCTGCTGATCTCCGGTTTCCGGCGCGCCGCCGGATTGCGCCCGCCCGCATCATGCGCCATCTATGGCGCAACGATTGCAGGGGATGCGCATGAAAATCGCCTTTCAGATGGACCCGATCACCGGGGTCGACATCAACGCCGACAGTTCCTTCCGTCTCGCCGAAGAGGCGCAGGCGCGGGGGCATGAGCTGTTCTACTACGGCCCGGATCAACTGGCCTTCGAAGAGGGGCGCGTAACCGCGCGGGGCCACTGGATGACGGTCCAGCGCGTCGCCTCTCAACCGGCCATTCTGGGCGACCGGGTGGCGGTGGACCTTGCGGACATGGACGTGATCTGGCTGCGGCAGGATCCGCCCTTCGACATGCATTACATCACCACCACCCATTTGCTTGACCGCCTCAAGGGGCAGGTTCTGGTGGTGAATGATCCGTTCTGGGTGCGCAACTCGCCGGAAAAGCTGTTGGTCCTGAACTTCCCGGCCCTCACCCCGCCCACGGCCATCGCGCGCGATCTGGATGTGCTGCGCGCCTTCCGCGAAAAGCACGGCGACATCATCCTCAAGCCGCTCTACGGCAACGGCGGCGCGGGGGTCTTCAAGCTTCAGACCGACGACGGCAACCTCAGCTCCCTGTTCGAGATGTTCACCGGTTTCTCGCGTGAGCCGCTGATCGTGCAAAAATACCTGCCCGCCGTGTCCAAGGGCGACAAGCGCGTGATCCTTGTGGATGGAGAGCCTGTGGGCGCGATCAACCGCGTTCCCGCCAAGGGCGAGGTGCGCTCCAACATGCATGTCGGCGGTCGCCCGGAAAAGGTCGACCTGACTGCGCGGGATCGCGAAATCTGCGCCGCCATCGGCCCGGAACTGCGCGAAAAGGGGCAGGTCTTTGTCGGCATCGACGTGATCGGCGACTGGCTCACGGAAATCAACGTGACCTCACCCACCGGCATTCAGGAACTCGAACGGTTCGACGGCATCAACGTCGCCGAAAAGATCTGGCAGGCGATCGAGGGCAAGCTGGCTTGAGCCGGGACACCCGGCCAAGCCTGCGCGCGCGTCTGATCAACACCTCCCTGCGGCTGATCGAAAAGCGGCGCCTTGCCCGGGTCGAGGCGCCAAAGGATCTGAGGCGCGGGTTTGAACGCAGCGCGCGGCTTTTCTTTCACGGGCCGCGCGGGGCGCGGTATGACCGGTTTCCCATGGGCGATACCCCGGCGGTCATGGTCACCGTGCCGGACGGCACATCGGGGATCGTGCTGCTCTACTTCCACGGGGGCGGCTATGTCATGGGATCGCCCCGGACCCATCAGGCGATGCTGGCCCGGTTGTGCGCAATGACCGGGTCCAGCGCCATTCTGCCGGATTATCGCAAGGCGCCGGAACATCCTTTTCCCGCGGCCTTCGAGGATGCGATGGCGGCCTATGCCAAACTCTTGGGGGATGAGACGCCGCCCGCGCAGATCGTGATCGGCGGCGACAGCGCGGGGGGCGGGCTGGCGCTGGCGCTTCTGGCAGAGATCTGCCGCCGGGGCCTGCCGCAACCGGCGAGGTGTTTCGCCTTTTCGCCGCTCACTGACCTGACGTTTTCGGGCGCGTCCTTTCAGGCCAATGCAGAGGCAGAGGTGATGCTGCCGGTCAGCCGGGCGCGCGGCATGCAAGAGATGTATCTGGGAACCGCCGATCCGCGCGATCCAAGGGTCTCGCCGCTCTTTGCCGATTTCACCGGGGCCTGCCCGGTCTGGCTGGTTGCCGGGGACACGGAGATCCTGCTGGACGATACAAGGCGGATGGCAGAACGGCTGCGCGCGCAAGGCGTGACCGTGTCAGAGCGGATCGCGCACGATCTGCCGCATGTCTGGCCGATCTTTCACAATGTCCTGCCAGAGGCGCGGCGCACGCTGCGCGACCTGGCGCGCTGGATCAACTCTCTTTCGCAGACAGCAGCCGATAACTGAGCGCCTCGGCCACGTGGTCGCGCCGGACCTCTGCGCTGTGATCCAGATCGGCGATGGTGCGCGCCACCCGCAGCACCCGGTGATACCCGCGCGCGGTCAGGTCGAACCGTTCGGCGGCCCGCGTCAGCAGATCGCGCCCCTGCGGATCCGGCGTCGCCACCTCTTCCAGCACCTGCCCTTCGGCATCGGCATTTGTGCGCAGGCTGTCATGCTCCGCGAACCGCGCGATTTGAATTCCACGCGCGGCGGCGACCCGTTCCGCCACCTGCGCCGAACTGTCGCCCGAGGCTGGCAGATCAAGATCGGAAAAGGCGACCGGCGGCACCTCCAGCCGCAGATCGAACCGGTCCATGAGCGGGCCTGAGATGCGGCCAAGGTAATCCTCACCACAATTGGGCGCGCGCGAGCAGGCCTGCGCCGGATCGGTGAGATAGCCGCATTTGCAGGGATTGGCGGCGGCCACCAGCAGGAACCGCGAGGGATAGCGGATATGCGCATTGGCCCGCGCCACCACCACCTCTCCGGTTTCGATGGGCTGGCGCAGGGTTTCCAGCACCGTGCGCGGGTATTCGGGAAACTCGTCCATGAACAGCACGCCGTTGTGGGCCAGGCTGATCTCTCCCGGTTTCGCCCCGCGCCCGCCACCGATCAGCGCCGCCATCGACGCCGTGTGATGCGGCTCTCGAAAGGGCCGGGTGCGAGAGATACCGCCATCCGTCAAAAGCCCGGCAATCGAATGGATCATCGAGGTTTCCAGCGCCTCGATCGGCGTCAGCGGCGGCAGCACCCCGGGCAGGCGCGCCGCCAGCATGGATTTGCCGGACCCGGGCGGGCCGACCATCATCAGGTGATGCCGCCCGGCGGCGGCAATCTCCAGCGCTCGCTTGGCCCGTTCCTGCCCCTTGACGTCGCGCAGGTCACGCGCCGCGGCACCGCCGGTCACCTCGCCCGGCAGCGCCGGTTCCAGCACGCTGGCGCCAGAAAAATGGCGCACGATTTCCAACAGGTTGCCCGCGCCGATCACCGTGCAGGCCTCGACCCAGGCCGCCTCCGGCCCGGAGGCGCGCGGGCAGATCAGCGTTCGATCCTCCTCGGCGGCGGCCATTGCGGCGGGCAGGGCGCCGACCACCGGCAACAGGTCACCGTCCAGAGACAACTCACCCAGCGCCACGGTCTGCGCGATGGCGTCCTTGGGCAGGATGTCCAGCGCCGCCAGCAGACCCAGCGCGATGGGCAGATCGAAATGGGACCCCTCTTTCGGCAGGTCCGCAGGCGCGAGGTTAATGGTGATCCGCTTGGACGGCAGCGCAATGGCCAGCGATGTCAGCGCCGTCCGCACCCGGTCCCGCGCCTCTGACACGGCCTTGTCCGGCAGGCCGACGATGGAAAAGGCCGGCACGCCCGGCGTCACGGCGCATTGCACCTCGACCGGGCGGGCCTGAACACCTTCGAAGGCGACTGTATGGGCGCGCGCGACCATCTCACTCCCGGATCATCGTTCCGGGACTGAGACTGCGCCGCGCGTGGTTAGCAATTGGTTAACGAAGACCGGGCGGATTAAGAAATGCGCCCCTCAGCCGTCGCGCAGCGCCACGAAGGCGGGCCATGCGTCCGGGTCATTCACCGTCTTGTCGCGGCAAAACGCGTTGCAGAACCCGAAAATGCGGCCTTCGGTTTCCATCAGATGGGTGACCGGATCGCCGGAATAGGGGCAGCGGTCGTTCTCGGCCACACCCTCCTCCACCGCCCGCGCCTTGCGCGGTGCCGGTCCGGGCCAGCTGACTTGCGGATACTCGCGGTCATACCACGGCAGCGTCGCCCCCCGCGCCAGCCCCATCGCGCGCCAGCGTCGAAAGGCCGGATCGGCCAGATGCTGCGCGACATAGGCCTGCGCGGTGTCGGACACAGGCAGGCCATAGCCCGCGATCCGCATCGCCACCGGGGCAAAAAACGCGTCAGCCACGGAGTACTCCCCGGCCAGCCACGGCCCGCCCGACCGTTCCAGCGCATAACCCCACAGCGACTGCACGCGGTCCAGATCCTTTTGCAGCGCCTCCGGCACCGGCACATCGCAATAGGCCGCGCGCAGGTTCATCGGGCACAACTCGCGCAGCGTGCCATAGCTGGAATGCATCTCTGCCGCCAAACCGCGCGCCAACGCCCGCAGGCCGGGATTGTTGGGCCAAAGGCCCGCGCCCGGATGACGGCTGGCCAGTTCCTCACCGATGGCAAGGCTGTCCCAGATCACGGTGCCATCCGACAGCACCAGCGTCGGCACCGTGCGCGCCGGGGCAAAGGCGGCCATCTGCTCTGCCACGCCTGCCTTCATGAAATCCACGATCTCGATGGACACCGGGATGTCAAACCGGCGGAACAGCAGCCAGGCCCGCAGGGACCAGCTGGAATAACTGTAGTCGCCAAGAAAAAGTCTGTCGGTCATGGAACCCCCACCAAAATCTTTGCGTTGTCATACCGTGGAGTGCGCCTGTCGTGAATTGAGTGTTTGTGCGGCAAGCCATCATCGAACGCGATTGATCGGTTGGCAGGCATAATTTCGCGACATTTTGTGATCCACCTGCCGAGGTGCCACGTAACAACTGTAAAATCCCCCGATCCGCGGGGTCAGATTTGCAACAGGGGAGCAACAATGGCACTCGATTCCTTCAGCGACCAATCCCTTTCCCGCCGCGCCATGAAGGCAGAACTTCTTGACGCGGAGACGGAGTTGAAACTGGCCTATGCCTGGCGCGATGAGCGTGACGAACAGGCGCTGCACCGGCTCATTCAGGCCTACATGCGGCTGGCGATTTCGATGGCGTCCAAATTCCGCCGCTACGGCGCGCCAATGGGCGACCTGATACAAGAGGCCAGCCTTGGTCTGATGAAAGCCGCCGACAAATTCGACCCGGATCGCGGCGTGCGCTTTTCGACCTACGCGGTCTGGTGGATCAAGGCGTCCATTCAGGACTATGTGATGCGCAACTGGTCGATGGTGCGCACCGGATCGACCTCTTCGCAGAAATCGCTGTTCTTCAACATGCGCCGCGTGCAGGCGCGTCTGGAACGTGAGGCCGCAGCCTCGGGTGAAGAGTTGGACGGCCATCAACTGCGCCACAAGATCGCCAGCGAGATCGGCGTGCCGTTGCGCGACGTCGAGATGATGGAGGGCCGCCTCTCCGGTTCCGACTACTCGCTGAACGCCACCCAATCGGTCGAGGATGAGGGCCGCGAGTGGATCGACACCATCGAAGATGACGGCGAGCAAGCCTCCGAAATCGTCGAAAACGCCCATGACACCGAACAGCTGCGCGATTGGCTGGTGCAGGCGATGGGTGCGCTGAACGACCGAGAGCGGTTCATCGTGCGCGAACGCAAGCTGCGCGAGGACACACGCACGCTGGAATCGCTTGGCAATGAACTGGGCCTCAGCAAGGAACGCGTCCGTCAGCTGGAGGCGGCCGCCTTCGGCAAGATGCGCAAGGCGCTTGAAGCGCAGTCCGGAGAAGTGTTTCACTTCCTCGCATGAAACGCCTGATCCTTGGCCTGCTGGCCCTTGCCTCGCCCGCTGTTGCGGAGGTTCCCACCGATGCCGATGTGCTGTTTCTGGGCGAGGTGCATGACAACCCCGGCCATCACGCCCGTCAGGCAGAAATCGTTTCGCAGGTGCAGCCACGGGCGATCGTCTGGGAAATGCTGGACAGCGCAGAGGCGGGGCGTGTGACGCCCGAGCTGATCGCCGATCAGGCCGCGCTTGACGCCGCTTTGGGCTGGACGGGCAGCGGCTGGCCCGATTTCGCGATGTACTATCCGATCTTCGCGGCGGCGCCGGATGCCGCGCATTACGGGGCCGAAATGCCCCGTGACAGGGCGCGGGCGGTGATGGAACAGGGGCGCTCTTCCGTTTCCATCTCGCATCCGGGCCTGCAGGCGTTGCTGATGGCCGACTACGCCAACCCCGCAGAGTTGCAGCTTCGGCTTGATCTGCAGATGGCGTCCCATTGTAACGCCCTGCCAGAGGACCTGCTGCCCCAGATGGTCGATGTGCAGCGCGTGCGCGACACCCTGCTGGCCGCCGAGGCGGCAAAGGCGCTGGAGGACACCGGCGGCCCGGTGGTTGTCATCACCGGCAACGGCCACGCCCGCAGGGATTGGGGCGCAACATACCTCTTGGCCGCCGTCGGAAAAGGCGCGGTGATCTGGGCACTGGGGCAGGCCGAGGATGGCCGCCCCGCGCCAGAGGGCGGCTTTGACCTGATAGAAAGCAGCCCGCCCGTCGACCGCGAAGACCCCTGCGCCGCGTTCCGCAAGGACTGAGATTTGCGCCGCGCCGCCGGGCGCAAAGGTTAAATCATCGTGAAAACGCGCCTGTAACCCCTTGATCCTGCATTCCCCCTAACCTGTCCACGCGTGGACAGACCCCGCGCCGCTCACGGTCGGCCCTTGCGGTCAGGGGTGCAAGTTGCATAGTGCGAGGGTCTTTTGGAGGGTCCGTCGTGCTGGCCGGAAAACGTATCCTGTTGATCATCGGCGGCGGCATCGCCGCCTACAAATGCCTCGACCTGATCCGCCGCTTGCGTGAGCGCGGGGCAGAGGTGACGCCGGTCATGACCCGCGCCGCCGAAGAGTTCGTCACCCCTCTCAGCGTCTCGGCCCTTGCCGGCGAAGAGGTCCACCGCGATCTCTTTGACCTGACCAAGGAGGCCCAGATGGGCCATATCCAGCTCAGCCGCGTCGCGGACCTCCTGGTGGTTGCCCCCTGCACCGCCGACCTGATGGCCAAGATGGCCGGCGGGTTCGCCAATGATCTGGCCACGACGCTATTGATGGCGACGGACACCCCGGTGGCCATCGTCCCCGCCATGAACGTCCGCATGTGGAACCACCCCGCGACCCAGCGCAACCTCGCCACCCTGCAGGGCGACGGCGTGCGGGTGATCGGCCCCAACTCGGGCGACATGGCTTGCGGTGAACACGGGCCGGGCCGGATGGCCGAACCGCTAGAAATCGTCGCCGCGATAGAGGATAACTTCGCCGCCGGGCCGCTGGCCGGGCGGCGCGTGCTTGTCACTTCCGGCCCCACGCATGAACCCATCGACCCGGTGCGCTATATCGCCAACCGCTCCTCCGGCGCGCAGGGCACGGCCATTGCCGAGGCGCTGCGCGATCTGGGGGCAGAGGTTGTCTTTGTCACCGGCCCCGCCGATGTGGCGCGACCCACGGGGGTAGAGGTGGTCGAGGTCGAGACCGCAGAAGAGATGCGCGCGGCGGTGATGCAGGCGCTGCCGGTCGAGGCGGGCGTTTTTGCCGCCGCCGTCGCGGACTGGCGCGTGGCCTCTGCCAGCGGGTCGAAGATCAAGAAAGAGGGTGGCAAGCTGCCCGTTCTGGAATTTGCCGAAAACCCGGACATCCTGAAAGAAGTGTCACATCTGGCGGAGGGGCGGCCAAAGCTGGTCGTCGGCTTTGCGGCTGAAACGGACGAAGTCGTGGCGCACGCCACCGCCAAACGGCTGCGCAAGGGCTGTGACTGGATCGTCGCCAATGACGTCTCACCCGCCACGGGCATCATGGGTGGGACGGAGAACGCCGTTGTATTGATTTCCGAGGACGGGGCCGAGACATGGCCGCGCGCCGCCAAGCGAGAGGTGGCCGAACGGCTGGCCAACCGGATGGCCGAGGCGCTGGGCGCGGTCCTGCGCGCGCCCGGACCGTGGGATGGCACCAAGGGCTGAGGCCGGGGAATAAAGATTTGACCCAAGAATCAAAACAGGTCGCGATTTCCTTTCAGTGGGAAGAAGAGGCGGATCAAGGTCTAGGACTGCCGACCTATGCCACCGCCGGGGCCGCGGGTGCGGACCTGCGGGCCAACTTGCCTGACCGTGGGCAGATTGTGCTACAAGCCGGGGCGCGCGCGCTGGTGCCGACAGGCCTGCGGATCGCGGTGCCGGACGGCTATGAGGTGCAGATCCGGCCGCGTTCCGGGCTAGCGCTGAAACACGGGATCACGCTGCCGAATGCGCCGGGCACCATCGACAGCGATTATCGCGGCCCCTTGGGTGTGATCGTGATGAACGCCGGGGCTGAGCCCTTTGTCATCGCCCACGGCGACCGGATTGCACAGATGGTGGTGGCCCCGGTGGTGCGTGCCCTGTTCGAGGAGGCGGCGCTGACAGAGACCGCCCGAGGCGCGGGTGGCTTCGGTTCGACGGGACGCGGCTGATGGCTGTGGTTCTTTTGCTTGCGGCGGCGCTCTGGGGCGTCGGCCACCTGATGAAGACGCCGATTGTGGCGCGCCTTTACATGCTGGGGCTGCTCTATGTGGCCGTCCTGATGGTGCATGTGCTGCTGCCGCTCGGCCATCCACTGCGTGTGGCCACGGGCGGCAGCGCAGCGGGCTGGCTGATCCTTGGCGGATTGGCGGCGCTTGCTCTGGGCTATGCCGTCATTGTTCGGCGGCTCAGGGCGCGGGCCGTTCAGCATGAAGTGGCCGACGCCCCCAAGCCTGATCCGAGCAAATTCCGCGAAGGCGAGCTGGAGCGTTATGCCCGCCACATCGTGCTGCGGGAATTGGGCGGGCCGGGTCAGAAGCGGTTGAAAGAGGCCAAGGTGCTGGTCGTGGGGGCCGGCGGCCTTGGCTCGCCAGCGCTGCTCTACCTTGCGGCAGCGGGCGTCGGGGTGATCGGCGTGATTGACGATGATGAGGTCGACAGCGGCAACCTGCAACGGCAGGTCATCCACACCGATGCCCGGATCGGCATGCCCAAGGTGTTTTCCGCGCAGGCCGCGATGGAGGCGTTGAACCCCTACATCGAAGTGCGCCCCTATAAACGAAGGCTGTCAGCGGAGATCGTGAATGATCTGCTGGCGGACTACGATGTCGTGTTGGATGGCACCGACAATTTCGACACCCGCTACATGGTGAATCGGGCCTGCGTGGCGGCAGGCAAGCCGCTGATTTCCGGCGCGCTCAGTCAGTGGGAAGGGCAGGTATCGGTGTTCCATCCTGCTGAAGAGGGCCCCTGTTACCAGTGTATCTTTCCGGAGGCTCCTGCGGCGGGCCTTGCGCCCTCTTGCGCAGAGGCAGGAGTTTTGGGGCCGTTACCCGGTGTCGTGGGCTCGATGATGGCGGTGGAATGTATCAAGCTGATCGCCGGGGCGGGGGCGGTCCTGCGGGGTGAGATGCTGATCTATGACGCGCTGTGGGGTGAGACGCGCAAGATCCGGCTGAACCGCCGCGCGGATTGCCCGGTCTGCGGAAAGCAGGATTGAGTCGCCGAACAACGGGGCTTTGCCCAAGTCTACCTTCAAACAAACGCAGGCGCGGATTGAAGCAGCCGTGTGCGAGGCATAGCTTGGCCTCAAAGAACTCAGGAGACAGAGATGACCAACCCCTTGCTGGCCGACTGGGACACCCCCTTTGGCATCGCGCCCTTTGCCCGGATTACGGATGAGGATTTCGCGCCCGCGCTGGAAGAGGCGCTGAAATCGCACATGGCCGAGATCGAGGCGATCGCGGGCAACGAAGAGGCGCCGACCTTTGCCAATACCATCGAGGCGATGGAGGGCGCGGGCGAGGCGCTGGACAAGGTTCTGGGCACCTTCTTCAACGTGGCAGGCGCTGACAGCAACGACACGCGTCAGGCCCTGCAGCGGGACTTTTCGCCCAAGCTGTCGGCGCATTTCTCTGCCATCAATTCGCACGAAGCGCTGTTTGCCCGGATTCAGACCCTTTGGGACCAGCGCGACGAACTGGACCTGAGCGACGAAGAGGCGCGCGTGCTCTACCTGACGCATCGTGGTTTTGTCCGGGGCGGTGCGGCGCTGAAGGGTGCCGATGCCGAGCGGATGAAAGAGGTCAAATCGCGGCTGGCGGTTCTGGGGACAGAGTTCACACAGAACCTGTTGAAGGACGAGTCCGACTGGTCGATGGCGTTGAGCGAGGCCGATCTTGAGGGTCTGCCCGGTTTCGTCGTGGATGCCGCACGCGCCGCCGGAGAAGCGGCAGGGGCTGACGGGCCTCTGGTCACGCTGTCGCGGTCTTTGATCGTGCCTTTCCTGCAGTTTTCGCCGCGCCGCGACCTGCGGGAAAAGGCCTGGCGGGCCTGGGTGATGCGCGGTGAGAATGGTGGCGCGACGGACAACCGAGGCATCGCCGCCGAGATCCTGAAGCTGCGCCAAGAGCGGGCCGGGTTGTTGGGTTACGATGATTTTGCGCAATACAAGCTGGAAACCGAGATGGCCGGTACGCCGGACCGGGTGCGCGAGTTGCTGATGGCGGTTTGGGAGCCGGCCAAAGGGGCAGCCTTGTCGGATGCCGCAGAGATGGAAGCCATGCTGCGGGCGGATGGGATTGCAGGACCGCTGGAGCCTTGGGACTGGCGTTACTACGCCGAAAAGCGGCGCAAGGCCCTGCATGATCTGGATGAGGCCGAGCTGAAGCCCTACCTGCAACTGGACCGCATGATCGAGGCGGCCTTTGCCTGTTCCAAGCGTCTGTTCGGACTGGAATTCGCGCCGCTGGACGTGGAACTGTATCATCCCGACTGCCGCGCATGGGAAGTGACCCGTGACGGTCAGCATGTGGCGGTCTTTGTCGGCGATTACTTCGCGCGGGCGTCGAAACGGTCGGGCGCGTGGTGTTCTGCCTTCCGCTCTCAGGCCAAGCGGCCAAAGGTGGAAACGCCGATCGTCGTCAACGTCTGCAACTTTGCCAAACCCTCGGCGGGCAAGCCTGCGCTGTTGTCTTATGACGATGCGCGCACGCTGTTCCATGAATTCGGGCACGCCCTGCACCAGATGCTGTCCGACGTGGAATTCGGCTCTGTCTCCGGCACCTCCGTGGCGCGGGATTTCGTCGAACTGCCCTCTCAGCTGTACGAACACTGGCTGGAAGTGCCGGAGGTTCTGAGCGAATTCGCAACCCATGCGGAAACCGGCGAGCCGATGCCAGAGGCGTTGCTGGACAAGGTGCTGAAGGCGGCGACCTTCGACATGGGGTTCCAGACGGTGGAATATGTGGCCTCTGCGCTTGTGGATCTGGAATTCCACTCCGGCCCCGCCCCGGCGGACCCGATGCAGAAACAGGCTGAGGTGCTGGAAGGGCTGGGGATGCCGCGTGCAATTACCATGCGCCATGCGACGCCGCACTTCGCGCATGTGTTCGCCGGGGACGGCTATTCGTCTGGCTATTACAGCTACATGTGGTCCGAGGTGATGGATGCGGATGCCTTTGCCGCCTTTGAGGAGGCGGGCGGGGCCTTTGATCCTGCAACGGCCCAAAAGCTGGAAGAGTTCATCCTGTCCAAGGGCGGATCGGTCGAGGCCGAGGAGTTGTACCTGCAGTTCCGTGGGCGCATGCCCGGGGTCGAGGCCCTGTTGAAGGGGCGCGGTCTGGAGGCTTGATCCTGTCTTGTCCCGCGCCTTTTCCGTCAGGCGCGGGACATCCCCTACAGTTTTACGATTTCTAGAGGGGTTTCTGCGAGTCCTGCGCTCGAAGTGGGAGCAACAGGAGAATCCTCATGAAATCGTTTGCCGCAGCGCTGCTCATCATGATCCCGGCCTTGGCATGGGCCGCACCGCAGAACACCAATACCCCTGCCGACACGATCCATCCGAATATTCACAGCAAGGTGGGTGGGGGCGATGCGCTGAACGCCAACCCCAACGGCGTGACACCCAATGGCGGCCAAATCCACGGCATCGCCAACAATCCGGGCAAAAGCGGCAGCCGCCCGAACGAAGACGGGGTGCGTGGACAGGCGAATGAACTGGGCACGATGCATGGTGGCATCGGGTCCAAGAACAAGAACGTCGACTGACAGGTGCAATGATGGGGTGGCGCGATTGCGCGCCGCCCTTTGGGGCGTCAGAACGGCAGGCGTTCCAACGCGAAACCCTCTTGCTTCAACAGGTTGAGCACACCCTGTTCGCCGCCCAGATGTGCGGCGCCAAAGCCCGCGACGACGGTGCCTTTTGTATCGTCCAGCGCCTGCAGGATCACCGGGATCCAGGCGCGGTTGCGACCAGAGATCAGCGCTTCGTCCAGCACCGCGAAAACCTCGGTTGTTTCGGCCTCCGTCAGTGGGGTCAGGCGGGGGGAGAGCACCTCCAGCACGATCTGCCCGGCCCCATGGGTTTCGGCGAAATAGCTGCTCAGAACGGTTTCAAACAGATCCTCGGCGTCCTTCGGTGAACTGAGTGCAGAGCGGATCATCAGCATCTGCATGTCCATAGGCAGATCGGCGAAGGCGGCAAAGCCGGTGTCGAAGGGTTCCAACGCCATCGTCCGCACTCCGGCGTCTTGTGCCGCAGCCTCCAGCCGTGCATCCAGCCCGTTGCGATCCTCCAACCGGTCGGCCAGGCAAGGAGGGATCGCCAGCAGCATCGACACATACCAGGGCCGCATCCGCGCGCCCATGAATGGCGGCAACCCGCGCTGGCGCATCGCCTCGGCCAATTGGTCCCAGTCTTCCTCGGGCAGCAGGTCCGGCAGGGTCTGGTCAGGCAAGAGCAACATGTCCATGTCGCTCTGCAGGCTGGCCTGCAATTCGGCCTCTTCGACAGCCGTCATTTCGAGCAACAGCAGATCGGCGGATTTGACCAGCGGCGCCAGTCGGTCAGCCGGGGCGTTCAGCCGGTCGTCGGACAGGTGCATCGTGCCGATCAGGTGTAGAACGTCATCGCCCCGTGTGGCGCGCCAATGGTTTCCTTCGGCATAGGGCGTGGCGTCTAGGCGGCTTTGCAGGGCCTCCGCTTCACCTTCGGTCAGGGCGTTCAGCAGGCTTTGGCCGGCACAGGCCGCGTACAGTGGTGCGGCCAGCAGGCTGCAAAGGGTCGTGGCGATGAGGATCAGGCGCATCGAAGTCTCCCGGTGGCTGTCTTGCCCTAGCGTCCGGACCCTAGTTTGCCTTGGGGCGGCTGGACAAGGGGGGGCGCGGAGAGGAAAGTTGCGCCATGCAACGGGAGAGCGAGCTTTACGGCCCGGTAAAGGCCTATCTGGAAGGGCAGGGCTTTGCCGTCAAAGGTGAGGTCGGGGCCGCCGACATGGTGGCCGTTCGCGGCGATGAGCCGCCCGTGATCGTTGAACTGAAACTGCGGATCACGCTGGCGCTGTACCATCAGGCCTGTGCGCGGCTGGCGGTGACAGAGCATGTCTACATCGCCGTTGCGCGGCCCAAGGGCAAGACGGCGCGCCGGGCGCTGAAGGACAACCGCGCCATGTGCCGGCGGCTGTCCTTGGGGTTCATCACGGTCCGCGAGGACGGGCTGGTCGAGGTTCTGTGCGACCCCGGCCCCCACCGGCCGCAACGGCGCAAGGCCAAGACGGAAAAGCTGCTGCGCGAGTTTGCGCGGCTGCGCGGTGATCCGAATGAAGGGGGCGCGACGCGGCACGGGATCGTGACCGGCTACCGACAGGATTCGCTGGTCTGCGCCGCGCATCTGGCCGAGCACGGCCCGTGCCGAGGGCAGGACGTGGCAAAGGCGACGGGCGTTCCGGCCGCGACGCGGATCATGCGCGACAACCATTATGGCTGGTTCGAGCGTGTTTCGACCGGGGTCTACGGGCTGACAGGGGAGGGCAGCGCAGGTCTGGCGCATTGGGCCTATAGCTGGGAGCAGGGTTAAGGCCGTTCCCTAGGCGCTGCCCCATTCCAGCCAGTGCCGGTCTTCGGGCGACAGCGCCTCTGACAGTCGCTTTTCATAGGCGGCCAGATCATCCTCAGTCAGCTTGCCTTCCCACTTGTTCGAAGACGCGGAGTGAAAGAATTCGGCATCGTTGCGCCAGAATTCTTGCCCTGCCGAGGGGGTAAAGCGGTTGGCGTTGGCCTTCATGTTGTCGAACTTTGCGGCCTCGGCGACCTCCCGCAGCAGCGGTTCGGGGTGCGTCATGCCGGTGTGTTTGGCGATGCGCGCGACTGTGCCAGGCAGGTCGCGGGTCATGTCGGCGTAATGCAGGCGCGTCAGGTTCTCACGCGGTTCGCGCGCCAGAGTTTCGCGGTAATGGGTCAGGATCGATTCAAGGCTGACGGCGTCGAAATGATCGCCTTCCAGAAACAGGCGGAACCCTTCGGACAGGTCGTCGGGGTAATACTCATCGCCAAAATCAAAGGCCATGTTCTGCACGTGTTTGCGGAACGAGAAATGCACATCGATGGGATGCCGGTAGACGGTGATGTAGCGCAGGTGCGGCCAGATCGGAATGCCGTCGAAGGGCGTGTGCGTCTTGACCTGACGGCGGTGGTCCTGCGCCTCCAGTCGGGACATGACCTCGTCAAGGTCACGGACATTGATGTCGATCCACGGCGATTTCATCGAGGTCTGGGCATCGACCAGCGGATCGCCTGCGATCAGCATGGCAAGGATCGCCTGCGTCCACGTGGTGCCGCACTTGGGTGGGGTCGACACGACGATATCGCCCGCACGCGGCTGAAAGGCGTCCCAGCGACGCGAATCCGTCAGGTCTCCCTGATAGCTGCGCTGGGCGGGTTCGCATTCATGGGTCATGACCTGTCGCTCTCCCTGTCAAAGGTCGAGCATGTGGCACCTCCGGCCACCGCGCAATGGTTTTGCGTTGTCTACGCGTCGGGCCCGCGCGACTTCGCGGCCATGCGCTCTCGGTACAGGGTGAACAGACCCGAGGCGATGATGATGCTGCATCCAAATAGCGTCCAGCCATCGGGCAGGTCCGCAAAGACGACATAGCCGTAGAACGTACCCCAGATGATCAGCGAGTAATGCAGTGGTGCGACCACAACCGCCTGCGCGATGTCCAACGCGCGGATCACCAGCACCTCTCCAAGGCCCGCGGTCACCGCCAGCCCGACAATGACCATCCAGAGGGTGGGATCGGTGGGGGTAACCCAGACAAACGGCAACGCCACGCTGACCAACGCGATCGAGGTGAGCGAGGTATAGGCCACGGTGGTCAGGATCGGGTCGGCCCCGCTGAGGCTGCGCGACAGCACCTGCCGGACGGCAAAGAAGGTGGCGGCGACAACCGCGAACCCGATGGCCGGATGCAGCACCCCCATGCCGGGACGGATCACGATCAGCATCCCTACAAAGCCGATGATGACGGCGATCCAGCGGCGGATGCCCACGGGTTCACGCAGGATCGTGGCCCCCATGATGGTGACAAGGAACGGCGCGATGAAGGTCACGGCCACGACATCGGCCAACGGCACATAGGTCACCGCTATGATGAAACAGATGGCCGAGCAGACCGCCGTGACGCCGCGCGCGATTTGCAGCAAAGGCAGGTGGGATCGCAGGATCTGCGTCCCCCTGATGGCAAGAATGACAAGAATGCCAAGCGCCAGACCGATCTGCCGGAACCAGACGATTTGCACCGGATGCAAGGCGTCTGTCAGGAACTTTGCCTGTACGTCGCAGGCCGCGAATGAAAAGAAGCCAAGCGCCATCAGGATGATCCCGCGCATGTTGTCGGTCTGCGACGGCATCGGGGCATGGCGCAGGGGCGCGGCGACAGGTGTTGGCATGGCGGGGCTCTGGTTGGGAGGCGCGGGCTGCGCTGACCCAGCGTAGGTCAGCCCCCCTGACCGTTCAAGCGTCCGCTCAAGAGGGGGTTTTGGTGCCAACCGGTCGAAAGTGGTGTGGGGGAACAGGGGCTTGAGCCAGCATCGGTTTGCGCATCCCACTTGGCGCAGGTCCGGTATGCGAATTTCGAATACCAATCATCGCGGTATCGCCGGTCGGGTGGATCTATTTTTTTCCAGCCGTCGGTTGACACGACTCGGGCCGATCCTTAACTCAGCGTCGTTAGCACTCGACGACAGTGAGTGATAACGGCCCCGACTTTTGGGGGCTTGGGAGAAACTTTGAGCTAGGAGACTCGAAGATGGCATTCAAACCGCTTCATGACCGCGTGCTGGTTCGCCGCATCGAAGGCGACGAGAAAACTGCTGGTGGCCTGATCATTCCGGATAGCGCCAAGGAAAAGCCGGCAGAAGGCGTGGTTGTCTCGTGTGGCGAAGGCGCACGTAAGGACAGCGGCGAGCTGATCGAGATGGCCGTCAAGGAAGGCGACCGTATACTTTTCGGCAAATGGTCCGGCACCGAAGTCACCGTTGGTGGCGAAGAGCTGCTGATCATGAAGGAAAGCGACATCCTGGGGATCATCGAAAACGACGCAGCCGCAGCCGCGGCCTGAACACCTGTCGTGATCGACGGGGCGCTGTAGCGCCCGTCGCATTGTCCCCATTCTGTCTAATAGGAGAAGATTAGATGTCCGCAAAAGACGTGAAATTCGACACCGACGCCCGCGCAAAGATGCTGAAGGGTGTCAACATCCTCGCCGACGCGGTGAAGGTGACCCTCGGCCCGAAGGGCCGCAACGTGGTTCTGGACAAGTCGTTCGGCGCCCCGCGCATCACCAAGGACGGTGTGTCTGTCGCCAAAGAGATCGAACTGGAAGACAAGTTCGAGAACATGGGCGCGCAGATGGTGAAGGAAGTTGCTTCCCGCACCAACGACGAAGCCGGTGACGGCACCACCACCGCGACGGTTCTGGCTCAGGCCATCGTCAAGGAAGGCATGAAGGCGGTTGCCGCCGGCATGAACCCCATGGACCTCAAGCGCGGCATCGACGCGGCGACCGCCAAGGTCGTGCAGGCCATCAAGGACGCAGCCCGCACCGTCGAGAACTCCGACGAAGTGGCTCAGGTTGGTACCATCTCCGCCAACGGTGAGGCCGAAATCGGTCGCCAGATCGCCGACGCCATGCAGAAGGTCGGCAACGAGGGTGTCATCACCGTCGAAGAGAACAAAGGCCTCGAGACCGAGACCGATGTTGTCGAAGGCATGCAGTTCGACCGCGGCTACCTGTCGCCCTACTTTGTGACCAACCCGGACAAGATGATTGCAGATCTCGAAGACTGCATGATCCTGCTGCACGAGAAGAAACTCTCGTCGCTGCAGCCGATGGTTCCGCTGCTCGAGCAGGTGATCCAGTCGCAGAAGCCGCTGCTGATCATTGCTGAAGACGTCGAAGGCGAAGCGCTGGCGACCCTCGTGGTCAACAAGCTGCGCGGCGGCCTGAAAATCGCAGCCGTCAAGGCACCGGGCTTCGGCGATCGCCGTAAGGCCATGCTGCAGGACATCGCGATCCTGACCGGCGGTCAGGTGATCTCCGAAGACCTCGGCATGAAGCTGGAGTCGGTGACCATGGACATGCTTGGCACTGCCAAGAAGGTCTCGATCACCAAGGATGAGACCACCATCGTCGACGGCGCAGGTGAAAAGGCCGAGATCGAAGCACGTGTTTCCCAGATCCGTACCCAGATCGAAGAAACCACTTCGGACTACGACCGTGAAAAGCTGCAGGAACGCGTTGCCAAGCTGGCAGGCGGCGTTGCCGTCATCCGCGTTGGCGGCATGACCGAAGTCGAAGTGAAAGAGCGTAAGGACCGTGTGGACGATGCTCTGAACGCGACCCGCGCAGCCGTGCAGGAAGGCGTTGTCGTCGGCGGCGGTGTTGCTCTGGTTCAGGGCGCCAAGGCGCTCGACGGCCTGAAGGGCGAAAACGCTGACCAGGACCGCGGTATCTCGATCATCCGCGCCGCTCTGGAAGCGCCGCTGCGTCAGATCGCATCCAACGCAGGTGTCGACGGTTCCGTCGTTGCTGGCAAGGTGCGTGAATCGAACGACCTCAAGTTCGGTTACAACGCCCAGACCGGTGAGTACGGCGACATGTTCGCATTCGGCGTCATCGACCCGGCCAAGGTTGTCCGTACCGCGCTGGAAGATGCATCTTCGGTTGCAGGCCTGCTGATCACCACCGAAGCGATGGTGGCCGACAAGCCGCAGAAAGAAGGCGCAGGCGCCGGCGGCGGCATGCCCGACATGGGCGGCATGGGCGGCATGATGTAAGCCACGCCCAAGCGCGTGACACGATTTGGGGCTGCCCTTTGGGCGGCCCCTTTTCTTTTTCAGGTAAGGTAGGCGGCAGCTTTGGGTTCGGGCCTGCCCGGGTATTGCGGAAACGTGGCAATCGCGACCCAAGCGGCACTCAAATCTCAAGCTGGGTGGAAAACATCCAGTGATCAGGTATTCATATCGCATCCTTGTCCATCATGGCTCCATGTCTCCGCACAAGATATTTCAGCATCTGTTTTCCGACGCCGAGTGGCCGCCTTTGCGCCGCGCCTTGTGGAGCATCCTGCCGACCGTTGTCGTGATCTTCATGATCGAGATGACGCACCTTGGCCGGGGGGTCATTCCCGTGCCGTTCCTGCTGTTGCTCGTCACCGTTGGTCATGCTGGATATTTCGGCGGACGACTGGTCGGCAGCTTCAGCGGCGTGCTGGCCGCGATACTGGTGGTGCACGGCTACATCGAAGGATTTGGGCCAGCGACACTGACCGGCGGTTGGCCATACGTCGTGTTCGGTGTGGCAGTTTTCATTTTTGCGGGTTTCATATTGGGGCGTCTGCGCGAACAGCGGGATGCCCATTACAACGCCCTGCTTGAAACCCAGCGGCGCGATCAGGAAGAGCCGCTGTTGTTGGCCAGCCAATTGATCAAGCTCGGGTATTACATCTGGGACCCAATTAACGATGCGCCGATTGTGGTGTCCGAACAGCACCTCAAGAACTACGGCACCACGAGGGAACAGTTTCTGGCCGGGGTGTCGCGATCCGGTGGCGGTTTTCCCCTGATCCACCCTGAAGACCGGGACAAGGTCGCGCTGTGGAGCGAAAAGGTCGAAAAGGGCGAAACGGTTGAGATGGAGTACCGCGTCCAGTCTGACCAGGGAACCCGGTGGATCCGGGCAATCGTCCGTCCCCTGAGCGACGCGTCCGGTAAGATCGTCAAGGAAATCTGCGCCTCTCTGGACATCACCACCCAGAAAGCCACCGAAGCGCATCTGGCTGAAGCGCAGAAACTGGAGTCCGTTGGCCGCCTTACGGCTGGCATCGCGCATGATTTCAACAATCTTCTGGCGGTGATCCTTGGCAATCTGGAACTCATTGCCGAGTCCAGGGCAGAGGAGCATTCCGCAGAATTGATTGATGCGGCGATACAGGCGACCCATCGCGGAAGTGATCTGACGCGGAAACTTCTGGCCTTTGGACGCAAAGCGGCGCTGACGCCCGAGTTGATTGACTCAAATACCATCATCCGCGACATGAGAGAGGTCATCCGCCGCACGCTGCCCGCGACGATCGAGGTGGAGACGGTATTGGGGGCTGGATTGTCGGCGGTAGAGGTCGACCGCTCCCAATTCGGAAACGCCCTGCTGAACCTTGTGATCAACGCCCGGGACGCGATGCCAGAGACAGGTGTCCTGACCGTCGAATCCGCGAACGTGCGGCTGGATGAGGCCTATTGCGACGGGCATGGCGCAGAACTCGATCCCGGACAATATGTCATGATCGCGGTCAGCGATACCGGCAGCGGCATCAAGCCTGCCGAGTTGAAACGCGTGTTTGAGCCCTTTTTCACCACCAAACCCGTCGACAAGGGAACGGGTCTTGGGCTGCCCCTAGTCTATGGCTTCGTCAAGCAATCGGGCGGGTCGGTGCAGATTTACAGTGAGCTCGGAGAGGGCACGACCGTAAAGATGTATTTCCCGGCGAAGGGGAGGTTGGCCCGGCCAGCAGCGGAACCATTGCCCGATCCGGTGGGCGAGACATTGCATCAGGGGCGCGTGCTAGTTGTTGATGATGATCCGGAGGTGCGCCGAATGGTTGTCCGGCAAATGCGTCTCTTGGGGTTCGAGGTGCTCGAAGCGCCCGAAGGCAGCACCGCTTTGGATGTTTTGCGCGGCACACCCGACATCCGCCTGTTGTTGACGGATGTGGTGATGCCCGGAGAAATGCAGGGAACCGACCTTGCAGAAGCCGCGTCACAGGAAATGCCGGACCTGAAGATCGTCCTGATGACCGGCTATGCGAAAAGTGCCGTTGAAAACGGTCACAGCAAGTCCAACGGATTTACCAAACTGACGAAACCGGTTCAGCTGAATGAATTGACCCGCGTGGTGAACCGCACGCTGGGCGGCACCTGAGCTATCGATACTCCGGCGCGCGGTGTGTCGGTCGGGGTTTAGCGGGTGTGCGGCGCGCTTCGGTCAAAGCGACCAGAGGGAATGCGGGTCGCGCGGGACAGATCCCATGCATAGAAGTAGCAAACCGAGGCCACGACACGGCCATCGTGCAGGGTAACGGGGACGCTGCGACGCAGGAACTCATGCGGCTCGGGACGTGACGCATCACAGGCCTCATACTCGTCCAGGGCGGGCAACAGGCTGCCGGTATTCCGCAGGGTGTAGACCTCTCCGAATACCCGGTCTTCTTCGTGGCCCGAAGGAACTGCGCCGGGATACAGGTTCCCCGGTTCTTCGGGGTCGTCGATGGTGTAGAGACAGGCGCGAATCCAGCCGTGACCAACCAGAGAGGCGTCTTCACGCAGTCGGTGGCCGATCGGATGATCCGCTACCGTCATCAGGGTTCCGTAAACGAAAAGGTAACAGGTGTCGGTCATTGAAGTCTCTGGCTGATGTGCGGCAAGCTGTTGTGCGGGTCGATTGACGGGAAAACCGGGCTGTGTCCACCACTTGCCGTAGAATGCGAAAACACTGTTGCGAGATCGGGCCTCGCGGCGACCGCACGATCTGATAGAGTCGACGTCGCTCTGCCACGAGGTCCCTGAAATGAGTCGCCGCGATGCGAGAAAAGCCTTGAACCTTGCTCTGCCAGAACACCTGCGAAAGGCCTTGGTTCTGCAGTCCAGCGCGCATGTGCCTTTGGCCTACCTTGTGCGGCAAACCCTGCGAAATGCATTGGATGCGGGGCAGGGCTGGCGCGAGACGGTCGGTCCCGGCGACAGGCGGCCCATCCTGTTGCAGTTGAACTGCGAAGAGCGGGCTCGGCTGGCGATGTGGACCTCTGCCAAAAAGGTGAGCGAGGAGGCCGCGATCCTGTCATTGATTGCAGCCTATCTGGAAGACGAGGCTCAACAGCTGTCCGATGCCCGGCAGGGCAAAAATTGAAGCTGTGCTTGCTCCGCTTGAGATGACGCTGGAAAAGGCGCTTTGGGCGCGGGGCTGCGGTCAGGTGGCGGGCGTTGACGAGGTTGGGCGCGGCCCGCTGGCCGGTCCAGTTGTGGCCGCTGCGGTGGTTCTGAATCCCGAAAGCATCCCTGAGGGCCTGAACGATTCAAAAAAGCTGAGCGTCAAGCGCCGCGTGCTGCTGGAGGCCTTATTGCGGCAAAGCGCGCTGGTTGGTCTGGGACAGGCCACTGTCGAAGAAATCGACGAGATCAACATTCTGCAGGCCAGCCTGTTGGCGATGCGGCGCGCGGTGGCGGATTTGCCGGTGGTGCCCGATCACCTTTTGATCGACGGCAACAAGATCCCGGCGGGACTCCCCTGTGACGCGACCCCGGTGGTGGGCGGCGACGCGCTTTCACCGTCGATTGCCGCTGCGTCAATTGTGGCCAAAAAGTGGCGCGATGACGTCATGAAAAAGGCCGCCGTGCAGTTCCCCGGATACGGTTGGGAAACAAACGCCGGCTACCCCACAAAGTGTCACAAATCTGCACTCCGAGATTTGGGGGTTACCCCCTTCCATAGACGGTCTTTCGCCCCGGTGCGCGATATCTTGTGGCAAGCAAAAAACTCAAGTCCCTGATTCAAAAATAGAATTGACCGCGAATCAGGGATGACTCATCTTCTGTTTAACCAATGAGCGCAAAAAGCGCCGCGGGACAGAGGCAGAGAATGACGACAATGACCAAGGTGACGGGCGCCAATGCGCTCCCCATCAACACGATCCTGTCCGGGGATTGCATCGAAGTGATGCAACGCCTCCCCGAGGCTTCGGTCGACCTGATCTTCGCCGATCCGCCCTACAATCTGCAGTTGAAGGGCGCCTTGCATCGCCCCGACAACTCAGAGGTGGATGCCGTCGACGATCACTGGGACCAGTTTTCGAGTTTTGCCGCCTACGACAAGTTTACCCAAGACTGGCTCGCAGCGGCGCGCCGATTGCTCAAGCCCGACGGGGCGATCTGGGTGATCGGCTCATATCACAACATCTTTCGTGTGGGGGCCGCGCTGCAGGATGCGGGCTACTGGATCCTGAACGATGTTGTCTGGCGCAAGTCGAACCCGATGCCGAACTTTCGCGGCAAGCGGTTCACCAATGCGCATGAAACGATGATCTGGGCGTCCAAAAGCGAGGGGGCGAAATATACCTTCAACTATGAGGCGCTGAAGTCGCTGAACGAAGGTATCCAGATGCGCAGCGACTGGGTCTTGCCGATCTGCAATGGCGGCGAGCGGCTGAAGGATGGCAACGGGGACAAGGCCCATCCGACACAAAAGCCGGAGTCGCTGCTGCATCGTGTCCTGGTGGGGTCGACCAAACCCGGTGACGTGGTGCTGGACCCTTTCTTTGGCACGGGGACGACAGGCGCGGTGGCCAAGATGCTGGGCCGTGATTTCATCGGGATCGAACGAGAGGCCGCCTATCGCGAAGTGGCCGAGAAACGCATCGCCAAGGTGCGCGCCTTTGACAAGGCATCGCTGCAGGTCAGTACGTCCAAGCGCGCAGAGCCGCGCGTGCCCTTCGGTCAACTGGTCGAGCGTGGCATGCTGCGCCCGGGTGAGGAACTGTGGAGCATGAACGGCCGTCACAAGGCTAAGGTGCGCGCAGACGGAACGCTGGTCGGGAACGAGGTCAAGGGCTCGATCCATCAGGTCGGGGCGCAACTGGAAGGCGCACCCTCCTGCAATGGCTGGACCTACTGGTGCTTCAAACGGGATGGCAAGACCGTTCCGATCGACGTGCTGCGCCAGCAAATTCGGGCAGAGATGACCGAACGGCCCTCCTGACCATATCAGACAATTCAACAGACACCGCCGATGCCGCAACCTACCCTTGCGGCACGAACTGGCCCCGCTTGCCTATCGGCAGGCGGGGCATTTTTCTTGGACCCTGAGGCAAAGTCTGCACCGGACAATACGCCGGACCGCAGAGGTTGCTGTTGGACGTAGATGACGAACCAGGCGTCATCCAACAGGACATCTTCGCCTTCGGTAAGAAATAGCAGACATTGTCGAACTGGCTGGCGTCTTCTCCGGGGTCGCATTGCCGGCGCGGGTTTCTATATTTCGGAGGAGGGCCGCCAACGCGGCGCAGGAAGGGACAGCCGATATGGAAATCAACGCGGATTTTTCGCAGCGCGTGGTCATCCGCCCGGAGGACTATCAATGGCGCGCATCGCCCGCCGCGGGTGTGGAGCGCATGATGCTGGACCGGATCGGAGAGGAGGTGGCCCGCGCCACAACCATCGTCCGTTTTGCGCCCAACAGCACCTTTGATCCACATACCCATGGCGGCGGTGAAGAGTTTCTGGTGCTGGAGGGGGTCTTTTCCGACGAACACGCTGACTATCCGGCGGGAACCTATGTGCGAAATCCGATTGGCACCTCTCACCGCCCGCATATCGGACCGGAGGGGGCAACGATCCTCGTCAAACTGTGCCAGTTCGACGAAAAGGATACGGAGCAGAAAGCCATCGAAACCCGGAATGCCGAATTCCGTCCGGGCACGGCGAAAGGCTTGTGGGAATTGCCTCTGCACGAGGTCCCGGGAGAGACTGTGCGTCTGGTCCGTATCGAGCCGGGAACGCAGGGGGATCTGCCCGGAACAGGGGCGTCCGAGGAGATATTTGTCATCAAGGGCAGCTTTGCCGACGAGAATGGCACCTATCCCGCCGGGACATGGCTGCGCAGCCCGACTGGCTTTGGCCCCTGGATCAGAAGCGACGAAGGGTGCCTCATCTACATCAAGACCGGTCATCTGGATCACTTGATCGCGTCAGCGGTCGACTGATTGGAAGTCATGCGGTGATTGCATGACTGTCAGTCTTTGGTGTTGGTCTTGAGCAAGAGGGCTTTCCGAACCGCGGGAAAGCCCCTACGCCTGTGCTCATGGATATTCGCGCGATCTTGATGGGCCTTGCCTTTGCGGTGATGTGGTCCTCTGCCTTCACCTCTGCCCGTATCATCGTGGCTGCCGCTCCGCCTTTGTCGGCGCTCGCCCTTCGCTTTCTGATCTCGGGGTTGTTTGCCATCGCCATCGCGCGTCTCTTGGGGCAAAGCTGGCATCTGACTCGTGGGCAGTGGCGCGCGACCATCATCTTCGGCCTATGTCAGAACGCGCTGTATCTCGGCCTCAACTTTGTGGCCATGCAGACGATCGAGGCCTCTCTGGCCGCCATCATCGCCTCGACCATGCCGCTGTTGGTAGCATTGTCCGGCTGGGCTTTTTTGGGCGACAGGCCCAAGCCGCTTGCCCTTGCCGGGTTGCTGGCAGGGATCGTCGGGGTCGCCCTGATTATGGGGGTGCGCTTCACCGGCGGCGTTGATTTCTATGGGCTGGCGCTTTGTATCGGTGGCGTGATCGCCCTGACCGTTGCCACGCTAAGCCTGCGCGGCGCGACGTCGGGCGGCAATTTCCTGATGGTGGTCGGCCTGCAGATGCTGGTCGGCTGTGTCGCGCTCAGCATTCCGGCCGTTGCGCTGGAAACCCTCCAAATCGATTGGTCGCTCAATCTGTTGCTGGCCTTTGCCTATACAGTGTTCGTTCCGGGGCTGGCGGCGACACTGGTCTGGTTCCTGCTGGTCGACAGGATTGGCGCGGTCCGGGCGGCGACGTTCCACTTTCTCAATCCCTTTTTCGGGGTGGCGATCGCCGCCCTTCTACTGGGGGAGACACTGCGCCCGCTGGATCTTCTGGGGGTCGCGGTGATCGCCGGGGGCATTCTGGCGGTTCAACTGTCCCGCCTACCGGGCGCGTCCGCTAAAACTCTTGGGAAGTCGTAGGTATTTCCGCCGGTGATGCGGAAAGCTTTGTTTACCGCCTGAGGTTACATCGATGAGGCAAGCCGTTCCGTTTCCGGGGCGGCAGCCGGTATTCGAAGGTGTGACATGGGCCGATTTCCGATCAGGGTGCAGGTGCTCTTCCTTGCCTCAATGTTTGTCGTCATGCTGGCCGTGGCGGGGGTCCTGTCGTGGATCGTCAAATCGGATATGCAAGCGGCATATGAACAACAGGGTACCAGCTACGCCGACAACCTGTCGCTGATGCAACTGATCCACAAACTCGACAAGGCCGAGGGTCACCTCGTCGCCTTTTCGACCGGGGACGACGCGGAATGGCAGCTGTTCACTGATGAGTTGGCGGCCGCAATTGCAGCGCTTGAAAGCGCAGAGCACTTGTTCGTCCACGGTGACAAAGGGGCAAACACGGCGCTGATCGCCGACCTGAAAGAGGCGGCCGTGCCCGTTGCCGGATTGTCCAAACACTATGGGAACGCAAGGAACGAAGCGCTCTTTGGCCAGATGCAGTCGGTCAAGAACGTCTTCCTGCCGACAATCCGCGAGGCGCAGGGCAAGATCGCAGAGATTGGCCACGGGCTCGAATCTGCGGCCGTTTCTGCGCGCGAACAGGCGGAGGCCGTCGCGGCCTCATCGGATCAGAAACAACTGCTGAGCAGTGGCCTGCTGGTGGCCCTGGCGCTGATCCTTGCCTTTGTCTTTGGACGTTCCCTGTCGCAGCCCATACGCCGCGCGCGCGATTCCGTCGCCCGGCTCGCGGATCATGATTACTCGACCGAAATTGCGGACGTCGACCGCGCCGATGAGGTGGGGATGATATCCCGCAATCTCGAAGACCTGCGCGGCAAGTTGGCCGCAGCGGAAGCGGCAGAAGAGCGCGCCAAAGCAGAGAACGGTCGCCGGGTCGAGCTGTTCCAGACGGTGGGGGCGGCAATGGCAAGCTTGCGAAACGGCGCGTTGGACAGCCGGATCGAAGCCTCTGACTGGGCGGATCTGGGGGACAGCTATGTCACGCTCTGCAGCGACTTCAACAGCCTGTCCGCGGCGCTGAGGGACCTCGTCGGCTCCCTTCAGGCCAGCGCCGAGACGGTCAACGGAAATGCGCAGGACCTTTCTGAAATGTCCGACGAAATGTCCCGTAGATCCGAAGTTCAGGCCGCAACCTTGGAACAATCCGCGGCAGCCTTGGATGAATTGTCGGCCAGCGTCCAAGCGGCGTCCGAACAGGCCCAGAACGTCGACTCCAAGGTCACGGAGGGCCGCGAGCGAGCGGAGCAGGGGGGCGAGGTGATGGCCCGTGCGCTGCAGGCCATGGGATCGATTGCAAAATCTTCCGAACAGATCGCGCAGATCATCACCGTGATCGACGACATCGCCTTTCAGACCAACCTGTTGGCCCTGAACGCAGGGGTCGAGGCCGCCCGCGCGGGCGAAAGCGGCAAGGGCTTTTCCGTCGTTGCGTCAGAGGTTCGTGGGCTGGCGCAGCGCGCATCCGAGTCTGCCAGCGAGATCAAGGAGCTGGTGTTGAACAGCGCCCAGCAGGTGGAAGACGGTGAAAAGCTGGTGCAGGAAACCAGCGCGACATTGACCCATATCGTCGCCAGCGTGACCGAAGTTTCGGGCCTCGTCTCCGATATCGCCAGATCCGCCAGGGATCAGGCCAGCGGGGTGCAGGAGATCAGCGTTGGCGTCAGCGAACTGGACAAGGTGACCCAGCAAAACGCTGCCATGGTCAGCCAGACCAGTTCCGCCAGTCGGCAACTGAGCGTCGAGGCGGCGCGTTTGACAGACGTTCTGGCGCGGTTCTCCAACAGTGGTCACACGAACATCGCAAGGAGCGCAGGGATGGTGCCGGATGCGGCGCAACCGGCTGCAAATACGGACGTCGACGATTGGGGCAGGAACGCCCCGGTGGAGCGCGCTAAAGATCCAATCGCCGACAAGAGTGTCCGGTGCGATAAACCTTTAGACTGCACCCCAGAGGAACCGCCGCAGCCGGGCCAGCATGACCGATTGGTTCATGGCAGTTGGTCCGCCGAATTGGACGACCCCGAGCCGCTGCCGATGGAAATTCCCCGCTTGGCCGCTGGAGACGGCCAGTGGAAGGATTTCTAATCCTCTGAAGGTTCCGCGTCAGGCAGGGCTGATCTTGCCACCCGCATCGCCAATCTGACCGCGATGCAAAAGCAGATGGTCGAGTATCACACAGGCCATCATGGCCTCACCCACCGGAACGGCCCGGATGCCGACACAGGGGTCATGGCGGCCCTTGGTGACAATCTCCGTCTCTTGCCCGTCCACCGTAATGGTCTTGCGCGGCGTCAGGATGGAGGACGTCGGCTTGACCGCGAAGCGGACGACAACTTCCTGTCCCGATGAAATGCCACCCAGAATGCCACCGGCATGGTTGGAGCTGTAGACCGGCCCATCCTCGCCCATGTAAATCTCGTCGGCATTCTGCGAGCCCTTCAGGGCAGCCGCCGCCATGCCTTCGCCGATCTCGACGCCCTTGACCGCGTTGATCGACATCATCGCGGCGGCAAGGTCCGTGTCCAGCTTGGCGTAGATCGGCGCACCCAGACCCGCGGGAACGCCGCGCGCGACCACTTCGATCATCGCGCCAACGCTTTCGCCATTCTTGCGCAATCCATCAAGGTATCCGGCCCAGTCCTCTGCCGCCACCGGATCCGGGCACCAGAATGGATTCTGGTCGATCTGGGCATCGTCAAACCGGCTGCGGTCCGCCTTTCGTGGGCCCATCTGAACCATGTAGCCACGGATCTCGACCCCGGGCAGCAAATGCGCCAGCGCCGCCCTCGCCAGACCGCCTGCTGCAACTCGCGCCGCGGTTTCCCGTGCCGAAGAGCGGCCGCCGCCGCGGTAATCGCGCAGCCCGTATTTCTGGAAATAGGTTATGTCCGCGTGGCCGGGGCGGAATTTCTGCGCGATCTCGGAGTAATCCTTGGAGCGCTGATCGGTGTTTTCGATCATCAGCTGTACTGGCGTGCCGGTTGTCCGCCCTTCGAACACGCCGGACAGGATGCGCACCGCATCCGGCTCGCGCCGCTGGGTGGTGAACTTGTTCTGGCCCGGCTTGCGCATGTCCAGCCAATGCTGCAATTGCGCCTCGTCGATCGCCACCCCCGGCGGGCAACCATCGACCGTTGCCCCAAGGGCCGGCCCGTGGCTTTCACCCCAGGTGGTGACGCGGAAAAGATGTCCGTAGCTGTTCATGCTCATGGGCGCAGCCTCCCTTGCAACGGGTCGTTTCGAGGCGGGATACGCAAGGGCAGCGGCAATGCCAAGCCTATTCCAGCGCCCGATGACCGGCTTGCGCCCCAATCGCCACGGCAAACGCGAGGCAAGCAAAGGGAATTTGGGGATCGCGGATCGCCTGAGAGGTGTTTCGATGGCCCTATCAGGGCAACAATCACGGTTTCCCTTGAAGTGTTTTCGGCGCGGCGCTAGGTCTGCCAATACCTCGGGGTGGTGGCGTAACAGCCACCTGAGATTTCCGTTTGCCGGACGAACCCGTTGAACCTGAACCGGTTAGAACCGGCGGAGGGAAGGTATGGACCTTTCGAGGCCTCCAATCTTGCCCTTGCGCCGCAATTTTGGAGGACGTCATGAGAAACCTGACCTTCACTGTTGCAGCGGGATGCCTGAGCGCCAGCATGGCCTTGGCGGATGCTCCTGTGCTGACAGTCTACGCCCCCGATTATTTCGTCTCGGAATGGGGCCCCGGCCCAAAGATCGAAGAGCTGTTCGAGGCGCGTTGCGCTTGCGATCTGCAGTTCAAGCCCGGCGACCTGTTGCCCCGCCTGCTGCTGGAAGGGGACCGGACAGAGGCCGACGTGGTGATCGGCCTGAACACCGATGTCACGCAAAAGGCGCGGGCCTCGGGCCTGTTTGCGGAGCACGGCGTCGCGCTGGACGCGTTGACCCTGCCGCTGGACTGGACGGACAGCGTGTTCCTGCCGTTCAACTTTGGTCATACGGCCTTTGTTTACGACACGACCAAGGTGGAGAGTGTCCCGACCAGTTTCGACGCCCTGCTGGACGCGCCGGACGACCTGCGGCTGGTCATTCAGGATCCGCGCACCTCGATTTCCGGTCTGGCGCTCGTGCTCTGGGTGCAGGCGGTCTATGGCGAGAGCGCTGAGGCAGCCTGGGAAAAACTGGCGCCCAAGATCGTGACGGTGACCAAGGGCTGGTCGGAGAGCTATGGCCTGTTCACCGATGGTGAAGCCGACATGGTGCTCAGCTACACCACCTCGCCCGCCTATCACATCATTGCCGAGGGCGATGATACCAAGAAGGCGGCGATCTTCCCCGAGGGTCACTATTTCATGGTGGAACTGGCGGCCAAGCTGGCCGGGACAGATCAACCGGAATTGGCGGATCAGTTCATGCAGTTCATCCTGTCCGAAGATTTTCAGGGCATGATCGCAACCGGCAACTGGTCGATCCCGGCCGCGCTGCCGCAGGATCAATGGCCCGAAGGGTTCCAGAAACTCGACCTGCCGGAAAAGGTCCTGTTCTACTCCGAGGATGAGGCGGCGGACCTGCGCAACGAGGCCATCGAAGCATGGCGACGCGCGCTGTCGCGCTGATCGCGGCGCTGGCTCTGGTGTGTCTGACACTGGGGCCGGTGGGCGTGGTGCTGACCCGGGCCGGAGGCTTTGGCGCTCTTGGCCCGGGGGATTGGCAGGCGGTGCGGTTCACGCTGTGGCAGGCGCTTTTGTCGGCCTCGTTCAGCGTGGTGCTGGCGCTGCCGGTGGCCAAGGCGCTGGCGCGCAGACGGTTTGTCGGGCGCGGGCTGTTGGTGACGCTGTTGGGTGCGCCATTCATTTTGCCGGTCATCGTAGCGGTCATGGGTCTGATCGCGGTGTTTGGGCAGGCGGGACTGGTCAACGCGGTTCTTGGCGCGCTGGGGTTGCCCAAGATCGACATCTACGGGCTGCACGGGGTTGTGCTGGCGCATGTGTTTTTCAACCTTCCCTTGGCGGTCCGGATGCTGCTGTCCGCGTGGCAGGCGGTCCCGGCAGAGCATTTCCGGCTGGCAGCATCATTGGGGCTGGGCGCACGGGCGCAGTGGCGGGTGTTGGACGGCCCCTTGATTGCGCGCGTGGTGCCCGGGGCGTTTACGGTGATCTTCGTGATCTGTCTGACCAGTTTCGCCGTGGCGCTGACGCTGGGCGGGGGGCCGCGGGCCACGACCGTCGAACTGGCGATCTATCAGGCGATGCGCTTCGACTTTGACCTTGGGCGCGCGGCAGCCCTGGCGGTGCTGCAACTGGGATTGGCGCTGGCCGCCGGGCTGATTGCCCTGCGCGTGGCCGGGCAGAGCGGATTTGGCGCAGGCCGCGACCGCGAGGTGCCGCGTTGGGACGGGCAGGGCAGGATGGCGCGGGCCTGGGACGGGGCGTGGATCGGTACGGCGGGGCTGTTCCTGTTGGTGCCCCTGGCAGCGGTGGTGCTGCGAGGGGTCCCGGGACTCCTGCTGATCAAGACGGACACGCTTGTGGCAGCGGGGCATTCCTTGACGGTCGCCCTTGGCTCCACCGGGCTGTGCATGGCATGGGCCTTGCCGTTGGCGACGCGACGGGGAGAGTTGTTTGCCTTGCCCGCGATTGCGATTTCGCCGCTGGTGCTGGGCACCGGGCTGTTCCTGATCCTGCGGCCATTCGTGAACCCGTTCGACATGGCCTTGCCGGTCACGGGGCTGGTGAATGCGCTGATGGCGCTGCCATTTGCGTTGCGTATCCTGCGGCCAGAGGCAGAGGCGGTCGAGCGCGATTATGGCCGGTTGCGGGCGACCCTGCGCATGACATCCTGGGCTTGGTTGCGGCTGGTCTGGGTGCCACGTCTGCGCCGCCCGATGGGCTTTGCCGCGGGATTGACGGCGGCGCTGGCGATGGGGGATCTGGGTGTGATTGCCCTGTTTGCGGATCCTGACCGGGCGACCCTGCCCTTGCAGGTCTATCGTCTGATGGGCTCTTACCAGATGGAGGCCGCAGCGGGCGCGGCGCTATTGCTGCTGGGCCTCAGCCTTGCGCTGTTCTGGCTGTTCGATCGTGGAGGGCGGGTGAATGCTGCGACTTGAAAACGTGCGCGTGGCGATGGATGGGGGCGACCTGACAGCCGATCTGGCGCTAGCGCCGGGGCGGCGGGTGGCGGTGGTCGGCCCCTCCGGAGCGGGGAAATCTACCCTTCTGGATGCGATTGCCGGGTTCCGGCTGCCGCAGACCGGGCGCATCCTGTGGCAGGACCGCGAGATCACGCAGGCCCCGCCGGAGGCACGCCCCGTCTCTATCCTGTTTCAGGACAGCAACCTGTTCCCGCATCTGACGCTGGAGCGGAATCTGGGTCTGGCTCTGCACCCGGACGGGCGCAAACCGGATGGCGAGGCAAAGGCGCGGATCGAGGGGGCGCTGCGCCGCGTTGGGCTGGACGGGATGGAGGGCCGCAGGCCCGGCACCCTGTCCGGGGGCCAGCAGGGGCGCGCGGCGCTGGCGCGGGTCCTGTTGATGGCCCGACCTGTGATCCTGCTGGATGAGCCGTTCTCGGCGCTGGGGCCCGCGCTGAAGGCCGAGATGCTGGATCTGGTGCGCGAGGTGGGCGACAGCCTTACCGCGCTGGTGGTCATGGTTACCCATGATCCCCGGGACGCGGCGCGCTTTGCGCAGGATGTTGTGCTGGTGGCCGACGGGCAGGCGGAGGGGCCGGTCGCGGTGGATCGGTTTTTCGAAGATCCGCCACAGGCCTTTCGCGACTATATCGGCGTGGCGGGGTAAACCCCGCCCTACACAGAGCGCCCGACACGTACCGAAAACGAAAAAGCCCCGCCGAATTGGCGGGGCTTTTCTGTCTTGGTCTAAGGCGCGATCAGGCGGTCGGCTTGCGCTTAATCGGGGCCCAGATACGCTTGTTCACGAGGTAGAGCAGCACCGAGAGGACAACGAGGAAGAACACGCCGATGAAACCGGCTTCCTTGCGCTGCATCATCTTCGGTTCCGCCGTCCACATCAGGAAGGCAGCAAGGTCCTGCGCCTCGTGGTGCAGCGAGTTGTCGTGACCATCGTCAAAATCGACATCTTCGCCCAGAAGCGGCGGCGCCATCGAAATCCAGCCGCCGGGGAAGGCGTGGTTTTCGTACAGGATGGAGCCTGCTTCTTCCTTTTCCTCACCGGTGTAGCCGGTGAGCAGCGACGCGATGTATTCGGCGCCACCGATGCCCTTGAAGAACTGGTTTATCCCCAGTCCGTAGGGGCCGTGGAAACCGGCGCGTGCCTTGGCCATCATCGACAGGTCAGGTGCACCGACGGCGGTGTTTTCCGGAAAGTGATCGGTCGGCTTGGCCGGGCGGAAATCTTCGAGCTCGTCGTCGTAGACTTCCATCGTTTCGGCGTAGGCGATGACCTGCTCCTCGGAGTAGCCGAGGGCTTCCAGATCACGGATCGGGACGTACTTCAGCCCGTGGCAGGCAGAGCAGACCTCGGTGTAGATCTTCAGTCCGCGCTGCAACTGGTTCTGGTCCCAGGTGCCGAATGGGCCCTCGAAGGAGAACTGAAAGTCCTCCACGTGGGCCTCGCCGCCGGCGGCATGTGCGCCGCCGGCCAGACCGAAGGCCACAAGGGCCGCGAGGGTGAGTTTCTTGAACATCTCTTACGGTCCTTCTGTCTTATTCCGCCGGGGTCGGGGCGGCTGCGCCCTTCGCCTCATCCTTCGGCGGGTAATGCGCGTCGAAGTCGGCTTCGATGGTTTCGGGCTGCGGCAGCGGCTTTTCGATCACACCCAGCAGCGGCAGGATGATCAGGAAGTACGCGAACCAGTAGGCCGAAGCGATCAACGAGAAGCTGGCGTAGGGCTCTTCTGCGGGCATTGCGCCCAGCCACATCAGCGCGAAGAAGTCGATCACCAGCAGCCAGAACCACCACTTGAACTGCGGACGGTACTTGCCCGAACGCACCGAGGAGGTGTCCAGCCACGGTGCCAGCGCCATCACGATGATGGCCCCGAACATCGCCAGCACGCCAAAGAACTTGGCGTCGATGATGCCGCCGGTCACGAAGGACGCAAGCTGCACCAGCCAGACGTCAGAGGTGAAGGCACGCAGGATCGCGTAGAACGGCAGGAAATACCATTCCGGCACGATGTGCGCAGGCGTCGCCAGCGGGTTGGCTTCGATGTAGTTGTCCGGGTGGCCAAGGTAGTTCGGCATAAAGCCGACGATCGCGAAGAAGACCGCGAGGATCACCGCAAGGGCGAAGAGGTCCTTGATCACGTAGTAGGGCCAGAACGGAACGGTGTCCTTCTCTGCTTCGGCCTTCGAGGTGCGGCGCACTTCGACACCGGTCGGGTTGTTGTTGCCCGTGGTGTGGAAGGCCCAGATGTGCACAGCCACGAGAGCGGCGATCACGAAGGGCAGCAGGTAGTGCAGCGAGAAGAAGCGGTTCAGCGTGGCGTTGTCCACCGCCGGTCCGCCCAGCAGCCATGTCTGGATCGGCTCGCCGATCAGCGGGATGGCACCAAACAGGCCGGTGATCACGGTCGCGCCCCAGAAGGACATCTGACCCCAGGGCAGAACGTAGCCCATGAAGGCGGTGCCCATCATGCACAGGTAGATCAGCATGCCGATGATCCACGTCACCTCACGCGGGGCCTTGTACGAGCCGTAGTAGAGACCGCGGAAGATATGCGCGTAGACCGCGACAAAGAACAGCGAAGCGCCGTTCATGTGCAGGTAGCGGATAAAGTGGCCGCCGTTCACGTTGCGCATGATGTGTTCGATCGAGGCAAAGGCCAGATCGACATGCGGCGTGTAGTGCATCACCAGTACGATGCCGGTGGCGATCTGCAGCACAAGGCAGAATGTCAGGATGATGCCCCAGATCCACATCCAGTTCAGGTTCTTGGGGGTGGGGATCATGATGGTGTCGTACAGGAGCCCGACGATCGGCAGACGAGAGTGAAGCCACTTCTCGGCGCCGGTCTTCGGCTCATAATGGTCGTGCGGGATTCCAGCCATGTCTTGTGCTCCTTAACCCAGCAGGATGGTGCTGTCGTCGACCCATTCGGCGGGCGGGACAGGCAGGTTTTCGGGGGCGGGGCCTTTGCGGATGCGGCCCGCCAGATCGTAGTGCGAACCGTGGCAGGGGCAGAACCAGCCGCCAAATTCACCGGCATCGCCCAGCGGCACACAGCCGAGGTGCGTGCAGACGCCCATCTGGACCAGCCACGCCTGCGGCGCTTCGCCTTCCGGCGACGGCATGGTGCGGTTGGCGTCGGTTGCCGGGGCGTTCGGATCGGAAAGGTTGGCGTTGCGCGCGTTGCCGTCGACAACGCTCTGCCCGGCCTCAAAGGCCTCATCCTGTTCCTTGGCTTCCTGAATCTCGGCCCCGGTACGGTGACGGATGAAGACAGGCTTGCCCAGCCATTTGACGGTCAGCTGCGTACCGGGCTGGACGCCCGAAACATCGACACGAATGGTCGACAATGCACGAACGTCTGCGGAAGGATTCATCTGGTTGACCATCGGCCAGACAGCAGCACCGGTCGTAACGACCCCGGCGCCGGCTGCGGCATAGTAGAGGAAATCCCTTCTGGTGCCTTCGTGGTCTTCTGCGTGGGACACGAGGTTGCTCCATTTCTGTGGGGCCGTCGGCCCGCGGTAAAACCCATGGTTCCGGAATCCGGACGGATTCCAGACCCCGCTCAGCCTTGCTAATTAGCGAGGTGCCCCTATGGGGTAAAGGATGCAAAAGCCTCGCAGTATGCGCTCGCGCGAATCTGTCGCGGTTGAATCCGGGGTAGGCGAGTGCTTATGTCCGCATCTAGGTGAATGGAGCGAGCCCGATGAAGCGGTTGATTCTATCTGCAGGCGTGATTGCGGCACTGGCGGCCCCGGCCGCTGCGGAAACCGAATTGTCCTTTTATCTGGGTTGGCAGACCCTTCCCCATAGCCGAATCTCGGGCGATCTGCCCGGCGGTGGCGGCAGCTATGATGAGCTTGTCGGCTGGGAGGGCAAGCCCTTCACGATGCCGCCCTACTATGGCGCGCGCGCGACGTGGTGGCGCACTGACAATCTTGGCTTCGGTCTCGAATACACCCATACCAAGGCCTATGCCGACGATTCCGCCAAGTCCGCGCTGGGCTTTTCGCGGCTGGAATTCACGGACGGCCATAACGTTGTGACCGCCAACGTGATGAAGCGTTGGCCGGACCAGTGGGGGCAGTTCACGCCCTATGTCGGTGCCGGTCTGGGTGTTGCGGTTCCGCATGTGGATGCACAGCACAGCAGCGGGTCGCGGACTTACGGATTTCAGGTGACCGGCCCGGCGGCGCGTTTGATGGCAGGCGCCAGCTATCCGATCAATGACCGCTTTTCGGTGTTTGGTGAGTATCAGTTCACCTATTCCAAGAACGAAGGCACCTTTGACGACGGCGGCACCTTCAAGACGGATATCAAGACCAACGCGCTGAACGTCGGTCTGTCGTTGAACTTCTGACCGTGGCGGCGGGGTGAGCCCGCCAAACAGTCTGCTCGGGGCGGCATCTGGCCGCCCTTTTTCATGTCAGCCTGTCGGTGTAGTGGCGATCATCGACGGCCGCTCCGCAAATTGGGCGTACCAGTCGGCAAGGGATTCGCGGCCGGTGCGCCAGGATCGCGCCTCGTGCCGGAAATCGAGGTAGCCCAGTGCACAGCCCACAGCGATATGGCCCATGTCCGTGCGCCCGTGCAGATGGCTCATCCAGCGGGTGCTGAGCGCATCCAGCGCGCGCGAAACCTTGGCCCATTGGCCTTCGATCCATTCCATCGAGACCTTTTCAGCCGGGCGAAAGCGTTCTTCGTAGATGATCAGGACCGCGGCCTCCATGATGCCGTCCCCCGTCGCCTCCAGCGTCAGCGTGTCCCACAGGCGATTCTCCGGATAAAGTCCGGCTTTGGCGCGGTCATCCAGAAAGCGGCAGATCACCCGGCTGTCATACAGCGTTGGCCCGTCGTTGCGCATCAGCGCCGGGATTTTGCCCATGGGATTGGCGGCGATCAGCTTTGGATCCGGCGCCATGGGTGATGCGGTGACATCGACCTGTTCGACATCGTCGACCTGCCCGGTTTCGTGCAGGGTCACCAGAACCTTGCGGACAAAGGGCGATGGCCCGGCCTTGAGAAGTTGCATGTCCAACGCTTTCCTGTCTGATCCCGTTCTGCCGCCAATCCGGCAACAGTCGGCCGGGCAAGTCAAGCCATGGAAAAAGTCGGGCGCGCATCAGGCGCACCCGACCGGGTCAGCCCCTGCTGCCCGCGGCGGTCAGTCAGAGGGCGTCAGTTGCACCGGATGCCCGCGGGTTTTTGCAGGTACTGATGCGCGACGTTCTGGTCGAACGCGCCTGCCATGTTGCCGGGCTGGCTGTAATGGCAGACCGAAACCTGCTGCTGGCCACAGCTGGCCTGTGCGCATCCAAGCTGCGTTGTCGATCTCCAGATTACCTGCGTGTAATGGCCGGTCTCATAGGTGAAGCCCATACCCGGCTGGTACTGACCGATTTCACACCAGTACCATCCATCAACCGAATCCTTTGCCGCGTTCAGAGCGCCACCGCTGCTCCAGCCGCCCCAGAGGTTCTCACCGGCCTGATACTTGCCGCGCGGGCTGTGTTGCAGGTTGCAGCCCTGACTTTGCAGCACCTGTGCCCATTCTTGCGCGCTGGCCTGCAACTGCGCCGACCAGCTTAGCGCTGGCGCACCGTGGTTGGCGCGCACCGTGTTATGCGCCTGCAGGATCTGCGAGTTGAAATCGCCGCCGCCACCTCCGCCGGAGTAGGCGGGCGGGGTGATGGTGCCGGGGTCGACATAGCCGGGGTCGGCTGTCGTGTTGTCGGTGTAGCCGGGATCAGAATACCCCGGATCGGTGTATCCGGCCTGGTTCGCATCGCAATAACACCACGAGGTATAGGAGCCGGAGCCGTCATCCTCCCAGTAACCGGCATAGCTCATGTTGGAGGCCGAACAAACGCTGGGACAGGCTTCTTGGGCCGTGGCGTCGTCCCAGATTTGCCATCCGGCACCGTGTACCCATTCCTCTGCCTGAACGGATTCGGCAAGCGTCAGGCCGCCTGCAAAAGCCACGGCGAAACCTGCCGTACGAAGAAACGATTGAATTTTGTGCATAAACTGATTGGGCATCTGCATTTCCTTTTCAAAAGGTCGTCTCGACGGACGTGCCGCGTGAAAAGGATGGCTGAAAATGCCATTTTTTTCAACTTTCGTGACAAATTCGCAATATTGTTGCGCGGTTGGAAATTATCCCGCTTTGGGGTGCGACGCCTCGTAGACCTTCATCAAATGCACCTCGTCCACGGCCGTATAGGCCTGCGTCGTGGACAGCGAGGCATGGCCCAGCAGTTCCTGAATCGCGCGCAGATCGCCCCCGGCGGACAGCAGATGCGTGGCGAAGCTGTGCCGCATGGCATGGGGCGTGGCCGTGGCAGGCAGACCCAACTGCATCCGCGCCCTTTCGGTGGCCTTGGCCACCAATCTGGGGTTCAGCGCCCCGCCCCGTGCGCCACGGAACAAGGCCTGATCCGGCTCGACCGGATGCGGACATAACCGCAGGTAGGTTTCCACGGCCGAGCGGGCGACCGGAAGGACCGGCACGATCCGTTCCTTTCCGCCCTTTCCAAGGATGCGCAGTGAGGATCCCAGAGGCAGGTCCCGTCCCTTCAGGCCAAGCGCCTCTGAAATCCGCAGGCCACAGCCATAGAGCAACGTGACAACGGCGGCATCCCGCGCCCCTTGCCAGCCGTCCCGGGATTGCAGTTCCACGGTCTCGATCATTGCCTTGGCGGCATCTTCGGACAGGGGGCGCGGCAGTTTCTTCTGGAACTTGGGGGCGCGGGCCGACAGCACGGCGGTGGGTTCGATCCCCTCGCGCTGTGCCAGCCAGCGGTAGAAACTCTTGACTGCAGACAGCTTGCGCGCGACCGAACGCGCGCCAATCTGCTGCCGCCGCAAATGCGCCATCCATGACCGCATGTCGGTGGTCGTGACCCGCATCAACGGTGCAAGGCCCTGCGGTTCGGCGTGATGCGCGGTCAGGAAGGCGATGAAATCCAGCACGTCGCCACGATAGGCGGTCAGCGTATTCTCGGACGCACCGTCCAGCGCCTTGCAGGACTCCAGCCAATTTGCCAGTGCGTCACGCGATGCAGGGGAAATCTCCAGCGACATGCGCGGCCTCCCCGGCGTGCCTCAGGCCAGCCACCTGCGCATGGCACGTTCGAAAACGCCGCCGAAAAAGGCCAACAGATCGGTGCCCTGCTGCGGGGTGAACTGATGCGGATCCTCTGCGCCCATGACCAACAGGCCGGGCAGACGACCGGGGCCGAAATCCAGTCGCAGGCAGGCCTCCGACCGGATGTAGTCCGCCCGCGCGCCAAAGATCGAGGCACTGCCGGCCTGAACCTGGCGCAATGTCACCGGGCGTTCGTTGCCTTCGCCGATATAGGCCTCGACAAAGCCGGGTTCCGCCACCGACAGCACATCGCCCAGCCGGTGCACGACCGGATCATCCTCTTCCTGCGCGGTTTCAAGCACCAGACGGATCGCGTCGATCCGAAGGATCTGCGCCACCTCGCCACCAAGATCATGCAGGAAGGTCTCGAATTCCACCGGGTCCAGCATCCGCAGGACCGCGCGGTGAATCTGGTTTGTTCCGGCAAGGTTTTCATAGGCAGCAGCGATGACGCTGCGATGGGTGTCCTCCAGCCGGTCCAGCCGGGATTCCAGACGCTCCATCGCGATGCCGCGCAGGTCGATGATATTGCCGCCCATGGCGCGTTCGTTTGCCGCGATCAGCGCCTGCATCAGGTCCTTGTCGTCCAGAATCATGTCCGGACGCGAGATGATGGAGTCGCGGAGCGCCTCCTCGATTCGTTGAGTGCTGCTCATCGGCCTTGGTCCTGCTCTGCTGCGCTTTTGCGCCTATTCTTTGCCTCTTGAGGCTGTGTGGCCTTCCGCCCCCTGCGCTGTCAAGGAATTCCGCCGGAAGGCGGGCAAGCTGCAAGCCAATCGCGGGGGTTTGGCAACGCTATAATCCGTGCCAAAGTGATCCCAGCAGGAGGATTCACATGCCAAAGATTTCCGTCGATGCGCAGGCGCAGACCGTCATCACCACCTTTGAAACCACGCCCGGCCAATGTCAGGATTTGCTGGACGCGCTGAACGATGCCTATGCGGCTTTCATCTCGAAACAGCCGGGGTTCATCGCTGCCGGGCTGCACGTCAATGATGCCCAGACCCGGATCGCGAACTATTCCCAGTGGGAAAAGCGCGAGGATTTCCTTGCGATGCTGCGCTCACCCGAAATGCGAGAGAGGAACCGCAATCTCAGCGGATTGTGCCGCAGTTTCGAGCCGGTGCTGTACGAGGTGGCGGCGACCTTCTGAACCGGGCATTGCGGCCCGCGCAGGAGGCAGGCAGCGATGGTCAGGCTGCAATGGCATCGTCCTGTCCGGCGGCGGAGAACCGATAACCCGCGCCGCGCACTGTTTCGATGTCCACCGAGCCCTCGCTGGCCTGAAGGCAGGCGCGCAGATTGCAGACATAGACATCAAAGACCCGTGCATCCGGTTCGTCCTCCAGCCCGTAGATGTGGCTCAGCAGCGCCGGTCGGCTGACCAATCGCCGGGGCCGAAGCGCCATGTATTCGAGCATTTCGTAAACCTTGGGACTCAGCTTGATCGGGCAGTCGCTGAGATAGGCCTTTCGGCGATGCAGATCGATGCGCAGGGGGCCATAGCCCAACCACGGCTGCGCCACACCATGCGCCCGCCGCGCTATCGCGGCGAGGTAAATCACCGCTTCTTCGGGCGGAGTTTCGTCGTGCAGGACGGTATCCGCCCCGGCCTCCAGCCATCTGGCTATCTGTGCGTGGGTAGGGTCCTTGGCGATCAGGGCGATCGGCATGTTGGGTTGGGCGCGCCGCAGCCGGGCCAGCGACAGGCCATCGACCTCAAGCAGTTGCGCGTCAAGGATCAAGAGGTCCGCTGGCGCCATGTGAAGGAAATGCGCGATGTCCTCGGGGCGGTCGGTGCGCGTCAGCAGAAGCCCGGCCTTGGCCAGTTCCTTGGCGAGGGTCATCAGGGTCCAATTGGTTTCGACGATCAGGTAACGCACGACGCATTCTCCTTGCAGTCGGCCCGGCGCGAGCGGCGCAGGGCGATCGGGATTCCGCCGACCCGTTCTGAAAACGGCTGGAGATCATGCAGCAGTGCGTTCTGTCACCGACCCTTGGTTTATTAGGGGATCGTGGCGCGATTGTGGCTGCATGGTGGCGCGACCGGGCATGACCTGTATCAAGGCAAGGCTGTCTGCCCTGCGCGATGCTGTCATGATCAGGAGGAGACCCGATGTACAAGAACATACTGATCCCCGTCGCTTTCGAAGAAGGCAGCGCAGCCAAGGCGCGCGCGGCAACCGATGTGGCCCAAAAGCTCTCCGAAGAGGGGGCCGCGATCACCTTTCTGCACGTGATGGAAGAGGTACCGGGATATGTGTCCAGCTATCTGCCGGCGGATTACACTGCGCAGGCGCGCAAGTCTGTCGAAAACGAGCTTGCCGCGATGGCAGCGGACGTTCCGGGTGCGCGCTCCATTGTCGTGTCCGGCCATTCCGGTCGTACCATTCTGGACTGGGCCGCCGACAACGGTGCGGACCTGATCGTCATATCCTCGCACCGGCCGGGCATGCAGGACCTGCTGCTGGGTTCCACCGCGGCCAAGGTTGTGCGCCACGCGCAATGTGCTGTGCACGTGATGCGTTGACTTTGGTACGGGGTGCGCCACCCTGCGCCCCATGAACAACGATCTTGACCTGACACGGCGCACGGCGCTGCCCGACGCGCTGTATGCCCTGCGCAATGACTTCCCCCGCGAAGGATGGGAGGGGCACACGAACTTCGGCGATCTGGTGGCGTTCTGGATGGAACGCCACATGATGTTCCGCCGGATCTGCGAAACGCTGCGCGAGGATGCCGAGGCGGTCATCGATGGGCAGCTTGACCCACAGCGGATGCAGGGGCGGCTCTCGCGCTATGGCTCGATGCTGTTGCAGCAGTTGCACGGGCACCATCAGATCGAGGATCACCATTATTTTCCGCAATTGATCAACCGTGAGCGCAGCCTGTCACGCGGGTTCGAGATCCTCGATCGTGATCACCATGCCATGGACGGTTTGCTGCATCGCTTTGCTACGTCGGCGAACGGCGTCCTGCAGCAGCAGTCAGAGGTTGGCGCGTTCCGGGACGAGGTTGCCGCTTTCGAGGGCCTGCTCTTGCGCCACCTCGAGGACGAAGAGGATCTGGTGGTGCCGATCCTGCTGAAACACGGCAGCGACGGCTTCGGTTGAGCCTACCGACGTCCCCACCGCGTGCGGCGGCCGGGCAGGGGACGCGCGCGGGCCTGTTCGCGCAGGAATACGAAGATGCCCGCGCCGATGATCAAGATACACCCCGCCCAGGTGGCGGCCACCGGCCAGTCGCCGAAGATCATCCAACCCCAGAGGATGGCCATCGGCAGCCCGATGTATTCAAACGGCGCGATGGTGGCGGCATTTGCCATCCGGTAGGCCGCGCTGAGGCAGTAGCCGACCGCGCCCGAGCAGATGCCAAGCCCGATGAACACGGGCCAGTCGCCCGGCGCGGGCCATGTCCAGGCGCGCAGAAGAAAAATGAGGCTTTCGTTCTCGACACCCTCGGCGAACCGACCGTCACCGGCGACAAGGTAAAACCCTGCCGAGACCAACAGAAACGTCCCCTGAATATAGACCGCCATGGCTGAGGCCCGCGTCGTCACGCCCAGCCGCCGGGTCAGCACCTGCATCAGCGCATAAAGCGCCGCGGCGATGACCGGCAGCAGCAACACGGCGCGAGAGACCTCAAGGTTGGTCTTCCAAGGCTCCTGCATGACGACCACGCCAACGAAACCCACGACGACGGCGCCGATGCGAAGCGGGCCGACCTTTTCCCCCAGCAGGGGAATGGACAGCACCGTGATGAAGAGCGGCGCGACAAAGAACAGGGCCGTGGCCTGCGCCAGCGGCAGCACCGCCACCGCCGCATAAAAGGTCATGTTGGCCAGCACGACGAGCAATCCGCGAAACAGGTGAATCCCCGGTGTCCGGGTGCGCAGGATGCTGAACCCGCCCTCTGCCATGACAAAGGCAAGCGTGAACAGCAGCCCGATGGCGGAGCGCGTGAACACCATCTGGTGCAGCGGATAGCCACCCGACAGCACCTTGATCAGCAGGTCGTTCACAGAGATTGCCAGAGTGCCGATACAAATAAAGAGAATGCCCAGACCGGGCCGGTTCAATGCGTCCGTCATGTCCCGGCCTTAGGCTGTCCGGGCGCCGGGGGCCAGTCTGTTTGCGACATGCATGGTGTCTATGCATTTCTGCGGAATTGCACATCCCGCTTTAGCCATTAGGTTCCGGCCACGCGAACAAGGAGGGCATCCCATGCCCATGGTGGAAATCCGCAATGTGCGGAAGGCTTACGAGTCCGGTTTCGAGGCGCTGAAAGGTGTCTCGCTTGAGATTCAGGAGGGTGAGATCCTTGCCCTGCTCGGCCCGAACGGGGCGGGCAAGACAACGTTGATCACCGCGATCTGCGGGATCACGAAGATCACCGGCGGCACGATCCACGTCGGCGGGCATGACGTGGTTACGGGTTACCGGGCTGCGCGCAGCCTGATCGGTCTGGTGCCGCAGGAAATCACCCTTGAACCCTTTTCCAAGGTCATTGACGCGCTGCGGTTCTCACGTGGGTTGTTCGGCAAAAAGCCGAACGAGGCGCTGATCGAAAACACCCTGCGCAGGCTGTCGCTTTGGGACAAACGCGATGCGAGGGTGATGGAGCTGTCCGGCGGGATGAAACGCCGGGTGTTGATCGGCAAGGCGCTGGCGCATGAGCCGCGCGTTCTGTTCCTTGATGAGCCGACCGCCGGGGTCGACGTGGAACTGCGCCGCGACATGTGGGAAACGGTGCGTGAACTGCAGCGCGACGGCGTCACCATCATCCTGACCACCCATTACATCGAAGAGGCCGAGGCAATGGCCGACCGGGTGGGCGTCATCAACAAGGGTGAGATCCTGCTGGTCGAGGACAAGGCCAGCCTGATGTCCCGCATGGGTCAGAAGGAGCTGACCGTCGAATTGAGCGAGCCGATCGAGACCATCCCACCGTCGCTCACCGGCTACGGTCTGCGGCGGTCCGACGACGGGCTGACGCTGACCTATCGCTACGACACCCAGGCAGAGCGCACGGGCATCGGGCGGCTGATGGGCCTCTTGGCCGAAGCGGGCTGCAAGGTGCGGGACGTGCACACGGCGCAGAACTCGCTTGAGGACATTTTTGTCGGCTTGGTCGCCGAACAGGAAAAGGAGGCGGCGGAATGAACGCTCAGGCGGTCTGGTCGATCTACCGGTTCGAGATGATGCGGTTCTTCCGCACCATCCTGCAGAGCTTTGTCTCGCCGGTGATCTCGACCTCTCTTTACTTCGTGGTCTTCGGCGCGGCCATCGGGTCGCGCATAGATCAGGTCGAAGGGGTCAGTTATGGCTCTTTCATCGTGCCGGGACTGATCATGCTGTCGGTGATGACACAGGGCATTTCGAACGCATCCTTCGCGATCTATTTCCCCAAGTTCAGCGGCACCATCTACGAGCTTCTCTCGGCCCCGGTGAATTTCCTTGAGATCGTGCTGGGCTATGTGGGCGCGGCGGCGACGAAGGCGCTGTTCATCGGGGTGGTGATCCTGGGGACGGCGTCGCTGTTCGTGGACCTGGAAATCCAGCACCCGGCGGCGATGGCGGCCTTTCTGATCCTGACCTGCATCAGCTTTTCCCTGATGGGATTCATCATCGGGATCTGGGCCAAGAGCTTTGAGCAGTTGCAACTGGTGCCTCTGTTGATCGTGACGCCGCTGGTTTTCCTTGGCGGGTCATTCTACTCGATCTCGATGCTGCCCCCCGCGTGGCAGACGGTGGCGCTGTTCAACCCGGTGGTCTACCTCGTCTCCGGTTTCCGGTGGAGTTTCTTTGGGCTGGCGGACGTGCCTGTGGGACTGAGCCTGATGGCCATCGCCGGGTTCACGGCGCTGTGCATGGTGGTGATCTGGTGGATCTTCAGGACCGGCTGGCGGCTGCGCTCCTGATGGGGTGTCCACGCGTGGACACGACTGCGCCTCTGTAAGATCAATGGCTTACAGAGGCGTTTTTACCTCTTGTTAGGATACGGCCCCTCACAAGACCCGTGTCAGGCGGTCTTGCGTTCCGGGATGATCTGCTGCGCGATGCCCGCAAAGAGCAGGTAGAGCGAGGTGCCCAAAAGCCCCCAATGCGCCCAGCTTTGCGGGTGGAAATCGACCCATGCCGCCCATCCGGCAAAGACCGTCCAAGCCAGCGCAACCGGCAGGGACACCACGCGCCAGCGGCGGGTGCGCACCGGGTGAATGAACTTCAGCGGCAGGAACATGGCCAACGCCAGAGCGGCGACAAGGGTCAGGATCACCCAGAAATCCGGTTTGACCGCAAACAGAACCAGAACCAGCATGTTCCAGCAGCCGGGAAAGCCGCAGAACGAATTGTCCGAGGTTTTCATGCGGTTGTCGGCAAAATACATCGCGCTGGCAAAGGTGATCAGGATGATCGCGGCCCATCCCGTCCATCCCGGCAGCAACCCGGCCTGAAACAGCGCGAAGGCCGGGATGAAGACATAGGTCAGGTAGTCGATGATCAGGTCCAGCAGCACGCCGTCAAAGCGGGGGGCAAAGGTCTTGACGTCGTATTTGCGCGCCAGCGGGCCGTCGATGCCGTCCACGGCAAAGGCCACCACCAACCACAGGAACATCAGCGACCATTTTTCCTGTACCGCCGCCAGCATCGCCAGCATGGCAAAGACCGCGCCGGTCGCGGTCAGTAAATGCACCGAAAGCGCTCGGGTCTCTGGTTTCGGTTTGATCGCGCGGTTCATGCACCCGTCATGGCGCAAATGCGGGCCAGTTGCAATTCCCGCGCAAGAGGTCGGAACTTGCAACGCGGCGGTGGCGAGGACATATCCTAAGGGTTCAAATCAGGATGGAGCTTTTCATGCTGCGTACCTTTCTTTGCCTAATTTTGCTGGCCGCGCCCGTCGCAGCGGATGAGCCACGCGTACCGGCCAGTCAGGCCGAGATCAGCCTGAGCTTTGCGCCTCTCGTCAAAGAGGCCGCGCCGGCGGTGGTCAACATCTACGCCAAGAGGATCGTGCGGGACCAAAGCCCCTTTGCCTCTGACCCGTTTTTCAACAACTTCTTCCGCGAATTCCAGTCGCGCCCGCGGGTGCAGAACTCTCTCGGTTCTGGTGTGATCCTGTCCTCCGACGGGATCGTGGTGTCCAACAATCACGTGGTCGGGCAGGCGACGGAAATCCGCGTGGTGTTGAACGACCGCCGCGAATTCGGGGCTGAGGTGTTGCTGGCCGATGAGGAGGCGGATCTTGCCATTCTCAAGCTGAAGGGGGCCGAGGACATGCCCTACCTGCAGCTGCGCGACAGCGATACCGTCGAAGTGGGCGAGCTGGTGCTGGCCATCGGCAACCCCTTTGGTGTGGGGCAGACCGTGTCCTCCGGTATCGTGTCGGGACTTGCGCGGTCGGGCACGGCGACGGGGAATGCACGCGGCTATTTCATCCAGACGGACGCGCCGATCAACCCGGGCAATTCGGGCGGCGCGCTGATCGACATCTCTGGGCAGTTGATCGGGGTCAACACCTCTATCCTGACCCGGTCGGGCGGGTCGAACGGCATCGGCTTTGCCATTCCTTCGGGGCTGGTGTCGCAATTCGTGGAACAGGCGCAGAACGGCAAGGCGCGGTTCGAACGGCCTTGGGCGGGCATCATCGGTCAGCCGGTGGATGCGGAACTGTCCGAAAGCCTTGGTCTGGTTATCCCGGGCGGCGTGGTGATCGCGCAACTGCACCCAAGCAGCCCCTTTGCCAAGGCGGGGCTGAAGGTGGGCGATGTGGTGATCGAGGTGGACCGCCAGCCAGTGAACACGCCCGCGGAGATGATCTTTCGCATGTCGATCCGGGGCATCGGCCGCGCGGCAGAGGTGATCTATGTCCGTGACGGGGCCGAACAGATCGCCACCGTGGCGATGATCTCTCCGCCCGACGATCCGCCCAGCAACGCGGTCAGCCTTGGCGAGTTTACCGTGCTGCCGGGGCTTCAGGTGGGGCGTGCCAATCCGCGTGTCGTGGCGCAACTGGGTCTGCCGATCGATGCGGACGGCGTTGTGGTGCTGGATCCCGGTCCCTTTGGCGCGCAGGTCGGGCTGGCCGCCGGTGACAGGTTGCTGGGCATCAATGGCCGCCGGATCGACGCGCCGGGGGATGTGCAAAAGCTGTTGCGGCGCCCCGGCCCGCTGGTCCAGATCGAACTGCTGCGCGGGCAGCGGCGCATTGCCCTGCGGTTCCGGGCCTGAGCGTGGCGGATCTTTTCGACCGTAACGACGCGGCTTTGCCTGCGGGGGAGGCCCCCGCCAAGGGCGCGCCGCGCCCCCTGGCCGACCGGCTGCGCCCTGCGCGTCTGGACGAGGTGATCGGCCAGCGGCAGGTCCTTGGGCCGGAGGCGCCGCTGACCGTGATGCTGGAGGCGGGGTCACTGGGCTCTATCGTGTTCTGGGGGCCGCCGGGGGTGGGCAAGACCACCATCGCGCGGCTTTTGGCGGATGCGACGGACCTGCACTTCGTCCAGATCAGCGCGATCTTTTCCGGTGTGCCGGAACTGCGCAAGGTGTTCGAGGCGGCCAAGATGCGCCGCAAGGCCGGGCAGGGCACGCTGCTGTTCGTCGACGAGATCCACCGTTTCAACAAGGCGCAGCAGGACGGGTTTCTGCCGCATATGGAGGACGGGACGATCCTGCTGGTGGGGGCGACCACGGAAAACCCCTCGTTCGAGCTGAACGCCGCCCTTCTGAGCCGGGCGCAGGTTCTGGTGCTGGAACGGCTGGGGGCCGAGGATCTGGAATTGTTGGTGCAGCGCGCCGAGACCGTTCTGGACCGCCCCGTGCCTTTGGATGAGGGCGCGCGGGCCGCGCTGCTGGACATGGCCGATGGCGATGGCAGGGCGCTCTTGAACCTTGTGGAACAGGTGATGTCATGGCGGCTGGACAAGCCGCTGACCACCGAGGGGCTGAAAGCGCGGCTGATGAAGCGCGCCGCCGTCTACGACAAATCCGGCGACGGGCATTACAATCTGATCTCTGCCTTGCACAAATCGGTGCGCGGCTCTGATCCCGACGCGGCGCTCTATTGGTACGCGCGGATGCTGGAGGCGGGCGAAGACCCGCGCTACCTTGCGCGCCGGATCACCCGAATGGCGGTCGAGGATATCGGGCTGGCCGATCCGCAGGCGCAGGCGGTTTGTCTGGACAGTTGGAACACCTACGAACGGCTGGGCAGCCCGGAAGGTGAATTGGCCATCGCGCAGGCGCTGGTCTACATCGCGCTGGCGCCGAAATCGAACGCGGCCTACGCGGCCTACAAGGCCGCGCGCCGCTCCGCGAAACAGACCGGCAGCCTGATGCCGCCCAAACATATCCTGAACGCGCCCACCGGGCTGATGAAGGATCAGGGCTATGGCGCGGGCTATGCCTATGACCACGACGCCGAAGACGGCTTTTCCGGGCAGGACTATTTCCCGGAAAGCATGGAGCGCCCTGCATTCTACGAGCCGGTTGAACGCGGGTTCGAGCGGGATCTGCGCAAGCGGGTCGATTACTTCGCGCGTTTGCGCAAGCAACGCGGACAAGGCTGAGCGGCGTTTTTTCCGGGCGCACAGCTCCCGGTCAGGCGCTGTGCCATCCGTGATCCAGCCGCGCCAGCCAGTCGCGCAGCAGGGCCTGCAACAGCGCCGGGCGTTCAAAGGCCAGCCCGTGACCGGCGGCGTCCAGCACCGACAGGGTGGCGCGGGGGAACTGGTCGATCAGGTCGATGGCGTCACGATAACCTGACATGCTGTCCTGCCGTCCGGCCACGATAAGGCTTGGCCCGTCAAAGACTGGTGCCTCGCCGCGCTGGTGAAAGCTGAAATCGAAGGCCTGCATGACCCTCTTTTCCTGCGCCTCGTCCCACAGGGCGCGCGCGGGACCGGCGGTGCGGCGGGCCTTTTCGAGGATGTCGCGCCGTTGGACCACCATGAAATTCTCGAATCGCCAGACGTCTTCCTCTGCCAGTTCGGCCCGCATCGAGGGGTCTGGTTCGATCACCTGGTGGGGCGGCAGGCGGGACGGATCGCTGGACGGGCTGCCGCCGGGCAGCAACAGCGCGGTGCCCTTGATCCAGTCGGGGCGCAGATGGACCATGCCGCGCGCGATATAGCTGCCGCGAGACAATCCGATCAGGCCAAAGGGAGTGTCGGGCAGGCGCTGGGCGGCGAAATCCATTACGGCGGCCAGCAGGTCGTCCTGACTGCGAATTGTGTCGCGCGCCGGGCTTTGGCCATAGCCGGGCATGTCGGGATAGATCCGTTGCCAGCCGTCCAGACCGTCAAAAACCGGCTCGATCGCCTCCATCATGTAGCGATGGTCCAGCGGGGTGCCATGCAGGATCAGCAGCGGCTTGCCCTGACCGACGGTGACGTGATGCAGCATGGAGCGTTCCCTTGGGTTTGCCCGGTCGGCATTGCGCCAAAGCCGTGGCGCGGCGGACCGTCGTTTCCTGCGCCGCTTGACATCGCAAGCCCACACAGCCACATCCGCGCGCATGACACCCATTATACAGGTCGCCCTTGGCGGCGCCATCGGCGCTTCGGCCCGCTACATGACGGGCATTGCCGCCGCACGCCTTCTGGGCAAGGGGTTTCCCTGGGGGACCCTGATCGTCAATGTCCTTGGCTCATTCCTGATGGGCGTTCTGGTCGTGGCGTTGCTGCATCTGAACGGCAACCGCTATGCGCCGCTGTTGATGACCGGCCTGCTGGGCGGGTTCACCACCTTTTCGGCCTTCTCGCTGGATGCGGTAACACTGTACGAACGGGGCGAAATTGCGCCGGCGGTGCTGTATGTCGGGGCCTCGGTCCTATTGTCGATTGCCGCGCTCTTTGCCGGTCTCACGTTTGCTAGGGGAATGACATCATGAGCCGGGTTCAAACCGTAACCGTCGGGCCGGGTGACGGCGATCAGCGGCTGGACCGCTGGTTCAAACGGCATTTCCCGCATGTGCCGCAGGGGCGCATCGAAAAGATGTGCCGCAAGGGCGAGGTACGGGTGGATGGCGCCCGGGCAAAGGCCTCGACCCGGCTGGAGGTGGGCCAGCAGGTGCGTGTGCCCCCGCTGCCCGAGCCGGGCGAGGCGGGTAAGGCCGAGGTTGTGGCCAAGCCGCGTGTGTCGGCGCAGGATGCCGAGATGATCCGCGCCTGCGTGATCTACAAGGATGACCATATCATCGCGCTGAACAAGCCGCCGGGCCTTGCCACGCAGGGCGGCAGCAAGCAGACGCGCCATGTCGACGGGTTGGCCGAGGCGCTGAAGTTCGATCTGGAGGAAAAACCGCGCCTTGTGCACCGTCTGGACAAGGACACATCCGGTGTTCTGCTGCTGGCGCGCACCCGCGCCGCCGCACAAGGGCTGACCGCCGCGATCCGCCACAAGATGACGCGCAAGATCTACTGGGCTCTGGTGGCGGGCGTGCCGACGCCGTACCTTGGCGAAATCCGTTATGGTCTGGTCAAGGCGCCGGGCCATGGGCATCACGGCGAGGGCGAAAAGATGCTTTGCGTGCATCCCCGCGACGTTGCCCAGACCGAAGGCGCGAAACGCGCGCATACGCTATATGCCACGCTCTACCGCGTGGCCGGGCGCGCGTCCTGGGTCGCGCTGGAGCCGATCACCGGCCGCACGCATCAGCTGCGGGCGCACATGGCCGAGATCGGGCACCCGATCATCGGGGATGGCAAATACGGCGGGTCCGGGCAGGAAAACCTTGGCGATGGCTGGGGCGCGCAGCTGGGCGGGGATATCTCTCGCAAGCTGCACCTGCACGCCCGGATGATGCGTTTCGAACATCCCCAGACCGGCAAGATGCTGACCATCACCGCGCCTCTGCCCGAACACATGGCGCACAGCTGGAACACGCTGGGCTGGGAAGAGAGCTTTGCCGACGAAGACCCCTTTGAGAGCCTGCTATGAGCTTGCGGCTGGTGATTTTTGACGTCGATGGCACGCTGGTCGACAGTCAGGGCGATATCCTTGGCGCGATGTCGGCCGCGTTCGAGTCCGAAGGGATGGAGCGGCCCGCGCGGGAAACGATCCTGAGCATTGTCGGGCTGTCACTGCCGCAGGCGTTTACACTGCTGACGCCGGATGCGGATGCGGTGGTGCGCACGCGCCTTGTTGAAACCTACAAGAACGCCTACGCCGATCTGCGTCTGCGCGGCGGACCAGAGGCCTCGCCGCTGTATCCCGGCATTCCGGAACTGCTGGACCGGCTGTCGGCGGAGGACGAGACGCTGTTGGCTGTGGCAACGGGCAAATCGCGGCGCGGTCTGACGGCGCTGTTGCAGAGCCACGGGCTGACCAAACGCTTTGTCACCACGCAGGTGGCCGATGACAACCCGTCGAAACCGCATCCTGCCATGCTGTTCAACGCCCTGCAGGATGCGGGCGTCGAGGCCGAGCGCGCGGTGATGATCGGCGATACAAGCTTTGACATGGAGATGGCGCGCGCCGCCGGTGTCGCCCGGATCGGCGTCACATGGGGATATCATCCGCGCGAGGCGCTTACCGATGCGCAGGTCGTGGTGGACGATGCCACGGCGCTTGGCCGCGCTATCGATGATCTGGTGAGGAGAGAAACATGAGCGAATGGGCGCTCAAGCGGTTCTGGAAAAACGCCGAAGTGGCGCAGCGGGATGACGGATACACCGTCACGCTGGACGGGCGCGGGATCAAGACCCCGGCCAAATCGACGCTGATCGTGCCGTCCGAGGCGCTGGCGCAGGAGATCGCCACCGAATGGGCCGCGCAGCAGGAAAAGGTCGATCCGACGACCATGCCCTTTACCCGCATGGCCAATTCCGCGCTGGACAAGGTGACGCCGCAGCACGCGGCCGTGGCGGACATGCTGGCCGCCTATGGGGACAGCGATCTGCTGTGTTATCGCGCCGAAATGCCCGAAGGGCTGGTCGAGCGGCAGCGCGAGAGCTGGGATCCGCTGCTGGATTGGGCGCATACGCGTTATGGGGCACGACTGTTGCCCAGGGCCGGGGTGATGCATGTGGCGCAGGACAAGGCGGCGCTGGACCGTCTGTCGACAGAGGTCCATGGCCAGTCGCCCTTTCAACTGGCCGCCTTTCATGACCTTGTTTCCATGTCCGGATCGCTTGTTCTGGCGCTGGCCGTCGTCGAGGGACAGCGCAGTTCAGACGATGCCTGGATGCTGTCGCGCATCGACGAGACATGGCAGGAAGAGCAGTGGGGTGAGGATGAAGAGGCCGCGGAAATCGCCGCACGAAAACGCGCCGAGTTCCTGCACGCGGCGGTTTTTTTCGAACTGACAGGCGCTTAAGTCTCACCGTTCGGGAGGAAGGATTGCCGCCTTCGGGGCATCCTTGCTTGACCTTTGCGCAGGAATCCGCCCAAATTGGGGCCGAGTGGTGGGGCGGCGCTGTTGATCGTCCGGCTTTCGAAGCCCGTCACAGGAAAACGGGCCGTTGGCAAGAAAAGTGACCGAAAGTCAGAGGAAGGCATGCACAGGCTAATCTATTGCGCGGCGATCCTGCTTGCCTGTGTTGTCACGGCGGCCACGGCCGGCACGCTTGACGAGGTCAAGAAGCGTGGAACGCTGGAATGCGGCGTGAACTCTGGCCTGATCGGCTTTGCCTCCAAGGATTCGCGCGATCAGTGGTCGGGGTTCGACGTCGATCTGTGCCGCGCTGTTGCTGCCGCAGTTCTGGGCGACCCGACGGCGGTGAACTTCATCGAGACGACCAACCGCTCGCGCTTTACCCTGCTTCTGGGCGGTGAGGTCGATCTGCTGTCCCGCAATACGACGTGGAGCTTTTCCACTGATGTCGGGGTAAAGGTCGATTTCGCAGGTATCAACTATTACGACGGTCAGCGTTTCATGGTGCCCAAGGCGCTGGGCGTGACCTCGGCCACGGAACTGGACGGCAAATCGATCTGCGTGCAGCCGGATACCAAGGCGGCCATGAACCTGTCCGAATATTTCGGACGCAAGAACATCACCTTTGAACGGATCGAGGTTGAAAGCACCGCGCAGGCGCAGACCTTCTACCTTGAAGGGGCCTGTGAGGTCTTTACCGCCGATGCGTCGGAACTGGCGGCGATCCGCGCCACCTTTCAGGCGCCCGGCGATCACCTGCTTCTCAGCGACGTGATCTCCAAGGAACCGCTGGGCCCGGTGGTGCGTCAGGGCGATGACGATTGGGCCGATGTGGTGCGCTGGGTGCTGAACGCGCTCATTTCCGCCGAGGAACTAGGCGTCACTTCGGTGAACATCGACGAAATGCGTGAACGCACCGACAACCCCGAGATTGCCCGGCTGTTGGGCACCGAGGGGCTGATGGGCGAAATGCTGGGCCTTGACCCCGATTGGGCCGTGCGCGCCATCAAGGCGGGTGGCAATTATGGTGAATTGTTCGCCCGCAACATCGGTGAGACTACGCCGATCGGCCTGTCGCGGGGGCTGAACCTGCAATGGACCGAAGGCGGACTGCTGTACAGTCCGCCGTTCCGCTGACCCCTCAGCGAAACATTTCCGGGATCGTATCGCGGACCTTTTCCAGAACTTCGGCCTCATCCCACCCGGTCAGGCGTGCGATGGTGCGCGCCTCATCCCTAAAACGGTTGCGGGTCTGCAGCACATAGCCTTCGGCGGCATCACATGTCATGTCGCCCTCGAAGGGGTGGTTCATGACATAGCGGCCTTGGAAATTGCGGCGGTCACGCGTTTCCACGAACATCACGTCCTCGGGCATCTGGTCTTTGGTGTATCGCGCATGCAGGCGGGTGACGTAGACGTTCTGGCCCTGCTGGTTGTCGCCGTCGGGCAGCCAGTCGATCCCCAGTTCGGCCAATTCGCCATTGGTCAGCGGATCGGCGGCGCAGGGATCACACCATGCCATGTCCCACGCATATTCGGTGACGATGCCGCCCTCCTCCGGAGCGGCCTGCGCAAACAGCGCCTTGTAGAAGGGACCGAATTCCGCCTCGATATACAGCGGCACGTCCAGGTTGCTGGGCAGTTGCACGGGCGTGTAATTCTGCGGCTCCACCCGGCCGCTGCGCGACAGCATGAAGAACAGTGCATCCTGCGGGCCGTCGGCGTTCAGCTTGCCCAGTTGGATGGGCAGCATGAAATGGTCGGAGGTAAATGAAATCTGCAGGGGCGGCAGTTCCTTGGTTTCGGACGCGGCGTGACGTTCGAGGTTCACGCCGGCGACAAAGAACTTCATGCCGCCATCGATATAGTCCTTCAGCACGGGTTCCGCCCCTTCGGGGAGTTGATACCCCTCTGACGTCAGGAAATTGGCGAGGCCATCCGACTGCTCGGCCCCGAGGATCAGGATGTCATAGGTGCCGACGGCGTATTGCGCCTCGATGGTCACGCCGAGCGCCTTTGCCCGATCCTCGATATCGAGGACCCGGCCTTCGTTCACCACCGCACTCAGCGACAGCGTGGGCGACATCAGCATCGGCGGGTTGCAGGGATCGTGATCGAAGTATTCGACAAGACGCGGCGCGGTGTAGGCGTCCAGATGCTGCACGGTTTCAGCCTCGACCGTGCGGATTTCCTCCCGCAGCAAGACCCGTGGGGTGGGCACCACAAGGGCGAAATCCCGTGGTTCACCGCGATAGTCCGAGGACATGGTGATGACCGACCGGGTGCCATCCCGGACAAAGACCACCTTCGAGCTTTCGTTGAACAGTTCACCGTCGGCCTTGGCCACGTAAAAGCCGCAGAAAGCCTGCGCCGAGGCTGCGAAAAGGGAGAAGAAAAGGAAGAAGAATAACCGCGTCATGAAGGACTCCTGACAATGTGTCGTCCTTCAGACTAACACAGGGGGCGTTCAGACAAAGGAGTTTGCCCGCCGCCCGCACGGGGTGTCAGGGGCCTGACCCGTTCGGGGCCCGCTGCAGACCGGGTTGCTGTGAGGAGCGAAAGCGCCCGCCTTGATCCGTCAGGACGCGCGCGCCCGATCGGGAACATTCTGTTGCCTGTGCTCGGCCGGCAATGGCCGCAGCTTGTCGGCGCGCAGGATGTAGTAGGAACTTCCGGCTTGAACGACCTTCAGGTTCCCGGCCTCGGGCGGCAGGTAATTCACCGGCGCTTCGTCCAGCATCCACGAATTGGAGCTGGTCGAGGTGATGGTGCGGTAGAAATGCTGCCGTTCGATCCATGAACTGCCGCGCGCCAGTTGTTCATCCAGCAGAAAAACCGTTCCGCCGGTCTTGCAGACCCGGAACAGCTCGGCCAGCGCCTTGCTGCCCATGGCCTGTTGATTGACGCCGCCAAAGCTGGTCACCACGTCAAAACTTTCGTCGGCAAAGGGCAGGGCAACCGCATCACCCACGCGCAGGTCCAGCTTGGGGAATTGCGCCTGACCTGCCGCGACGCCGTTGGGGTTTGAATCGATCCCCGTCACGGTGCCGCCCGCGTCAACGATCCGGTCGGCAATATGCGCCAGAAAGGAACTCCCGTCGCCACAGGCGACATCCAGAACAGCGGGCTGTGGATCAAGCTCCAGCGCCGTGTCGGCGATTGCATGGCTGAGCGGTCGGCGGCTGAAGCCCTTGATGATCCCCGGGTTGACGTGCTGCCGGGCGCGGAACCAGCGGTCTACTTCGAAATCCATCAGAAAGGCATAGATCAGGCCCAGCCCCAATGCCTTGAGCCAGATGCCATCGGCGAGGAGCAAGAGTGCAAGCCCGCCCAGCAACATCCCGAATTGCAGCGCCTTTTGTGTCCACGCCACAAGAAGCATGCCCATGAACACCACGGGCATCATCACGTTGGAGCCATAGGTGCGCGACACGGTCATCCGGACGACCTGATAGATTGTCGGCAGGAAATGCAGCGCCAGTACTGCGGCCACGGCCAGCCAATGCCCCCAGAGCACAACCGTCAGCGCCAGCGCGACAAGGCTGCGCAGGATCCAGAATTCCAGGGCCCAGGTGCGGTGCGGGAAACACTGCCACAGCCATCCCTCATCGTGAAAGCCTTGCGGTCTTGAACCGCCGCCAAGCCGGGTTCGGATCGCGTCTTTCAGATTGGCGCGGAATTCGGCTGCTTTGCTTTCGGCTGCGTTCATCTGATTTCCTTTTCATCGGCAGAACGCGCCATCGACAAAAAAAGGCGGCACATCGGAGCGTAGGCGATACGGCAAGACGGGCCATCGGCTGGCCCGAAATCCGGCATCCCCGGTGCGCCCTCAGCTAAAGATGGATTCGCTTGGGTGTCAAACGAAATGACTCAATTTTTTGGTGAGTTAAATAGCAGGCAATACGCGCAATGCGATTGCAAATATAAATTGTTTTTGGTGAACCTTATTGACCGAATGGTTGAGCGGGTGCTACCTCAGTCTGAGGCTTTCCGTTGCGGCAGGGGGACGTGCTATCATGATATTTCAAGGTGTTGATGGCGGATGACGCAAGGTAACTCAGCCAGATGCATCCAGTCAGGCCGTGACCGCGAAACCGGTTGTCGTGCCGCTGTCCGGGCATTCAGTTCAAGGTACGATGGCAGGCCTGCAGGGGGTCGGCAAGCACGATGAATGCCCTTCCCTCCCGCGCGACAAAGGTGACCGATAGCGGCACCGCTTTCCTGTTTCCCGGGCAGGGATCCCAATATCCTCAGATGGGCCGGATGCTATTCGAAGGCGATCCGGTTTTTCGCGCCGCGATGACGCGGCTGGACCGGCACCTGATGTCCTTGGGAGAACCGTCCGTTCTTGATCGGCTGTATGCCCCGGGCGTGTCAAAGGAAGTGCGTCTGGACGATACCGTCCTGACACATCCGGCGATCTTCATGGTCGAGGTGGCGCTGGCCGAACGACTGATTGCCGGAGGGGTGCGCCCCGACTGCGTGCTGGGCAGTTCGCTGGGCGAATATGCGGCTGCCGTGGTGGCCGGCGTCCTGCCTGCCGAAGAGATGCTGGAATGCGTGCTGGGATCGGCGCGGGCAATAGCCGACACTTGCCCGCCGGGGGCGATGCTGGCGGCGATGGCCTCTATCGACAGGGTGATGCCGCTGGCCGAAGGGCTGACGGTCGCCGGTGTCTACGGTCCGGAAAACACGGTCCTTTCCGGCGCGCCGGACAGGGTCGCGGCGGCGCGCGCCCGTTTGTCCGAACAGCGCATTCTGGCTGTCGATCTGCCTGTCGGCCACGCCTTTCACGCGCCGGAACTGGACCCTGCGGCGGCCCGTGTTTCGGCGGTGTTTAAGGGGCGCAACCTGTCCGAGCCGACCATTCCGATGATTTCCTGCCGCACCGGAGCCGTGGTGCGCAGCCTGTCGCCCGAACATTTCGCGACCATCGGACGTGCGCCGATCCTGTTCCGCGAGGCGGTGCAGGCGCTGGGTGAAAAGACGCGGATCACCGCTGTTGTCGACGTTGGCCCCTCTGGCAGTCAGGCGACGCTGGTCCGACAGGCCGCCGGGCGCGATCCGGGCTGGAACGGGCATGCGATCCTGTCGCCCTATGCCGGTGCGGAGGCCGAATTGCGCCAGTTGCAAAAGGTCGAGCAAGCCTGCGCCCGGCCCGAGGCGCGGGCCGCCCGTCCGGTGGCGGTGTCCCTGCCAAAGACCGCAGTGGTTTTTGCCGGACAGGGATCGCAGTTCAAGGGGATGGGGCAGGCGCTTTTCGAACGCTTCCCAGAGCAGGTCGCGCAGGCCGACGCGATCCTCGGCTATTCGATTTCGGACCTTTGTCTGCAGGATCCCGAAGGGCGGCTGCGCGACACGCGTTACACCCAGCCCGCCATCTTTGTGGTCAATGACCTTGCCTGGCAGGCGCATCTGGAAGAGGGCGACGCGCCCGATATTCTGGCCGGGCATTCTCTGGGAGAGATGAATGCCCTGGTGGCCGGCGGGGCGATGGATTTCGCCACCGGACTGCGCGTGGTGCAAGAGCGGGCTGCCCGGATGGGCGAGGCGCAGGCCGGTGGCATGTCTGCGGTGCTGGGGCTGGGACGAGAGACCATCGCGAAGACGCTCGCCCAAGCCGGGCTGGATCAGGTCGATATCGCCAACATCAACACGCCCTCGCAGATCGTGATTTCGGGCGACGCCGCGCAGGTGAAGGCCGCCGCCGCGCCGCTGGAGGCGGCGGGCGCGAAGGCCGTGCTGCCCTTGCCGGTTGGCGGGGCGTTTCATTCGCGGCTGATGCAACCGGCGGAACAGGCCTTTGCCGCCTTCGTCAACGGTGTCGACCTGTCGGATCCCGGCATACCCGTCTTGTCCAACATTTCCGCCTGCCCCTACGGTGCCGGAGAGGTGGCCAGCGGCATGGTCCGCCTGCTGTCGCGTCCCGTCGACTGGGTCGGTTGCGTGACCTACATGCTGGAGGCTGGTGTCGACCGGTTTGTCGAGATCGCGCCCAAACCGGTGCTTGCGAACATGATCGCCGAGACGCGCAAGGGCTGGACCGGCGGCGGCGTTCCGGTGGCCGAGTTGCCCAGACCCGTTCCACGGCCGACACGCGCCGAGCCCATCGCCCCTGCGCCCGCCGAGCCTGTCAGCAGGGCTGTTCCGCGCGCCCCAGAGCCCCTGCGCGCCAAGACACAAACGCGCACGGCGCCAGCCCTGAACCTGCGGCTGGGCTTTGCGCCGGAAACGCTTGGCTCTGCGGCCTTTCGCAACGCGCACGGCACGCGCTATGCCCATATTTGCGGCGCCATGGTCCACGGCATTGCCAGCGTTGATCTGGTGTTGGCCTGCGGTCGGGCGGGTATCCTGTCGTTCTTTGGCAGCGGTGGGCTGCCGCCGGACCGGGTCGAGGCAGCGATCAAGCAGATTTCGAATGCGCTGGGTCAGGGCGCGCCGTGGGGCATCAACCTGCTGAACGGGTCGAACGAGGCGCAGAACGTGGCGCTGTTCCTGCGCCACGGTGTCCGCCGGATCGAAGCCTCTGCCTATATCAAGATCACCAAGGAACTGGTGCGTTACCGGCTCTCCGGGCTGTCGCGTGACGGTGACGGGGTGCGCATCGACAACATGATCGTGGCCAAGCTGTCGCGCCCCGAAGTCGCGCGCAATTTCCTTGACCCGGCGCCAGAGGCCTTGGTTTCTGAATTGCTGGCCGAGGGCGCGGTGACGCCGGAAATGGCCGAACTGGCCCGCCGCGTGCCGATGGCGGATGACATTTGCGTCGAGGCGGACTCTGGCGGCCATACCGATCAGGGAGTCGCCGCCGTGCTGGTCCCGGCGATCTGCCGTTTGCGCGACGCGGTGCAGGACGAACGCGGTTACGCCACGCCGGTCCGCATCGGCGCGGGCGGCGGGATCGCCACGCCAGAGGCAGCGGTTTCGGCCCTGATGCTGGGGGCCGAGTTCCTTGTGACCGGATCGATCAACCAATGCACGGTCGAGGCCGGGACATCGGATCTGGTCAAGCAGATGCTGTCCGAAGCCGAGGTGCAGGACACCGCCTATGCCCCCGCAGGCGACATGTTCGAGATCGGCGCCAAGGTGCAGGTCCTGCGCCGGGGGGTATTCTTTCCGGCGCGCGCCAACCGGCTGTTCGAATTGTATTCCCGCCACGACAGCCTTGACGAGATCGACAGCCGATCTCGTGCGCAGGTCGAGGAAAAATACTTTCGAAAGAGTTTCGGCGAGGTCTGGGAGGCCTGTTGCGACTACTGGCCCGCCGAGGCGGTGGCCCATGCCGAACGCACGCCCAAACAGAAGATGGCCTATGTCTTTCGCTGGTACTTTGGCCTGTCCGGGCGGATGGCCCTGCAGGGCAATGCCGAGCGCAAGCTTGATTTCCAGATCCATTGCGGACGGTCGATGGGGGCCTTCAACCAGTGGGTCGCGGGAACCTCCCTCTCGGACTGGCGCGCGCGCCAGGTCGCCAACGTTACGCTGCACCTGCTGGATGGCACCGCCAGACAGCTTGAAACCGCGATCACCCGCCTAATACCGGAGCACGCACAATGACCCAGACCTCTTCCCGGCGCGACGCCATCCGCAGCTATATCGAAGAGCAGTTTCTCGTGACCTACGGCGAGGATTTCGAAGGGGACACGAACCTGTTCCAGGCCGGTATCATGGACAGCTTTGGCTATGTTCAACTGGTGGGATTCCTGACAGACGAATTCGGCGTGACCTTCGACGACGATGCGATTTTCGGTGATGTCATGGTCAGCCTCGACCGCATGGTCGCGGCGGTCAACGATTCCGCCAGCCCGCTGGCCCAGGCCGGCTGAGCGATGTGCGGAATTGCCGGTGGGATCGGGGTGACGCAGACGCCCCCCGATCCGGAAACCATTGTCGCCATGCTGGGCCGGATTGGCCACCGCGGACCGGATGAGGCGGGCTATTACGTCGATGATCGTGTGGCGCTTGGCAATGTGCGGCTGAGCATTCTCGATCTTGCATCGGGTCAGCAGCCGATGGCGGACCCCGCCGAGCGTTTCTGGATCACCTACAACGGCGAAATCTACAACTATGTCGAACTGCGCGATGAGCTGATCGCGGCGGGTGTGCGGTTCCGCACGACCTGCGACACCGAGGTTCTGCTGGCGGCTTGGCGGCACTGGGGGGCGGACTGTCTGCCACGATTGAACGGCGCCTTCGCCTTTGCTATCTGGGACCGGGAAAAGCGCGAGTTGGTGCTGGCGCGCGACCGTTTTGGAAAGCGCCCTCTGTTCTGGATGCGCCATGGCGGCCGGATCTGGTTCGCGTCCGAAATGAAGGCCTTTCTCGAAGTGCCTGGCTTCGACTTTGTGCCGGACCGGGCGCAGGTCGCATCGATCCTTGCCGGATGGACGCCGTTGCCTGCGCAAAGTGCATGGCAGGGCATCGAGTCCCTGCCCATGGCGCAGCTGATGCGGGTCAGCGGGGATGGCAGCATCCAAACCAACACCTACGCGTCGCTGGACTTCGCCGACGACGGCATCGTGCGCAGCCGGGCCGAGGCCGTGGGACGCATCCGCGACGCGGTGACCGAGGCGGTGCGGCTGCGGATGCGCAGCGATGTGCCGGTTGGTGTCTACCTGAGCGGCGGGCTGGACAGTTCCATCGTGACCGAGGTGGCCTCCCGCTATTCTGACAGGCGGCTGTCGACCTTTTCGGTCGAATTCGAAGAGGCCTCGCTGGACGAGTCGCCCTACCAGCGGATGATGTCCGATCAGGTGGGCACCGACCACACCGCCTTGCGCATCACCGCAGCAGACCTGTGCGAGGCGTTTCCCCAAGCGCTGTACCACGCCGAGGTGCCGGTCTTTCGCACCGCATTCGTGCCGATGTTCCTGCTGTCGCAGGCGGTGCGCAACGCCGGCATCAAGACCGTGCTGAGCGGCGAGGGCGCAGACGAGGTTTTTCTGGGTTACAGCCTGTTCCGCGAGGTGATGTTGCGGAACGGCTGGCATGACATGACCCCGGCAGAGCGGAAGGCGCGCATTGCCGACCTGAACCCCTATCTTGGCCATTTCACCGAAGAAACCCACGGCCCGCTGATGGGGCTTTACAAGAATTACCTGACCGAAACGCAGCCCGGTCTGTTTTCGCACGAAATCCGTTTTCAGAACGGCCGCTTCGCGCTGCGCCTGCTGGCGGGGGACACGTCAGACGCCTTCGCTCCCTTGCAGGGGTTGGTGGCCGACGCACCGGAATACGCCGGGTTGAACCCGGTCGCGCGGGCGCAGTGGCTGGAGTTCCGCACGCTTTTGGCGGGGTATCTGCTGTCCACACAAGGAGAGCGGATGGGGCTTGCCCACGGGGTGGAGAACCGCTGCCCGTTCCTTGATCCCTCTGTTGTCGCGCTGGCGGGGTCGGTGAACCTCAAGCACGATGGCGGCTGGACGGAAAAGGGGCTGTTGAAAGAGGCGTTCCCGGAACTGCCTGAGCCCGTGCGAACCCGTCACAAGCACCCCTACCGCGCGCCGGATTCCGCGTCGTTCATGGCCGAACGGCCCGATTACATGGAGCTTTTGCTGTCAGATGCAGAGCTGGAAAAGGATGACCTGATCGACGCCCGTTTTGCTTCGGCGCTGGTGCGCAAGATTTCCAACCAGCCGCCTGAGCGGATCAGCGTCCGGGAAAATCAGGCTTTTGTCTACCTGCTGTCCCTGCGTCTGTTGCAGCAGCAATTCGCGTCTCGTCCGGTTCGGCGCGCGCCTCTGCCGCAGGATGTGCGGGATCGCATGACTGTCGCCCGCGATGAACGGTGCATGGCATGAGTCCCCGCGCCCAGCCTGTTGCCATTGTTGGCCTCGCTCTGCGGGTTCCGGGGGCCGAGACACCGGATCAACTGTGGCAGATTCTCTCCGAGGGCCGCTCTGCCATCACACCCCTGCCCGAAGCCCGGCGGACCGCCGGTTTCCCGCCTGATCTGGACTGCTGGGGCGGTTTTATTGAGGACGCAGATGGGTTCGAGCCCGGCTTCTTTGGGATCTCGCCCCGTGAGGCGAGCAGCATGGACCCGCAACAGCGTTTCCTGCTGGAACTGTCGTGGAACGCCATCGAAAACGCCGGTCTGACGCCGGATGCGCTGGCCGGACCCCGGACCGGCGTTTTCATGGGGGCCTGCCACTGGGACTACATGGAGATGATGGGCCGTTCTGGCGACCCACCGGACGCCTACATGCCCACCGGCGTTGCGCCGTCGATCCTGGCGAACCGGATATCCTACCAGTTCGATTTTTCGGGCCCCAGCGTGTCCAATGACACCGCCTGTTCCAGCGCGCTGGTCGCCGTTCATCAGGCGGTTCAGGCCCTGCGCGAGGGCACTTGCGATGCGGCGCTGGCGGGGGCTGCGAACCTGATCTGGTCCCCCGACCATTTTCAGGCCTTCACCCGCAACGGCATGCTGTCCAAGACCGGGCAATCCCGCGCGTTCGACGCCGGGGCCAACGGCTATGTGCGCGGCGAAGGCGGCGTGGTCGTTCTGCTCAAGACACTGGACCGGGCCGAGGCCGATGGCGACCCGATCCACGCGGTGATCCGCGCCGTGGGCACCAACCACGGAGGCCGTTCCAGCGGGCTGACCGTGACCAATCCACGGGCGCAGGCTGATCTGATTGTCGCGGTGATGACAGAGGCCGGTGTCCGTCCCGACAGATTGGACTACGTCGAGGCGCATGGCACCGGGACGCCGGTGGGGGACCCGATCGAAATCGTGGGGCTCAAGCGCGCGTTGACGGAACTCGCCGCGCGCAGCGGACATGCGCCGGGCGAAGGCCGTGTCGCTGTCGGTTCGGTCAAGACCAACATTGGACATCTTGAAGGGGCGGCGGGACTGGCGGGCATTGCCAAGATCCTTTGTGCCATGCGCGCAGGGACTTTGCCGGCCAATGCCGAGTTCGAGCGCCCCAACCCGCTGTTGCGCATTGACGGATCGCCGCTGCGCATTGCCTCGGAACCGAAATCCTGGGTGCCGGGCAAGCGACCTAGGATCGCGGCTGTCAGTTCGTTCGGATTTGGCGGGACCAATGCGCACGCGGTTCTGCAGGATTACCGCGACAGTCGCAAATCGCCCAAGGTAAACGACCTGCAGATCGTTCCGCTGTCGGCGCGGGATGAACGCGGTTTGCAGGCGCGGGCGCGGGCGCTGCTGGCCGATCTGGATGCAATGCCGGATGTGTCGCTGTCCGCCATCGCCTGGACCCTGCAGATGGGCCGTGTGCCGATGACGACCCGTGCTGCCATCCTGTGTCGGGACGTGGCAACTCTGCGCACCTGTCTGCTGGCATGCGCCGAAGGACGCCCTGCCGAGGGCCTGCTGACCGCCGCGTCGGAGCAGGAGGCGGCCGAAACCGCGCCGGATCTGAAAAAGCTGCGCAAGTGGGTCAGGAAAGCGGCGCTGCCAAAGATCGCCAAGGCATGGGTAGCCGGAGCCGACGTCGACTGGGATGAATTGGGTGACCCGGTACCGCGCCAGCACCTGACCGGCTATGGCTTTGCCCGTGAGAGGCACTGGTTCCCGTCGGCCACGCCGGTTCTGGAATTCGAAGTGCGCAACCGCTCTACACTGGATCGGACCGTCTTTACCCTGACGTTGCCGATCTCCCATCCCTTGCTGCGCGACCATATCATCGGTGGGCGGCCTATCTTGCCGGGCACTGCGATTCTGGAGGCTGTCCGCCAGGCGGGCGAACAGGCCTTGCCGGGCGAAGGGGCGGTTGCGCTGACCGATGTGGTTTGGTTGCGCGCGGCAGAACCCGCCGAGGATGGCGTGACATTGACGGTCAGCCTGATCCCAGATCCAGAGACTGGCCAGATCGCATTTCGGGTGGAAACAGCCGCGCAAGAAGTCTGTGGCAAGGGCCATGTGTCGCGTGCGGCGATGCCGGAAAGCGCTGCAGTGCCTGATCCCGCCGGGTCGGCGCAGGGGACGGAGGATAGCTATAAACGTCTTGCAGCAGCCGGGATCCAGCATGGCGCAGTGTTCCGTGCGCTGACAGCCTGCTGGGCTGAGGGCGAGAGCATCGTTGCAGACCTGACCTTGCCAGAGGTCGCGGGGCGGACGACGGACCAGCCGGGCCATCCGGTCCTGTTGGATGCGGCCTTGCAGGCCATCGCGGCGCTGCCCGGGGAAGAGACACCCGGCATTCCCTTCGCGGCGGATCGAGTTGTCTATGGCGCGCCTGTCACGGACAAGATGCGCGCACAGGTTCGCCGTACTGGTCCGCGTCGGTTCGACGTGGACCTGTGGCGTGAGGACGGGACCCTTGCGGTCGCCATGCGCGGCCTTGTCACCCGTGCCATCGGCGGCACCTCGGCAACGCAGGCGGGCAGCGCGGATGCTGTGCAATTGGCCGCACCGGGCTGGGGCGCGGAGACGCCGGATCCCTTGGCGCAATCTGTTCCCTTCGACCTGATCCTGTGCGTCGACACCGGCGATGCCTCGCAGCGCCCGGCGGCACTGCAGGCGGCGGGCTATCCCATCCATGCGCTGACAGCCGATAGGACGTCCGACCCGGCCTTGGCGGCGCGCAGACTTGCCACCGATCTTACGGCAGTTCTGGGCAAGATCCCGTCGGCGGGTGCGCCGATGCGGATTCTGGCGGCCCTGCCGCTGAACGATAGGCTGGGCCGGATGGTATCGCCCCTTCTGCATAGTCTGGCCTTGGAAAACCCGCGCTTGTACCCGCGGGTGATCGAAACGGATGAGCGCGACCTTGCACCACGTATTGCGCGCGAAGCCGCGTTTGGCGGTGCCGAGGACGTCCGGATTAGTCCGGACGGTCTGCGCCTGCAGCGCAGTTTTGCCCCGCTGGCGGCACCGGCCATCAGCGAAAACCCCTGGACCGCGCGCGGGGTCTACTGGATCACCGGCGGCAGCGGTGGTTTGGGGCGGATCATGGCCCGCCACCTGCTGGACCGGGGCGCCAGTACGGTCGTTTTGAGCGGGCGGCGTAAACCTGATGCGCCTGATCTGCCGGGATGTGTCTCTTTGCCATGTGACGTGACGGACCCGGTGGCGCTGGCTGCGGCGCGTGCGCGGATCGAGCAAACCCATGGTCCCCTGCACGGGGTGATCCATGCTGCGGGCATCTTGCGGGATGGGCTGGCCGCGACCAAACGGCCCGATGACATTGCCGCGGTCTTTGCGCCCAAGGTCGAGGGGCTGGTGGCGCTGGATGCGGCAACATCGGACTGTGACCTTGAACTGTTTGCGGTGTTCTCCTCGATTGCCGCAGTTCATGGCGCGGTGGGTCAGTCGGACTATGCCGCCGCCAACGGCTTTATGGACGGTTTTCTGGAACGGCGGCGGGCCGCCGTGGCACAAGGCAGGCGCAAAGGCCGCAGCCTGTGCATGAACTGGCCGCTATGGTCCGAGGGCGGCATGCAGGTTGACGACCGTGCGGCGGGGGCGATGACCGCACGGATGGGCGTCCGTCCCCTGCCCACGACGGTCGGACTGTCGATCTTCGATGATATGGCGCGGGGCGCCCTGCCGGAACATCTGGCGATTGGATACGGCGATGCCGCCCGGATCGGCGCATTTCTGAGTGTTGGCGATCGCAACGCCGCCGTACCTCCGGCGCATGGTCAGCCAGACACAAACGATACGACCGCAGGACAACAGTTGGTCAATGAGGGCGACCTGCGCGCGCCCCTGCTGGACCGGTTGCGCGGTTTCTTTGCCGAGGTTCTTGCGCTGTCACCGGACAAGGTCCGGACCGATACGCCCTTTGACACCTACGGGTTCGACTCCATCATTGCGGTGGACATGATCGAGCGCATAGAGGTCTGGCTGTCGGTCAGCCTACCCAAGACACTGTTCTTTGAACATGTGGATCTGAACGGGATTGCCGATGCCTTGCTGGCCTCCGAAGGGTCGGCGCTCACGGCCGTCCTGGTGCCGCCACAGGCACCCGTGCCGACCGTGGCAGAGGGGCCCGCTGCCCCCTCTCATCCGGTCGTCGAAGCGGCTGCGGTCGAAGGTGCGCCGCAGTCCCCCGTTGCGGCATCAGCCATGGCCGCGCCACAGGTCCAGACGGGGCGGGACCGGCATGAGATTGCCGTGATCGGGATCGGCGGACGCTATCCCGGCGCCAAGGATCTGGATGGGTTCTGGCAGATGATCCGTCGCGGCGACCATGCCTTTGGTCCGATCCCGGGAGACCGTTGGCCGCATGAGGAAATCTATTATCCCGAACGGTCGGTTCTGGGAAAATCCACCATGCTCACGGGCAGCTTTCTGGAGGGAATAGACCAGTTCGACCCGCGCTATTTCAACATGTCGCAGGCAGACGCCGAGGTCATGTCACCCGAGGTGCGGCTGTTGCTGGAATCGGCTGTCCAGACGTTCGAGGATGCGGGCTATTCCCGCGAAGCCCTGCACCAGCAGATGGATGCAGACGTGGGCGTGCTGGTGGGCACGATGAGCAACCACTACAACCTGTACGGCGTGCAGAACATGCTGACACGTGGGTCGCGGGCGTCGGGCAGCTATACCGGGACCATGCCCAACATGATCTCGTATTTCTACGGGTTGACCGGGCCGTCCCTGTTTCTGGATACGATGTGCTCTGCCTCGTTGACGGCGCTGGATCTGGCGGTGCGGCTTCTGCGCGAGGGGCAATGCCGCATGGCGCTGGCGGGTGGCGTGAACCTGCTGTTGCACCCCTTCAACATGATCTCTTCCTCGCAGGAACATTTCACCACCAACCGCGCTGAGGTGATCCGCAGCTTTGGCGAAGGGGCCGATGGCACGATCCTTGGCGAAGGGGTGGGCACGGCGCTGCTGAAACCCCTGCGCGAGGCAGAGCGTGACGGCGACAATATCCAGGCGGTGATCCTGGGCACGGCCATGACAAATGCCGGAACACGCAACGGGTTCACCGTGCCGCGTCCGGGCATGCAGGCCAAGGCGGTGCGCGACGCGCTGACCGACGCGGGCGTTGCGCCCGAAACCATCAGCTATATCGAAACCCACGGTTCAGGCACCAAGCTGGGCGACCCGATAGAGATTGCCGGTCTGCACGAGGTCTTTGGCCGTACGGGTAAATGCGCGATCGGCTCGGTCAAGTCGAATATCGCGCATCTGCTGGCGGCGGCGGGCATCGTCGGATTCACCAAGGTCCTGATGCAGATGCGTCATGGCGAGATTGCGCCCTCGCTTCATTCGCAATCGCTGAACCCGGCGATTCCGTTCGACCAATCGCCGTTTGCCGTCCAGCAGGAACTGACGAGTTGGGAACGTCCCGTCGATGCGGCCGGGCAGCCGATCCCGCGCCGTGCGGGCCTGACCTCGATCGGGGCAGGCGGCATGAACGGTCATATGATCCTGCAGGAATATCGCGCCCCCGCATCGCCCCGCCGGGCATTGCAGGCGCGTCCGGTCGTCCTGTCCGCCTTCAACCCGAAGGCCATGCCGGATGTTGTCGCCGGGTTGCTGGACTGGATCGGGGCGAACCCCGACGCCGATCTGGATGCCGTGGCCCATACGCTTGCGGTCGGGCGCACGGCGCTGCGCTGTCGCTTCGCGTGTGTCGCGACCGATCTGGAGGAACTGGCCGCTATCCTGCGTCGATGGCAAGACGGGGAACCCGGTGGCTGGCGCCTGACAGAGGACGTTCTGGCAGTGGCCGAACAGGGTGCCGCGCCCGCGCCAACCGATGCAGAAACCGCCTGCGCCGCTTTCCTTGATGGGCAAAAGGTGGATTGGTCGCAGATCTGGCCTGATCCTCCGGCGCGGATTTCGCTGCCAACCTACCCGTTCCAGCGCGTGCGCTGCTGGGTCGAAGTCTTCGATGATGCGCCCAGCGTGTTGCGCCCCGAGGCGTTTCGCCGTCGGTTGCATCCCTTGATCGGGCAGAACGTGTCCGACCTTGACGGGGTCGGCTTTCGGACCCGGGTGCTGGTTGACGATCTTCTGGACTACACCAGACGCGTCGGCGGTCGATCGGTGCTGGAACCCTTGGCGCTGCTCGATGCGGCGATGGCGGCGTTCGATCTGGCCAAGGCCGGGACGCAGGGGGTGTCTGAGGCCCTGTGGCACGGGCAGGACTTGGCACAGGTGGAGACGCTGGAGGTCCGCGTCGCCGAACACGGCGCGGACCACCGGGTGACGTTTTCAGCCGATGGCGCACCACTCTTTTCCGCAGGATCGTCGTTGGCCAGTGCTGCGCCCGCTGCGCTTCCGGTCTGCCAAGGCGATGCCGGGGCTGTTGATCCAGCGGCTGTCTTCGCAGAGGCGGCGGTGGAATTCCTGCCCTATGGCCAACCGCTGGCCTCCTTCGCCTGCGACGCCCAAGGCCTGTGTCAGGCCCGCCTTGGCGAACCGGGTCTTTTGCAGGATCACGCCGCGCGCAATGTGACCCTGAAACCCGAAGTGTTGCTGGCTCTTTCGCAACTGGTGCAACTGTCAGCGCGCCAATGCGGGCTGCAGGAGTGGACCGAGGTCGCGCTTCACCGGGTGGCGGAGCTTGGCGTTGCGGGCCAGCATGGACCGGTGACGGAACTGCGCGGCCAACTGGACCTGCGGGACGGGCGATTGACTGGACAGGTCCAACTGCTGGACGGGCAGGGGCGTGTCGCGGGCTGGTTGCATGGAATCGAAACTTTTCTGCCCGCCGGAACCGAAGCGGAGGACACCACGGGCGGCGCGGACACCGTGTTGGTGCTTCGCGAAATGGTCGCCGGAATGCAGAAGTTCGACCTTGCGGAGGTAGACACGCAGACCAGCTTTCAGGCGCTTGGATTTGACAGCATCGGGTTGGCCGCGTTGACCGACGCGGTGAACACGCGGTTTGGCGTGAACCTGACACCGGCGGTGTTCTATGACGTGGAAACCATCGCGGCGCTTGCCGGGGCCCTCGGACCGGCGCAGCCGAGGCGGCTGAACATTGATCCGCCAAGGCAGGCGGGGACCAGCGTTCCGGAGCCATCCGGTGTGGCCACGGCCTCCGGCGCCACGGCGGAGGGGCCGACAGCACGGCGAACCCCGGGGGAGAGTGCAGCCGCGCCTGACCGTGCTGCAGCCGCGCCAGTGGTCTCGCCACACATGACGGCCTTGGCGGGGCCCGATCCAGAGGCCATGCCAATCGCGATCACAGGCATGTCGGGCCGCTATGCGCGCGCCGCCGATCTGGAGGCGTTTGCCACGTTGCTGCGTGGTGGCGGGCTTGGGCTGTCGCCCTTGCCGCTGCACCGTTATTCGCCGCGCTACGCAGAGCGTCTGCGCGCCGCCGGGTTGCCCCAGGAAGGCGGGTTTCTGGAGGATATCGCCGGCTTTGACGCCGAGTTCTTTCAGATGTCCCGAGCCGAGGCTGAAGTTACCGATCCGCAGCACCGGATGATGCTGGAATGCGTCTGGCAAGTGCTGGAGGACGCGGCCCGCCCGCCTGCTGCGCTGGACCCGCGTACCGGCGTGTTTCTTGGCGTGTCCGCACAGGATTACAAGGACCTCATGCTGGCCGAGAGTGTGCCGCCGGGCGGCTACATGGCCACCGGCACGTCGCATGCGATGCTGGCGAACCGGGTTTCGCATCTGCTGGACCTGAATGGCCCAAGCGAGGCGATCGATACCGCCTGCTCCAGTTCGCTTGTGGCGGTCGACCGCGCGGTGCGTGCCCTGCGCGGGGGCGAATGCACGATGGCAATTGCGGGCGGCGCCAACCTTGCGCTCAGCCTCGAACCCTTTGCCGGGCCGTTGGGGGCGGGAATGCTGAGCCCGACATCACGTTGCCACACCTTTTCCGCCGAAGCGGACGGCTATGTCCGGGGCGAAGGCGTGGGGGCGGTGCTGTTGCGACCGCTGGCGGATGCGGTGCGGGACGGCGACGTGATCCACGCGGTGATCCTGCACAGCGCAACCAACCATGGCGGGCGCGCCAGTTCGCTGACGGCGCCGCGCACCGGTGCGCAGGCCGCGCTGATAGAGGCGGCCATGGACGGGATCGATCCGGCCTCGATCCAGTATGTCGAAGCGCATGGCACGGGAACCCCGCTTGGCGATCCGGTCGAGGTAGATGCCTTGAAGCGCGCCTATGGTCGGCTTGCGCAGGCGCAGGGTCGGACGCTGAACCCGGGCAGTATTGCGTTGGGGTCGGTCAAGACGTCGATTGGCCACCTTGAGGCGGCGGCCGGCATCGCCGGGTTGCAGCGAGTGGTTCTGGCGATGCGCGAAAAGGCCCTGCCCGTCAGCCGTCTGGACGGGGCCGTCAATCCCTATCTCGGCTTGGAAAACACTCCTTTCCGCCTGAACACCCGGCCAGAGGCATGGCCTGACCCCGGTACCGGACACCGGCGGCGGGGGGCTGTCAGCAGTTTTGGATTTGGTGGCGCCAATGCGCATGTCGTGCTTGATGCGGCACCAGAGCGGTCCGCCGCTGTGCCACTGCCGGAGGTCGATCAAGTGATCGTGCTGTCCGCGCGCAGCGGGGCGGCCTTGCGTTCCCGGGCGCGTGCCTTGCTGGACGCCTGCGCGGATTTGGACGGACCCGGGCACCTGTCACAGATCGCGTGGACGCTGCAATCCGGGCGTGAGGCGATGGAACACCGCGCCGCATTCATCGCCCGATCCATGGAGGACCTGCGTCACAACCTTCTGGCCCTGTCCGAGAGTGAGACGGACCGGCCCGGTGTTTGGCGCGGCACGATGCGCCGCAGTGGCGGCTTTGCGCAGCAACGCGACGCCGTTTTGGCGGATCCCGCCGCAGATATCGAGACGCTGGCCCGCGATTGGACAGCCGGGGCGACGGTGGATTGGTCGCGATTGCATACGGTTCGCCCGCCCCGCTGCGTGCTGCCCGGCTATCCGTTTGAGCGACAGCCGCACTGGTTCAGCGCGGCCCAGCCTGATCCCGGTGACGCGCTTTTGCCCCGGCCTGCCTCAACCGGCGGCACCAGCAAGGCGCTGGCCGTGCTGGGCGATCTGGTGGCGGGGCGCACCGATGTCGCCGAGGCCGGCCGACGGCTGGCAAAAGAAAGGTCTGAGACGTGAGGGAACATAACCTGCAACTTTTCGCACCTCTCTGGCAGCGGATCGAGGCCGATGTCGCGCGACCATCGACCCGCGAACGTGAAATCCTGATCTGTGGCGGACTAGGTCACGCCGTCCCGTCAGCGGCGCAAGTTATCCGGTTGTCGGGCCGTTCCGCGCGGGAGCTGGGCTATGACCTGCTGCGCCGCTGCCAGATGCGCGCCACCAACGTGCAGGCCGGGCCAGAATGGCAGATTGCGACCTGTGACCCGGTTTTTGCCCAAGGGGCTGCGGCGCTTTTGCGCAGCGTTGCCCAAGAGGGAACGGACCTGCGTGCTCAGGTTATCCTGATCTCACCGGATTGCGCCAACGTGATGGAGCGTCTTGCCACTTGCCCAACAGGCGCGTTTGTCGATCTTCGCGGGGCATTCCCGCTGGTTCGGCGCTTTGTTCCCATCACGCCACAGACCGGTCCGCTCTGGCGGTCGGGCGGGCGCTATGTGGTCTCTGGCGCGCCCGGAGGTGTGGGGCGGTTGCTGCTTGCCGATATGGCGGCACGCGGGACCGATGTGCAGGTGCTTGGGATGGGCCGGTCTGAACCGGACCCGACCGAAATTGCGGCGTGGCGCGCCAAGGGGCTGCGCCTCGACCACGTGCTTTGCGACGTTGCGGACGGTTCTCAGGTGGCCCGCGCGGTTGGGGATTGGCGTGATCAGGGTGGCCCCGTGACCGGGGTGTTGCACCTTGCCGGCGTCACCCGCGACGCGCTGTTGCACAATAAGCGCGAGGCCGACGTGCAGGCGGTTCTGGCGCCCAAGCTGGACGGATTTGCGGCCCTTGATGCCGCGACGACCGAGGACCGTCTGGACTTCTTCGTCGCCTTTTCCTCGCTGGCCGGGATCACCGGCAACGAAGGGCAAAGCGACTATGCGCTGGCCAATGCGTTGATGGACGCCGAGGTCGGGCTGCGGGCCGAGGCGGTTCGGCGGGGGCAGCGGCACGGTCGGACACTTAGCGTCAACTGGCCGTTCTGGGCGGATGGCGGCATGACGATTGCCGCAACCGGACAGGCCGCCTTGCAGAGCGCGGGACTGTTTCCGATGACCTCCGTTCAGGGGCTGTCGGCGCTTGGTCAGGCGCTGGCGTCGGACGCGGATCAGGTCGCGGTGGCCTGCGGATCGATGCAGGACGTCGCGGCGCATCTGAACGCGGATCCCGCGACAGACAGCGCGCCGCGTCATGGACCCGCCGCGTCCGCCGGTCCGGGGCTGGCCCCTGTCGCGCCGCTGACAGCGCTGATTGCCGAGGTGACAAAGCGCGATCCCGACCTGATTGACCCTGAGGACCCGTTCGCCGTGTACGGCATCGATTCCCTGATGGTGGTCGAGATATGCCATCGCCTGCGCCCGGTCTTTGGCGATCTGCCGCGCGCCTTGTTGTTCGAACATCGCACCGTGGCGGCCCTGGCCGCCCATCTGGCTGAGCGCGACCCGGAGGCCTGCGCGCGCTGGACAGGGGAGGCAGGCATCGCCCCTTCGGTAAAACCCGTCCCCGCGCAGCCCGCTGTTCGCCCGCCGCGCCGCGCTGACGATGACATCGCAATCATCGGGATGAGTGGCCGGTTCCCCGAGGCAGACAATATCGATCAGTTCTGGGCCAACCTGCGCGATGGAAAGGACTGCATCGGGACATGCCCGCCGGACCGTTGGGCACAACAGGGGTTTTTCCATCCGACGCGTGAGGCCGCGCTGGCGCAGGGTGGCAGCTATAGCAATTCGGGCGGATTCATCCGGGATTTTGCCGGGTTCGACCCGCTGTTTTTCAACATCGCGCCGCGCGACGCCTTGGAAATGGATCCGCAAGAGCGGCTGTTCCTGCAGGCGGCATGGCACGCGCTGGAGGATGCGGGGCTGACCCGCGCGCAACTGCGCGCGCGTTTCGAAAACCGGGTCGGCGTTTTTGCAGGCGTTACCAAGTCCGATCACACGCGGCTTGGCCCGCGCCGACACGCCGATGGCTCGGTGTTGCATGCGCGCAGTTCGTTCAGCTCCATCGCGAACAAGGTCAGCTTTTTCCTCGATCTCTCCGGCCCGAGCCTGCCGGTCGATACGATGTGTTCAGCCTCGCTCACCGCTGTGCACATGGCCTGTGAGGCGTTGCGCGACGGTCGATGCGACATGGCGCTGGTGGGCGGGGTGAACCTCTATCAGCATCCCTCTTCCTATGCCGAACTCTGCCGGTCCGGCATGCTGTCCACGGACGGGCGTTGCCGCAGTTTCGGCGCCGGGGGCGACGGTTTCGTACCGGGGGAAGGCGTCGGCTGTCTTGTCCTTGTCCCGCTGGCGCAGGCGCGCGCGGCGAAGGACCGGATCGATGCGGTGATCGCCGCAAGCGCGGTCAATCACGGCGGGGCCGCCAATGGCTATACCGTTCCCAACCCGGCGGCGCAGCGCGCATTGGTTCGGACCGTGTTGGACGAGGCAGGAGTGGACGGCAGCGCCATCGGTTATGTTGAGGCGCATGGCACCGGAACGGCGCTGGGCGACCCGATCGAGGTCGAAGCGCTGACCGGCGCGCTGGCCACCGATGCACCGCGTTCAGACCGTTGCGCGCTGGGGTCCGTTAAGTCCAATATCGGTCATTTGGAAGCGGCTGCCGGTGTGGCCGGGGTCATCAAGACGGTGTTGCAGTTGCGCGATGGCTGGCTCGCCCCGACCTTGCACGCGGCGCAGACAAACCCGGACATCGATTTTTCCGAGACTCCCTTCGAATTGGTGCAGAGCGGTCGCGTCTGGGGCGGGCCACGGATGGCGACGGTCAGCTCTTTCGGTGCGGGTGGGGCCAATGCCTGCGTGTTGTTGAAAGCGCCAGAGGCTGCCGCTGTACCAACGCGCAAATTGGCGACAGGGCCGGATCTAGCGGTTCTTTCCGCGCGCACGGATGTAGCGCTGCGACGGCAGGTTGCCGCTCTGGCGGCGTGGTTGCGCGATGGCGGGCAGGCGGTGTCAACTGCGCCAGCCGAGGCGGTGGCCCGTCTGCTGGGGGTCGATCCGGGTGAGGTGCCCACGGATGTGCCTCTGGGCGAGTTGGGTCTGACGGCGGATGAGTTGCGCGGGTTGGCGCAGGCGCACACGGTCACATTGGCCACCTGCGTCAAGGATATGGGGTCGTCTGAGAACGCCGTGCGCCCCGTGGACCTTGGCGCGCTCTGCCAGACCCTGAGAGGCGGCCGCGAACAGTTTGCGCATAGGGCGGCCTTTGTCACCACGTCCGTTGCCGATCTGTTGCAGCAACTAGAGGCCTGGCCGGATGACAACGCTGCCCTGCGCGGCGAGGTGACGGCCAGCAAGGTTGACCTGCGCAGGCTGAACGAGGATCCGGACGTGCGCACGGCGTTGGCCGAACTGGTACACAACCGCGATCTGACGCGGATCGCCGGGCTCTGGTTGCAGGGGCTTGAAATCGATTGGTCCGCGCTTGCCTCCCATAGCCCGCCGCTCTCCCTTCCCGGTTACAGTTTCGAAAGCCGCCGCATGTGGATTGGCGATCTGGACCCGGCGGAACCGACCTCCGCCCGCCCTGTACCTCAGACCAACTCCGATAGAGGGCAGCCCATCATGACCGGGACGCAAATCGAGACACCGCAGCCGACTCCGGCGCGGCATTCGGTGGTTGAGATTGCCGACAGGGTCAGGGAGGTTTTTCTCAGGGTGATGGACCTTGAGCCCGGCGATATATCTGACACGCAGCCCTTTGCGGATTACGGACTGGATTCGATCCTTGGCGGGCGCTTTGTGCAGGCGATCAACGCCGCGCTGGGCACCGACCTGTCGCAGGCGGCCATTTTCGATCATGCCACGATTCGGAGACTGGCGGCGCATGTGCAGCCGCTGGTGCCGGAGACGGCACCGGTCGCTACCGTGAATCGATCCGAAACGCCGGTTCTTGCCCCCGTGCAGCCCGCACAAACGGCGACGCCGCGCCTGACCGACGAACCCATCGCCATCGTCGGCATGAGCGGGCGTTACCCCGGCGCGGAAACGCTGGAGAGGTTCTGGCAACGGCTGGAAGCGGATGACGAGATGCTGACCCCGGTCACGCGCTGGAGCCTGCCTGAAAGCGTCACGTGCCGCCGCGGCGGATTTCTGGACGGGATCGCGGAATTCGACGCGCTTTTCTTCAACATCTCGGGCACCGAGGCCCGGCACATGGATCCGCAGCAGCGGATCTTCCTGGAGGAATGCTGGCACGCGCTGGAACACGCGGGTCACGCGGGCACGGGCATTTCCGGCCGCAATTGCGGCGTCTACGTCGGCTGTTGTGCGGGCGACTATCAGGATCTGTTTCCGGGCAAACCCACGGCACAATCCCTGTGGGGCAATATGGCCTCGGTCATTCCGGCGCGCATCGCCTATTACCTTGACCTCAAGGGGCCTGCGCTGGCGCTGGACACCTCCTGTTCCAGTTCCTTGGTGGCGATCCATGCCGCCTGCGCGGCGCTGCGCAGTGGCGAGGTGGACATGGCGCTGGCGGGCGGCGTTTTCGTACAGGCGACGCCCAAGCTGTATCTAGCGGCCGGCAAGGCGGGAATGCTGTCGCCAAATGGCCGGTGCCACAGCTTTGACGCGCGGGCGGACGGCTTTGTGCCGGGCGAAGGGGCGGGCGTTCTGGTGCTGCGTCCCCTCAGCGCGGCGCTGGCCGATGGCGACACGGTCCACGCTGTCATCGCCGGCAGCGCGATCAACCACGACGGCATGACCAACGGCATCACCGCGCCCAGTTCCACCTCTCAGGCGGCGCTGATGCGCGGGTTGTATGACCGCGCGGGCATTGATCCCGCGCAGGTGCAGTTGCTGGAGGCGCATGGCACGGGCACCCAGTTGGGCGATCCCATCGAGTTCGAAGCCTTGCGCGCCGTCTTTGGCAGCGAGGGTGAGGGGCATTGTGCGCTGAGTTCGGTCAAGACAGCCATCGGCCACGGCCAGTTCGCCGCCGGGGTCGCGGGGGTTCACAAGGCCGCGCTGGCGCTGGCACATGATCGACTGCCGGGCAGCCGCAACTTCCGCTCTGTCAACGACAAGATCGCCATGCGGGGCAGCCCTTTCCGTGTCGTGACGCGGACTGAACCTTGGCCGCGTGTGCCCGGGCGGCTGGCTGCGATCAGTTCCTTTGGCGCAAGCGGTACGAACGCGCATGTGCTTTTGGCGGATGCGCCGGAGCAGGGACAGGGAGTGTATCAGTCCGACCGCTACCCGGTATTGCTGTCGGCCCGCAGCCCCGAAGCGCTGCGTGGCTTGGCCGAAGCGCTTGCAGACTGGTGTGACACGGGACCGGATGCGGCATTGGGTGACGTCGCCTTCACGCTGATGACCGGGCGCGCGCATCTGGAACACCGCACCGGGTTCGTCGTGCACGATTTGGGCGATCTTGCCGCTGCTCTGCGTGGCTGGCTGTCCGGTGGGAGCGCTACGGCCGCCTCTGAGGATAGGTCCGAGGCCGGTCGCGCGCTTGCGGCCTATCTGGACGGCGCGGATCCCGATCCCCTCGTTTTTGACGGTGACCGTCCCCGGCGCCGTCCCTTGCCGCGCACGCACTTTGAACGGGATGTTTATTGGGTCGATGAACACGCCCCGCAGGACAAGCCTGCCGGAGAGCCGCTGTTCTCCGTCACCCGCGAGGAAGGGAACCTGTTTCGGGTTCGTATCGACCCGGACGGTGTCCTGATGGCCAACCACCGTGTTGCCGGAATGCCCATTCTGCCCGGCCTGACGGTTCCGGCCATCGCGCATAAGGCTTGGCTGGCCTCCGGCGTGCAGGCGGGTCCGGTCGAGATCCGGGATCTGACCTGGTTGCTGCCGGTCGATGGCGCCGCCTTGACGGATCTGACACTTTCGCTGTCGCGCCGCGCAGATGGGGCGGATTTTGTGCTGTGCAGCGACGGTCGGACCCATGCGCAGGGGTATATCGGGCCAGTCGCGGGCGCGCTGCCGCCCGCCTTGACCGATCCCGGTGCCGGAGAGGCGATCTCACCGCAGGAATGCGAAGCCGCGCTCTGCAAAGGGTCTGTGATCCACGGGGCTGAACTGCTGGCCATTACCGGCGGGACGCGTGCCGGGGATCGGGCGCGTGTGTCGCTTGAGCGGCCCTCTGCCACGCCACTGGCGCTGGACCCGGTGATGCTGGATGCTGCCGTGCAGGGCTCGGTCGTCTTTGCCGAAGCCGAAGCACCGGCGACCGTGCCATACAGCGTCGCGCGGATCGTGATGAACAGCGGGTGCAGCGACCGGATGACGGCACTGCTGAGCGCGCCAAAGGTATCGTCGGATGGCACGCGCACCGGTCTGGACGTGGACCTGTTTTGCAAAGGCGAGGCGGTGCCCGCTGTGCAAATGCGCGGCATCACGGCCCGTCCTTTGAGACGCAATAGCGGCGCAACTGAACCTGCGGTCGACGTGCCCTCATCGGTTCTGTCCGTCTCTGTCCCGGTCTGGCGCAAGGTGACGCCGGACACGGTCGCGTTTGATCCCGGGCATGTGGTGGTTCTGGGGGCCAGTGCTGAGCATATGGCACGGGTCAGCCGGGTCTGGCCCACGGCCCGTTCCGTGTCGACGCCGCAGGAGATCGGAGAGACCCCGGATACCATCGTGTTGATGGTGCCGGACAGCGGTCCCGTCAGTCCGCAGGACGTGATTTCAACGGCAAAGGCCCTGACCCATGACGCGCTGGACCTGATCCGCACCGTCGTCGCGCAGGGCGGCGAGACGCGGGCGCTGAACTGGCTGATCTGCACCGAGGCCAGCCTGTCGACCGGTCGCGGTGAGGCGGGGCAGGGGATTGGGGCCGGTCTGGTCGGGCTGTTCGGGTCCATGGCGCGGGAATACCCCCATTGGCGCGTGCGCATTGCCGATGCCGAAACGCTGGACGATCTGCCGCTGGCCGAACTGGCGGCGCTGCCCGGCATGGGGGATGCCCCGGTCTTTGCCCGGCGCAGCGGGCTCTGGCTGGAGCAGGGGCTGAACCGGATGCCCGAAGGGCTGCCCGGGCAGGACGCCTCTCAGACGGCAGGCGGCGTGCATGTGATCGTTGGCGGCGCGGGCGGTGTCGGTCGGATCTGGTCCGAACATCTGACGCGCACTGCCGGTGCACAGGTGGTCTGGATCGGGCGCCGTGCGCCTGATGATGACATCCGGGCGGAACAGGACCGGATCGGTCGGCTTGGGCCGCGCCCGGTTTATATTCAGGCCGACGCGCGCAATCCCGAGGCGCTAGCCCGCGCGCGAGCACAGATCCTGTCCGATTTCGGCGGCATCGACCTTCTTGCACATTCCGCCATCACACTCGCCGACGCGACATTGGCGCGGATGCAGCCAGACGTTCTGGAAGACGCGCTCTCGGCCAAGGTCGACACGACGGTCAACATGCTCAACGTCTTCGCCGGTGACGTGCGAAGGGCCGTCGTGTTCTTTTCCTCGGTTCAGTCCTTTGCACGCATGCCGGGGCAGGGGAACTATGCCGCCGGGTGCACATTCAGCGATCACTTTGCCCGTATGGCGGGTGCGCGTCTCGACGTGCCGATACGCATCGTCAACTGGGGTTACTGGGATCAGGCCGGCATTGTCGCAACCGACGAATACCGCGACCGCATGGCTCAGGTTGGTCTGGCGGGGTTGGACGTGGGCGCTGCGATGCAGGCGCTGGACGCGGTCATCGATCAGGATCTGGCGCAGGTTGCACTGGCCAGTCTGGACGAGGGCGGCACGCTGACCGGTCAACGCGCCGACGTGCAAACCGTTTTTGCCCCGGCCGTCCCCGATATGCGCAAGGCGATGCAGCTGCCGCCGCAAGCCCCAGCCGTCAACGAGATCAGCTCGGTCGTCGGCCGCCAGATGGACCGGTTCGATACGCAGATGGCGGGCCTTGTCGCGGTGGCCTTGGCCGACGTGGGCGTGCTGACCGCATCGGGCCTGACCGATGCCGTGCCCAAGGGCGCGCCGCCCATCTATGCGCGCTGGCTGGACGAGACGCGCCGCGCCTTGCACCGGGATGGCATCCTTGATGCCGAGGGCCATGTCGTAGCGATCGCCCTGCCCACCCGGCCCGAAGCCGAACGCGCCTGGGACAATGCCGTCGCGGCTTGGCGGACAAGCCCCGATCTTGGCCCCCATGTTGCCCTCGCAGAGGCCATGCTGCGCGCATTGCCGGAGATATTGGCGGGATCGGTCGAGGCGACATCGGTGATGTTTCCCGGTGGGGCGCTCGACCTTGTCAGCGGCGTCTACAATGGAAACAGGGTAGTCGACTATTTCAACAAGGTCCTCTGCGACGTGCTTGAAAACGCGGTCCGTCAGCGGATCGCGGAGGATCCGGACGTCCGCCTGCGGCTGATCGAAGTCGGGGCGGGCACTGGCGGGACCGCGAACCGCGTCTTTGACCGGCTGGCGCCCTATGCCGCCAATATCGTCGAATACCGGTATACCGACCTGTCGCGGTCCTTTCTGATCCATGCAAAGCAAAGTTTTGGTCCGCGCGCGCCCTATCTGGAGACGGCGCTGTTCGACGTCGGTAAATCGCCGGACGATCAGGGCCTTGCGACTGGGCGCTATGACATCGCAATCGCGACCAATGTGCTGCACGCGACGCCGGATGTGCTGACCAGCCTGCGTAACGTCAAGGCCACGCTGGCGCGCGGCGGTCTGATTCTGTTGAACGAATTGACCGAGAACGTGCTGTTCAGCCATGTCACCTTTGGCCTGCTTGACGGCTGGTGGGCTTATGACGATGCCGATCTGCGGTTGGAGGGCACGCCCGCGCTGTCGCCCGAAATGTGGCGTGCCGCGCTGGAGGCCGAGTCCTTCGATACGGTCAGCTTCCCTACGCCCGAAGGGCGTGTGCTGGGGCAACAGATCATCGCCGCACGCAGCGACGGCTTGATCCATCGGGTGTCAATGGCGCGCGGGGCGGTCCCTGTGGCTGCAACCGTCGAAACAGCCGCACCAAAAGTGACGGTGCCGCTCGCGACGAGCGACCCCGCGCCTGAAACCGAAACCGCCGAAGCCGGTCTTTCGCGGGACACAGCGATGGATGCCGTGCGCTCCATGATCGCCGAGGCCATCGACATTCCCGCTGCACGGATCGCCGATGAGGTGTCGCTGGCGCGCTACGGGGTGGATTCGATCCTGATCCTGCAGATTGTCGCGAACATGCGCGACGCCTTTCCGCAGATATCCTCGACCCTTCTGTTCGAGATGGACACTGTCGCGGCCTTGACCGACCACCTGATCGAAAGCGCACCCGCCCGGATGCAGGCCCTGTTGGGCGCGCAGGCACCTGCCCCGGCAAAGGCGGCTTCGCCGCCCGAACCACACGTAGCGAACGCCGCAGAGCCCGCGGTGCCGCCGGCGGAGCCATCGCCACCCACAATAGCGGAAGTGTCTAAATCTGCCCCTGCTGGGGATGAGGACCGCGCCATTGCCATCATCGGCCTGTCGGGCCGCTATGCTGGGGCGCCGGACCTTGACGCTTTCTGGCAAGTGCTGAGCGAGGGCAGGGACTGCGTAACGGATCGCCCCGGCGACGGACGTCCATGGCCCGTTGAACAGGGGCAGACCCTGCCTGCGGGATACATGGATGGGGTCGACCGTTTCGATCCGCTCTTTTTCCAAATCGCCCCTGCCGATGCCGAGCGTATGGACCCGCAGGAACGTCTGTTCCTGCAGGCCGCGCACAACGCCATCGAAGCCTCGGGCTATGACCCCGAGCGGTTTGGCCGGAACCAGCGGGTTGGCGTCTATGCGGGCGTGATGAACGGGCACTACCCGACCCGCGCCGCCTTTTGGTCGGTGGCCAATCGCGTGTCCTACCTGTTCGATTTCACCGGTCCCAGCCTTTCGGTAGATACCGCTTGCTCCTCGTCATTGACGGCGCTGCATCTGGCGGTGGAAGGGCTGCGTGACGGGCGTTGCGATGTTGCGCTGGCCGGTGGCGTCAACGTCATCGCGCATCCGCGCCATCTGAACACGCTCAGGGATCTGGGCATGCTGGCGCCCGGAGGGCGGGCGCGCGCCTTTGGCGCGGACGCCGATGGCATGGTCAGTGGCGAAGGCGTGGGGGTCGCTGTTCTGAAACCGCTGCACAAGGCGCTGGCCGATGGGGATCATATCCACGGCGTGCTGCTGGGCAGTGCGCTCAACAGTGGTGGACGCACGCGCAGTTACACCGCGCCCAGCCCAAAGGCCCATGCCGATGTGATATCTTCCGCCCTGCGCGACGCGCGGGTAGAACCGTCGCAGGTCAGCCTGATCGAGGCGCACGGGACCGGCACCGCCTTGGGGGATCCGGTCGAAATTGCCGGGCTGAACAGAGCGCTGGACGGGGCCAAATCGGTCAGGGTCAGTTCGGTCAAATCCAATATCGGTCATTGTGAGAGTGCCGCCGGAATCGCCGGCGTGACCAAGGTTCTGTTGCAGATGCAGAACCGTCAGGTCGTGCCGAGCCTGCATGTCCAACATCTCAATCCGGAGCTGGACCTGAGCAGCGGAATGATCGAGATCGTTCGAGAGCCGCAGCCTTGGACGGCACAGCGCCGGATCGCCGGGGTCAGTTCGTTCGGTGCCGGTGGGGCCAACGCGCATGTCATTCTGGCGGAGGCGCCGGAACAGACCGCGCGCAGGGCGGTGGATGGCCCACAGCTTGTGGTGCTGTCGGCGAATGATGCCAGGGGACTCTCGGACCGCGCGCGCGACCTTGCCCAAGCCCTTGGTGGTGTCGATGCTCCCCTCGGCGACCTTGCCTATACTCTGCAGACCGGGCGCACACCCATGCGTCATCGTTTGGCCTTTGTCGCAAGCAGTGCCGAGGAGGCCCGCGCCCGGCTGAAGGACTATGCCGAGGGCCGCGAAAGCGGCGTCGAGGTAACTGCCGAAACCCGACCTGAGGAAGGGTTGACCGATCTGTTGCGGCGCTGGGCCGGGTCCGGGGATTGGGCGAGGATCGCGGAACTATGGCTGCGCGGCTTTGTCATCGACTGGGAGGACCTGTGGATCGGCAAGGACGTTCGACGCATTCCGTTGCCGGGCTACCCTTTCGCCGCTGAAAGCTACTGGCTGACGGAACCGGACGCAGCACCGGCCACAGCCGTCCCCGTGGCGACGCCGAAAACCGTAATGCCCGAAGATGAGCCCGAAGACGCATTGCTGACAGCGCAGGCGCATCTTGTCCGCACGGTCTCGGAGACGCTCAAGATCGCGGCCGAAAGGCTGGACCTCGACGCGCCGCTCGACGGTTATGGGCTCGATTCCGTAATGGTCCTGCGCCTTTCGGACCGACTTGAGGCGCGTTATGGCGCATTGCCGTCGACGCTTTTCTACCAGTTCCGAACCTTGCGCGCACTGGCCGAGCATCTGAGCGGTCTCTCCCCCGTCGTGGCGGAACAGCCTGCCGCATCGGTGGCGGAGGCAGTTGCACATGCACCGGCCATCACCGCCGCGCAGCCGAGGGAACAGCTTGAAACTGATCGGACCCACGACATTGCTATCATAGGCGTCGCGGGCCGTTATCCGGGCGCACCGGATCTGCAGTCGTTCTGGGAGTTGTTGAAGGACGGGCGCGACGCGATCACCGAAATCCCGCGGGACCGCTGGGATCACGATCCTTACTATTCGCCGACCCGTGCACCGGGCAAGACGCGCAGCCGGTGGGGCGGGTTCCTCGACAATGTCGACGCCTTTGACGCGCCCTTCTTTGGCATCCTGCCCGCCGATGCGGAACAGGCCGACCCGCAGGAGCGGCTGTTTGTCGAGACTGCTTATCACGCGGTGCAGAACGCGGGGCATACGCCGGGAAGCCTGCGCGCCGGTGGCGCGGTCGGGGTCTTTACGGGCGTGATGTATGAGGACTATCAGCTCTGGGGTGTCGAAGAGACGCTGCAGGGCACGCCGGTGGCCCTGTCGGGCAGCCCGGCCTCTATTGCCAACCGCGTTTCATGGCTTTTCGATTTCCGCGGGCCCAGCCTTGCCGTCGACAGCATGTGTTCCTCGTCCCTGAGCGCGCTGCATCTGGCGGTGCGCGCGATCCGCGCCGGGGAATGCGCCAGTGCCGTGGCGGGGGGCGTCAACCTGACCCTGCATCCCAACAAGTACCTCATGATGGGTCGGGGCGGATTCGAGTCGACCACGGGGCGCTGCACCAGCTTTGGTGCGGGCGGGGACGGCTATGTGCCGTCCGAGGGTGTGGGTGCCGTGGTGTTGAAACCACTGGCACAGGCCTTGGCTGATGGTGATCCTGTCTGGGCCGTCATCAAGGGGTCGGCGCTCAATCACGGCGGGCGGAGCAATGGCTACACCGTGCCGGACCCCGTGGCCCAAGCTGAGGTCATATCGGCGGCGCTGCGCGACGGTGGGGTCGCCCCCGAAACCCTCAGCTATGTCGAGGCCCATGGCACCGGAACCGCGCTTGGCGACCCGATCGAAGTGGCCGGGTTGTCCACCGCGCTGCATGGCAACGCCAGCTGTGCCCTAGGCTCCGTCAAGTCCAACATCGGCCATTGCGAAAGCGCTGCAGGCATTGCCGGGTTGACCAAGGTGCTGATGCAGATGCGTCACCGCCAGATTGTTCCCAGCCTGCATTCTTCGACCCTGAACCCGCATCTGGACTTGGCGCAGACCGCGTTCCATGTGCCGCAGGCCCTTGAAGACTGGACGGGCACGGGCGCGTTGCGTGCCGGCATCAGTTCCTTCGGGGCGGGCGGGTCGAATGTGCACCTTGTGGTCGAGGAAGCACCGAGCCGCGTGATGCGGCGCGACAGCGGGCGGCAGGTGCCGTTGATCCTGTCGGCGCGCACCGATACCCAGCTGAGGCAGATGGGGCGGGACCTTGCCGCGCATCTGGAAGGCACAGAGGATGCGCTGGACGACGTGGCCTACACCCTGCAGGCCGGGCGCGAAGTTCTGCCCAAAAGAACCGGCTTCGTCGCGGCTGACCGGCCCTCAGCCATTGCCGGGCTGCGTGCATTGTCCGAAGGGCGGATGCCGGCATCTGTCGCCGATGACCCCGCCGCAGCGTGCCTGACGGCCTGGCTGTCAGGTGAGCCGGTCGATTGGGACGCGTTCTGGCCAGAACAGCGGCAGAGGATCGCCTTGCCGGCCTATCCCTTTGAGCGGCACAGCTATTGGGGTGTTCCGCGCAAAACGACCCCGGCAACCGCTTCAGGTGACACACGCACAAGCTTTGACGTGATCTGGGTGGAGCGTGACCGGATCGAGGATCAACCCGACCCGCAGCGCCGATGCGTGATGACGGTCGGCCTGCCCGCGCCCGACGATGCGGACGCGACCTGCATTGCACCTGAGCTGCCGTCGGACGCCACTCAGGCGATGGCGGTTCTGGCGGCCTTCATCGGCCGGGTGCAGGAGGTCTGCCGCGGTCCGGAGCGTGCCGACATGGTGCAGATCATGTTGCCGTCAGATGCCGGGTCGGAGTTGGTTGCCGCATTGGCGGGGGCGGTAGGCGCGGTGGCGCAGGACGTGCCGGGATGTCGTGTGCAACTCGTGCAGGCACCGGTTGATGCGCCTGCGCGCGCTTTGGCGCAAGAGGCGCGCTGTTCCGACCGGGTCATCCGACATCAGGCAGGACGGCGACAGGTACGCCGGATCACCCGCGCCGACACAGTGGCAGGGGCCCCGTTCTGGCCGTCGGATGGGGTCGTGGTGATCAGTGGCGGTGCCGGTGGTCTGGGGAGGATCCTTGCCCGTCACGCCATGGCGCAGGGCGCGCATGTTGCGCTGCTTGGCCGTTCTGCCAAGCCTGAAGGCCTGGAAGACTTGCAGGCAGCGCATCCCGGTCGCCTGACGTATCTTTCGGTCGACATCTGCAATGGTCCGGCCTTGGCGCGGGCGCTCGAAGGGGTGCGTGCAGAAGGCAAGGCGATCAGGGCAGTCATCCACGCCGCGGGCCTGCTGCGCGACGCCTCTGTTCTGCGCAAAAGCCCGCAGGATGCGATGCACGTCGCATCGGTCAAGATCGCGGGGCTGGAGATGCTGGATGCGGCCACCGCGCAGGATCCGCTGGAGTTCTTCCTGTGCGCCTCCTCGCTTGCGGGTTTGACCGGCAATGCCGGGCAGGTCGATTACGCCTTCGCCAACGGCTGGCTGGACGGGGAGATGGCCGCGCGCGCGGAGCGTGGCGGACGCGGGCGAAGCCTGTCGGTCAACTGGCCGTTCTGGAGCGGTGGCGGCATGACACTCAGCGATGCGGCGCGCCGCGCAATGCAGCGGGACTACGGATTGGTGGCGATGCCAGATGCAGAGGGCATTGCCGCGCTGGGTGAGGCCCTGGCCTCGCAGGCCACGCAGCGGATTGTGACCTTTGGGCGCGCCGAGGTGATCGAACAGAGGTTGGACGGCGGCGCGGTTGAGGCGGCTCGATCCATGCCGGTTGTCAGGGCGCCGGCGATGGACGACGCGCCCGATTTGACGGCCCAAACGGACTCACCTGCCGACATTCTGGAGGGACTGCTGGACCTGGTGGCCGAAGTCTTGCGGATTGATCCCGGCGAAGTCGCGCCCGACCATCCGATGGTGGACTACGGGTTCGACTCGATTTCCTTTACCGATCTTGCCGATCGCTGCAGCACGCGGTTCGCGGCAGCGGTCACGCCGGACGTCTTCCTGTCATTCAGCACCCTGACCGAAGTCGCGGAGCATCTGGCGACACTTTTGCCAAGCCGCATTCCCCCGCAATCACCGGCCGCTCCGTTGCCCGTGCTCACCGAGGACAGGTCTGCCCCCGCGATCCACGGCACCGACAATCCAGTGTCCGATCTGGTCGCCATCTGCGGGATGAGCGCGGCCTTCCCCGGAGCGCCCGACATCGAAACCTTCTGGCGCAACCTCAAGGCCGGGCGTGACGCAATTTCCGAAATCCCGTCGGACCGCTGGGACTGGCGCGCCTATGACGGGGACCCGGGGACCGAGCCGGGTAAAACCGATGTCAGCTGGGGTGGCTTCATGTCCGGGCTGGCGGATTTCGATCCGATGTTCTTTGGCATCTCACCCCGCGACGCGGAACTGATGGACCCGCACCAGCGGCTGCTCATGACCCATATCTGGCATGCGATAGAGACGGCAGGCCTGTCTCCGCAGGCGCTTGCCGGCACCGACACGGCGGTGTTTCTGGCCACCTCCGCCAGTGACTATGCCGCCCTTGCGGCACAGCACGGCATCATTCTGGAACAGCGCACCGCCAACGGTATGGTTGGATCTATCGCGCCCAACCGGATCAGCGCCCTGCTGAACCTGCACGGCCCCTCCGAACCGGTCGAGACCGCCTGCTCCAGCAGCCTTGTGGCGCTGCACAGGGCGGTCGAGGCGATCCGCTCAGGCGCGCCCGCCGCGATCATCGGCGCGGTCAACACGATCCTGACACCCAACGCGCATATCAGTTTTGCGCGATCGGGAATGTTGTCGCGGACGGGCCGGTGCAAGGCCTTCTCGGACACTGCGGATGGATATGTCCGGTCTGAGGCTGTCGGGGCGATGCTCCTGCGCCCTCTCGACGCGGCGCTGGACGCCGATGAGCCGGTTCTGGGCGTGATCCGGGCGACAGGCATCAATCACGGCGGGCGCAGCGGGTCGCTGTTCGCCCCCAATGCCGAAGCGCAAAGCGCAGTTATTGCCAAAGCACTGCACCTCTCCGGTCTGGACCCGCGTGACATCACCGCAATCGAGGCGCACGGGACCGGAACGCCACTGGGCGATCCGGTGGAATTCGAAGGGTTGCGCCGCGGTTTCGAAGCCGCGCGGATCCGTCGAGGCGCAACGGGCACTAGGGATGGACGACCGCATCGCTGCGCTGTCTCCTCGGTCAAGACTCACATCGGTCATACCGAGATGGCCGCCGGATTCGCCGGGTTGGTCAAGATGGTCCTGCAGATGCGCGAGGGCACTCTGATTGGCGATCTGCACCGGGATCGGATCAACTCGCGGATCAACCTTGCGGATGGTCCGTTCCATCTGGTCGACGGGACGCAGGACTGGCCGCGTCTGACGGATGCTGCGGGCAATGCCGTACCGCGCCGGGCGGGGGTCAGTTCCTTCGGGTTTGGCGGCGTGAACGCGCATGTGGTGCTGGAAGAGGCGCCCCAGCCAACCCGACAGCCAGCGCGCGAAATACCGGCTCCGGAGTTGGTGGTCTTGTCTGCCATGTCAGAGGACCGGTTGCGTCAGAGCGTGGTTGATCTGCGGGCTTGGCTGGACAGCCCGGCGAGTGAGGGAGCCACCCTCGCAGAGATAGCGCATACCCTGCAGACCGGGCGCGTGGCGCAACGGCAGAGATTGGCGCTGATCGCTAAGGATCGTGGCGATCTTCGGCGCAAGATGGACCGCTGGCTGACAGACCCAGCGTGGGACGGAGTTTTTGGCGGTAAAGCTGCCCGGCGCGACCCGCCGTCGGCCCCGGCGCATGACGCTGCGTTGGATGTTGTCGCCCGGGCCTGGGTTGGCGGAGCTACGCCGGATTGGGTGTCGCGGCGTCAGGGCGGCAGCGTACCGCGCCGCATCAGCCTACCCACCAGCGCCATGCGGATGGCGCAGCACTGGATCATTCCCGGGAAAACGGTGCCTTCCGCCGTTGCGGGGGAAACGGCTGCGGTGCGGTCAGGGTTCCTCGGGCAACCCGTGATCGACGGAGAACGCCAGACATACCCCGTGTTCTTGGATGAACAGGTCTTTTTCCTGCGCGATCACAAGGTCAACGGCGAACCCGTCTTGCCCGGCGCGGCACATCTGGAACTGGCTCGTGCCGCGCTGGCCGCGCAGGCCGGGCATGATGACTGTCTGCCTTTGACCCTGCACGATGTGACCCTTGAAAGGATGGTCGGACGGGCTGCATTGGCGGCCGGTCTCCGCGTCGTGGTTCAGCCGTTCGCCGACCGGATGACATTCGAGATCACCTCTGGCGAAGGGGCGGCGCGACAGGTGCATTCCCGCGGGACCGCAAGCCGCAAAGCCTCTGGCCCGGCGAGCCTGCCACTGGATCAGTTGCGGGCGCAGCCTTTGCAGGAACTCACGCCCGAGACCTTTTATCAGGCCTTTTCCGGGCTTGGGCTGGACTATGGAGCCAGTCACCGTGCCATCCGTTCGGCAGAGGCCCGGTCGGATCTGGTCCTGACCCGCGTGAGCCAGTCTTTGCCGCCGGAAACGCTGGGTCCGGACATGGTGTTGCCCCCAAACATGGTGGATGCCGCGTTGCAGAGTACGCTGGGTCTTGGCCTGATCGACGGCGCAGGTCCATTGACACCCGCCGTCCCGGTGCGCCTGACCGAAGTTGTGGTGCGCGCGCCCATCGGTCGTGATGCGGTGGTCGTGGTGCAATCGGACTCCGCCGCAGGCCGTCGCGGTGTCGATGTGGCCATCTGTGACGCCGAAGGGCGGGTTCAGGTTGCACTCAACGGCTTTGTCACCGCGCCGTTGCCAGCGGCACGGACGCAGACTCATCTGCTGCGCCCCTGCTGGCGCGCGGCGGGTCCCGGGGTTCCCCTGTCCTTGACGCGTCATGTTGTCTTTGACCTGACGGCCAAGGGGCTGGAAGCCGCCGAAACCCCGGTGGAGGCGCACGTGCTTCGCTTCGCCCCTGATGAAGCGCAAGATGCACTGCTGACAGTGCTGCGCGCCCTGCGAGATCAGGTCACGGCTTTGCCGCGATCAAAGCAGGGTGCAGGCGCGGCCATTCAGGTACTGGTTGACGATGCAGATGCACCTCTGTCCCGGGCGCTTGCCGGGGCATTGCGGTCCTTGCGGATCGAATGGCCGGCCCTGACGGCGCAGGTGGTTGCGTTTGGAACCCATGCCACCTCATCCCGTCTGCGGGACGCGCTGGCGCAGGGAGGCGAAAGCCTTGTGCGCGAAGGCGCGGAACTGTTTTGTCTGGGTGTCGAGGAACTAATTGCTGATCGACAAACCTGCCCGTGGCACGACGACGGCATCTACCTGCTAAGCGGCGGGGCCGGCGGTCTGGGCCGGATTCTTGCCCATGACATCGCGGCGCGCGCCAACAACCCCACTGTGGTCTTGCTTGGCCGCAGCCTTGCCAGTCCCGATACCGAGGATTTGCTCGCCGCGCTGGAGGCGCTGGGCGCAAAGGCCGAGTATCATGCGGTTGACGTCACGCGGCATGAACAGGTTTCGGCTTGCGTGTCGGATGTCACCCGCCGATTGGGGCCTTTGACCGGCGTCATCCATGCCGCCGGGATCGCGCTGGATGCCTGGCTGACGGACAAAAGCGACGACGTTATGGCGCAGGTGCTGGAACCCAAGATTGCAGGCGCGCGGGCACTGGATCTGGCCACGCGGAATGCCCCACTGGAGCTTTTCCTTTGCGCGTCGTCGATCGCGGCGGTCTTTGGCAATCAGGGGCAGGTGGATTACGCGCTGGCCAACGGCTGGCTGGATGGCTTTGCCGCCACCCGCAATGCGCTGCAGCGAGAAGGCAAACGCGCGGGCCGTGCGGTTTCGGTCAATTGGCCGCTTTGGCGGGACGGCGGTATGCGGGTCGATCCGGCAACCGAACGCCAGCTACGGACACGCTTCGGCGTGGTGCCGATGCCGACGCGCGATGGATTGGCCGCACTTGATCAGGCTTGGGCGAGCGGTTTGGATCAGGTTGTGGTTCTGCATGGTGAAAGCGAAAAGCTGCGCCAATGGGTGCAGTTTGACGGGACCGAGCCTACCGCCAGCCCTGCGCCGCCTCTTTCTGCGGCGCCGCCACCTGCGGCCACCGCGATTCCGCGGACCGGGCCGAACCAAGAGGCAGTGACTGCAGAGTTGAGCGCCATCGTCGCCGACCTGTCCTCAATCTCGGTGGGGGACATCGACCCGGAGGCTGATTTCGCGGAATACGGGCTGGATTCGATCCGGATGACGGAACTGGCCGCGCAGGTGAGTGAGGCTTTCGGCGTCACGCTCAGCCCGACGGCCCTGTTCGAATTCCCGACGGTAGAGGCGCTTGCAAGACATACCGCGCAATTGGCCGCCAGCCTGCGGCCCAAGGTCGAGGTTTCGCCGGAGCCTGTTGCACGGCCTGTGGTCCAGCCCGGCGCAGGCATCGTTGAAGAGTTGACTGCCATGGTCGCGGATCTGGTCAAATTGCCGATCAGTGACATAGACCCTTCCGAAGAGTTGAGCGAATACGCGCTGGATTCCATCGCGTTTACCGAGCTTGCCGGTCAGGTTTCCGCACGCTACGGAATCGACGTATCGCCTGCGGCCTTCTACGCCCTGCCCACGCTGGAGGCGATAAGTGTCCATATCGCCTCCGAAACGTTGCAGCCTGCGGTCCCCGGTCCCTCAAACGATGTGACCCCGGAGCCCACTCAGTCCGTTTATGCAAAGGAATCGACGCCGACACCGCAGCCGCATTTGACTGCGAAACCCAAAGGCGCGGCGACCGAGGGCTTTGCAATTATCGGCATGACGGGCGCGTTTCCCGGCGCGCCCGACCTTGAGCGTTTCTGGCAAAATCTGGTCGAGGGGCGTGACGTGATCTCTCGCCCGCCTGCCGCACGCTGGGACTGGCAGGCCATCGACGGCGATCCCCGCGTGGAGCAGGGCCGTTGCAACGTCCATTGGGGCGGCTTCATGGAGGGGCTGGATCGCTTCGATCCGGAGTTCTTCGGCATTTCGGCGGGCGAGGCAGAGGTCATGGACCCGCAGCAGCGTTTGCTGATGACACATGTCTGGCGCGTGCTGGAGTCCAGCGGCTATGCCCCGCGCAGCCTGTCCGGAAGCCGGACGGGGCTGTTCGTCGGCATGAGTGCGTCATCCTACAGCGGCATGGTCGCTAAGGCCGGACGCGATATCGACCCGCGCTGGGTCACCGGCAACGTGGCCTCGGTGGGGCCAAACCGGATCAGCCATCTGCTGGACCTGCAAGGCCCCAGCGAACCGGTGGAAACCGCCTGTTCCAGCAGCCTTGTTGCGTTGCACCGGGGGCTGGAGTCTTTGCGGTCAGGCGAAAGCGACATGGTGATCGCCGGTGGCGTGAACATCATGCCGGACGAAACTCTGCACGTGGCCTTTGCCGCCGCTGGGATGCTGGCGCAGGACGGTCGTTGCCGCAGTTTTGCCGAAGGGGCCAGCGGCTACGTGCGCGGCGAAGGGATCGGTCTGGTTGCGGTCAAAAGACTTGCGGATGCCGAGGCCGACGGCGATGAAATCCTTGCCGTGATCCGCGCATCGGGCGTGCGCCATGCCGGTCGCGCGGTGTCGTTGACGGCGCCGAACCCGGCGTCTCAGGCCGCGCTGATCGCCGAAGTGCAGCACCGCGCCGGGGTGGATCCGCGCCAGATCACTTGCATCGAGGCACATGGCACCGGCACGGCGCTGGGGGATCCGATCGAGATTGACGCGCTGAAGACCGCCTTTGGACAAGGGCCTCATGGCCCGGGCGAGCCTGCGCATTGTGCAATTAGTGCGCTGAAATCCCATATCGGGCATCTCGAATTGGCCGCCGGTGTCGCGGGCCTGATCAAGTTGGTACTGCAGATGCGCCACGGCGTGCTGGCCGGGAACCTGCATTGCGAGCAGGTGAACCCGCACATCCGCCTCGATGGCTCTCCCTTCTACATTGTGCGCAAAACCATCGACTGGCCCCGGCAGCTGGATGCCGCAGGACAGGAACAACCACGGCTTGCCGGGCTAAGTTCCTTCGGCTTCGGCGGGGTGAACGCACATCTGGTGCTTGAAGAGTATCCTGCGCAAGCCTCGCCGGAGCCGCCCGCTGACGCTGCGGCGATCCTGATTTCAGCGCGGACGCCGGAACAACTGGCGGCAGCGGTCGTAGACCTGCGCGACTGGGCTGCTGAACGGAACGGCGATGCGGCGCTGCTGCACCGTGTTGCGCATACCTTGCAGGTCGGTCGGGACCGGATGGCCTGTCGGCTTGGTTTTGTTGCGGGGGACTGGAGCCGGTTGGTGGCAACACTGGAACGGCTCGCCGGGGGAGAGACACCTCCCGGCGTCGAGCGCAACGCATCGGGTGATGCGCAAGTGGCCGGGGTGCTGGACGACGACGATCTGGCCTCGGTCGTGGCGGGGTGGGCGGCGCGCGGCGATCTTGCCCGCATGGTCAAAGGCTGGGTCGCAGGGTTCGGCATCGACTGGGCCACTGTCCGGCAGGGGCCAGCGCCACGGCGGATCGCCCTGCCGACCTATCCCTTCGCCGAGGATCGCTACTGGATCAGGACCTCTGGAAAGCAGCCTGCACCTGTTCCGGTCGCAAAGCCTGAACCGGCGCCGCTCCCGCCGAAAGGCACGGCGGATGAGGGGATCGCGGATCTCGTCACCGGCACGCTTGCAGAGTTCCTCGCCGTTCCGGCGGAAAACCTGACACCGGATACGCGATTCCAGGACGTCGGGGTCGACTCGATCGGTCTGCTGACCCTGTCCAGTCGCGTCGCGGCCAGATTGCCGGGCCTGAACCTTGACGCCTATGGCAGCCGGATGCTGGAGGCGCCGACGCTTGGCGCATTCTGCGCGGTTCTGGATCAGGCCAACGGGACCGCGGCCGCACCTGTGACATCCGGCTCTGCCTTGGCCGAGCCTGCGTCACCCGACCCGCAGCACCCTGATAATGTTCCGGCAGTGGACAGGAGTGCATCGCAAAATGGCACGGTGCGGCTGGATATGTACGGAAGCTCGCTCAAGGCGGACCCCCTCGATCTGGTGATCGCGCGGTTGCATCTGGTCTCCAGATCCCCGCTTTCGGCCGAAGCCGAATTGGTGGTGAACGAGGCGCATCCCTTCTTCTTCGATCATCCCCTTGATCACGTCTCGGGCATGCACCTCTGCGAGGCCATGTGTCAGTTGACCCGCGCCGTGCATGCTTTTCGGCACCGGCTCGAAGGGCCGGGGATCTTTCATCTTGTGGACCTGCGTTTCGAATTTCCGAACGTCTGCTCCAAAACCGTGCCCGCGCTGGTGCAAACCGAATTGAAGCAGGACGGTCCGGAGGCCGTCTATGCCGCGCGCGTCGTTCAAGACGGCCGCGTGGTGGCCGAGGCGCAACTGGTGTGCAGCGATCGGCCCGTGTCGGAACTGGTGCCGGGCAAGGCACCCGGCGGAGGACGGCGCACTGACCGGCGCTGGGTCAACAAGACGAACCCGGCCAATGTGCTGCTGGCGGGGCTACGCGCTGTGAACGACGGTCTGGAAGCGCGGCTGAGCATCCATCCACAGGCAAGTTTCTTTGCCGATGCGGCAACCGGGACGCTGGACGCGATCGTTCTGGCCGAGGCCGCGCGACAGTTGACCCGCGCCGCGCCCCGCCTGTTGCCCGCGACCCCAGCCAAGGACCGCACCACCAAGGTGGAGGCTCCCGCGATCGGGCTGCTCAAACATCTGGCTGTGACGCTGGACGCGCCCTTGCAGAGAGAGGCGCCGATCCTGCTGCGCACCGAACACTGCGCGCCTGTCGCGCTGGGCGGGGCGGCCATGCTGGCGCTGGACGGATACCTCGACTGTGCGCTGACGGGCGCACGGCTGGGCTCTTTCTCGACCAAGGTCATCAGCGTGACCGAGTCCCTCAAGAACAGCTGGGATCGCCAGCGCCACCAAGCTGACAAACCCTGAAACAAAAGAGGCCGCTGTGCTGAGCACCCTAAAAGTCATCGCCGTCGATCTGGACGGGCCGCTGTTGATCGACACCTTTGCGCCGCTCTTGCGCAAGTCCTGCGAGTTTTACGGCCTGCCCTACACCCGCGAACTGGAAAGCGGGATGTTGTCGCGCAATCGCCGTGAGGCGGTTCAGTTCATGCTGTCGCAGTTCAGCGGCGATCTGCCCGAAGACCTGCAAGGCAAAAGCCACGAGGAAATGACCGCCGGCTATTTCGCCTTGCGGGCCGAGTATCTTCGCGACAATCCGCTGCGCTTGTCGGACGGGGCGGAGGACCTGCTGGCCTTGTTGGCAACCCTGCCTGTCCGGCTACTTTGCTATGGCGGTCTGGACGAGGACTATTTCCGCCGCGAAATGGGAGAACATGCGGATCTCTTCGAAGCTTTCATCTGCACGAACAGCTTTCGCCCGGGCATGAAGGAAATCGTCCACGACATAGCGGGCGTCGATCCGACCGAGGCGCTGTTCATCGATGACGTGAATTTCGCCGCAACCCATGCCCGCGCCGTGGGCACAGGGTTTATCGGTGTGCCATCGCAAGAGGATTGGTGCTGGCAGAAAACCGAGATGACCGATGCCAACCTTCCCTTCATCGTCCGCAATGTCGGTGAAATCGACCTGCCCATGCTGCAAAGCATTGATCATCTTCAAAAATCCGGTCAGTTCTGGAACGCGGCATGAGCCTGTGCTTTCGGCTCCGCCCGACGAATGTCACCAAGTGAGGATTGCCTGAGTGCCCCTGTTGAAGCTTTTGCGAAGCAAGGATGCGGCGACGCTTCGTTGGATCGTCATTCTGACGCTGATTTCCGGCGCGGCCAATGCGGCGCTGGTGGCGCTGATCAATTCGGGGGCAGCCGCGGTCTATTCCAGCGAAAGCGCGACCCGGCAGTTCATGCTCTTTCTCGCCTGTTTGCTGCTGTACCTCTACACCAAGATGCATGCCGAAATCGGCGGCAAGAAGCAGTTCGACGACGCGATGACAGAACAGCGTCTGCGCATCATCGACAAACTGCTGAAGACGCGCGTTTCATCGGTCGAGCGGATGCGCGAAAGCGATGTGATCACGCGCAGTTCACGCAACATCGGGCAGATCATCCAGGCCTCGGACACCATCGTCTACGGGCTGCAGTCGATGTTCATGCTGCTGTTCTGTTTTGCATACCTGTTCACGATTTCGCCCATGGCCTTTGCCGCGGTGCTGGGCGGGCTGGTCCTTGTGGCGGTCTACCGCCACATCCGGAACGAGGACAACCGCGCGAACCTTGACACGCTGATCCGACGCGAAAGCCAGATTTCGGAAATGGTGCATGAGACCTTTCTGGGCTTCAAGGAAGTCAAGCTGAACGAAAACAGGCGGTCCGATCTGCACGCCGCCTATGACGCGCTGGTGCTGATGACCAGCGTCGAAAACGAGGTGCCGACCCGGCGCTATATCCAGTCTCGGGCGCTGATCCAGGGCGTCTTTTACGTCATCATTGCCGCCATCGTCTTTGTGATTCCGCGGGTGTCGAACGTCTATGCATTCGACGTTCTTGAAATCACGGCGGTGGTTCTGTTCATCATCGGCTATCTGGCCGGGTTTTTGGACATCATCCCTGTGGTGGCCCGGACCAATGCCGCGCTCGACAGCCTGGCCAAACTGGAGGCCGAATTGGACGCGGCCGCCGAACCGGAAACGGTCACGGGCGCAAGCGTGGCCGAGTCACCGAAGTTTGCGGAGTTGGAACTGCGCTCCCTGAGCTATTCCTACGCCGAGCCGGACGGCAGCAAGGGGTTCACCGTGGGGCCCGTCGATCTGACGCTGCCGCGCGGCAAGGCGCTGTTCGTGATCGGTGGCAACGGCAGCGGAAAGTCGACGCTCATCAAGCTGATTTCCGGGCTCTACACGCCGTCGAGCGGGACAATCCTGCTGAACGGCACGCCCATAGGGGCCAATGATCTGCCCGCGTTGCGCCGCAACTTTTCACTCATCATGAGCGATTTTTACCTCTTCGACCGGCTGTACGGCTATCAGGACGCCGACCCGGAGCGGGTGGCGGCGCTGATCGATAGAATGCAACTGTCCAGCAAGGTCAGTTTCAGTGACGGGCGGTTTTCGACCCGCACCCTGTCGACAGGACAGCGTAAACGGCTGGCGATGATTGTTGCGTTGCTCGAAGATCGGGAGATCTGCATTTTTGACGAATGGGCCGCTGATCAGGACCCGCAATTCCGCCATTTCTTCTACGAAGAACTGATTCCGGAACTGTGCCGGGAGGGCCGGACCGTCATCGCCGTCACGCATGACGATGCCTATCTGCACTGTGCCGACAGCGTCCTTCGGCTGAACTACGGCAAAGTCGTCCCTTCACAGGCAGAAATGGCGTAATATCAATCAATTTTCGGTAGTTTTTCGGGTTTTCAGTTTCCCGCAAGACGTGAACATGGTAATCAAACCCATTGGCAGCGCAGGGTTTTGCTGCCTCGGCTGAAAAGGGACATTCTTTATGGCGACCTCACGAACAACGACGAAAACGGAAAAAGATGCCGCACCCGAATCCGAGCGTGCAGCGCCCGAAACCGAGGTCGCAGAGATCGAAATCAACGATATGGAAGTCCGCGCAATCATCGACCGGCACGTGCTGATCGCATCGGGTGTCGGGCTTGTTCCGATCCCGCTGGTCGATCTCGCCGGGGTCGCGGTTGTGCAGATTAGCATGATCAAGAAACTGGCCGAGCTGCACGGGGTGGATTATTCGCAACGCCGCGCGCGCAGCATCATCTCTGCGCTGATCGGTGGATCGATCCCGGCTGTCGGTGCTCTGCCGCTCTTTTCCCTGGCCCAGTCGATTCCTGTGATCGGCTGGACAGTCGGCGCTGGCGCGGCTTCGATCCTGTCGGGCGCGTCCACTTATGCCGTGGGTCACGTGATGGCTGGACACTTTGCCAACGGCGGGGACGTCAACGATTTCAACGCCGAAAAGGCCAAGGCCTCGTTCGGTGAACTGTTTGAGCGCGGAAAGGATCGCGCCTCCCGACTGGCAAGCCGGAAAAAGGCTGAAGGCACCGATGGCGCCGAGGCCACAGCCGCGACCTGACCACTGCACGACGAGCAGTGACAAAGCAGCCAGACCAACTTGATCCATGCCGGGGACTTGGCGGATAATGAAGGCGTGGCGGCGAAATATCCATCGCCACGTCCCGGAGTACTGAGGCCCTATGCGATCCTATGCCCCTCAGATCATCACGAGTCTGCTGCTCGGCCTGATCCTGTTCATCTATTTCATCCCCGAAACCTTTATCACCGTCGGCCCCGGTGAGCGGGCGGTGTTGTGGCGCCGGTTCTTCGGTGGGACCGTGACCGAACGGGTCTACGGCGAAGGGTTGCAGATCATCTTTCCGTGGGACGAACTGTACGTCTACGACGTACGCCTGCAGGAAGTCGAACGCGAGATGCAGGTCCTGACAAGCGAAGGGTTGATGGCCACGCTGCTGATCTCGATCCGCTTTGCGCCTGACAAGGATCTGCTGGGTCTGCTGCACCGTGAGGTCGGGCCCGAATACACCGCCAAGGTGGTCATTCCAGAGGTCCAGTCGGCCGTCAGAAAGGCGGTGGGGTCCCTGGTGTCCGAAGAATTGTATACCCAGAGCCGGGACGTCATTCAAAACGCGGTTGTCGTTTCTCTGGAACAGACGGCACAGAACTTTGTCGCCATCGATGACGTCATCATCCGTCGCATCACTCTGCCGGAGCAGGTTCAGCAAGCGATCGAGTTGAAGATCGAACAGCAACACATCGCGGATTCCTTTGTATACCGGCTGGAGACAGCCCGCCAGGAAGCCGAACGCAAGCGGATCGAGGCGCAGGGCTACGCCGATTACAACACGATAATCTCTGAGACGCTGACCGTTGACCTTCTGAAATGGGAGGGCGTGCGCGCGACAGAGGCCCTGTCGGAGTCCGACAACTCCAAGATCATCATCATGGGCAATGGCAAGGACGGTTTGCCGGTCATCCTGAGCGCCGAATGACGATGGTGCGGCAGGTGATCAGACTGAAAGTAGTCGGCGGCGCGGCTGCCAGCGATGAGAGACGCGACCAGCATGGATAAGTTCATCTATGCCGTCTACCTGGTTCTGTCTGCCGTCGGGCTGTCCATCGGTCTCAGGATCATCTGGGCTTTCGCGACCGGGCGGAAAATCAATTTCGGCCCGCTGATGACCTTTCTGGCGTTGGTCGGCGTGGTCGCGGCCTATTACTTCTGGCAGCGCGAGGACGTGTATTCCCGGCTACAGCAGGACCGGATCGCTCGTGCGGAAGCCGCTGACAGCCCAGTCTATGTAGCGGCGGTCTGGCCAGCGGATGAACCGGAGTTCTTTGACGGAATGCGCCGGGCTGTCGACCGGCTGAACGCAGAACAGGGGGTCCGGGTCCGCGATGCCGCCGGAGAAGAGGTGACGCTGGCGGTCAAGTTGCTGGAGTTTCGTCAAGCCGAGGAGAATGATCGCACCTATCTGAAGGTGGCCGAAAACGATCGCATCATGGCGGTCGTGGGCCATCGTTCGGAAACCGAGGCCATCCTTGCATCGGCGGCCTATCAAGAGGCCGGAGTGCTATACCTTGCGCCGACAGTCTCCCGTCCCTCATTTTCCGAACACAGGTTTGACCGGGTGTTGCGGTTGGTGCCCGACGACGAGGTGATTGCAAAGGAAATTGCAGACTTCATCTGGTCACGCGGGTATCGCGACATCGTTGTTCTGACGCCCCGGACCGAGGCGGGCAAGAACATGGCGCGCTACCTGTCCTACATCCTGGGATCGGAAACCGCGAGCAAGAACCGCGTCGATACTCCGCGTGTGAGACTATACAGGTCGTATGATCCCGCGGCTCGTCACTTTCACGAACTGGTCACCGAGGTGGAGGAAAAAGACCCCTCCGCCATCCTCGTCGTGGACGGTGCCGTGGGAACAGCAAGGGTGGTCCGCGAAATGCGCATTCGCAATGTCGATGCCCCCATCGTGGCCTTTCCCATGATCGAGGTGCAGACCTTCTTTGAGATCGCAGGCAGTTTCTCGGATGGTGTCGTGATCCCGTCGTTGATGCCTTTCGAGGATGCCGACCCGGACCCGGCGTCGCGACAGACCGTGGACGATGCAGACTCTGGGGAGCCGACCGGCTTTGTCGAGGCGCAGGCCAACGAGGCGGTCATGCTGCTTGGCCGCGCCTGGGAACGGGCCGCAACGATTGAGCCGGGCGCAACCGCCGCCGTCCTGCGCGGAATCAAGGGGTGGGAAGGCCGCTTTGGAAGTTATGATTTCCTGCCGAACGGGGACATTTCCAACCGGCAAATTCAGTTCAAACAGTCAAAGGCGGGGCAGTTCCACGCCATTCAGGACTAACTGCAACCGGCCTGACGCGGCCTAGGAGAGATATCATGCACCTGGCTCCCATCGTTTATCTCAGCCTGTGTCTTGCGATCGGTTTGTTCGGCACAAACCGAAAAATGGGGTTCTGGGGCTACTTCTTTGCATCGATGGCTCTGACGCCAATCCTGGGCCTGTTGTTGCTGCTGGTCTCCGATCCACGGCGCAAGCGCACCGGCCCCTAGTGGGGGCTGTCGTCTTCGGACCAGGCGACAACAGCCTCAGGCAGTCCGTCGGACTGCAGTGCCGCCAGTTGCCAATCGCGCCCGGCAAAGGCGATGCGGCTGAGCGGCTGGCCGTCAGGCGATAGGACCGCCACGCTTGTAGGTTCGCCGGAAAAGCCGAGCCCGGCGGCCTTCAGCAATGCCTCTTTGCGCCGCCAGAGATCCAGAAAGATCTGGCTGCGCTCTGTATCCGAGACGCTTTGTATCCAGGTCCGCTCCTCTTTCGTACACACCATGTGGGCGAGACGGCTCGCCTCCGCTTCGCGCCCGGTCGGCGATTCCTCCAGATCCAGCCCGATCTGGCCCGTGCCAAGCAGCGCGCAGCCGATCCATCCTCCGGAATGCGTCAGGCTGAAATCCACCGTGCGACCGGCGGTTATCAGACGGGGTTTGTGGTTCGTCGGGGCGTGGAGGTTGATGGCCGTAGGGACCGTTGCCAGAACGGCGCCAAGCAATGCCCGGACAAGTCCCCGTGCTGCGACGAATTCGTCCCGTGCCTGCGCCACCCGAAACGCAGCCGCGCGTTGCCGCTCGGACTCGCAAAGGGTGTCACCGTCAAGCAGGGGCCATGTCGCCGGATCCGACAGCGCACCAATGATGACGCAGGGCAGACCGGCGCGAACCGCCGACGCGGCCTGCATAGCCGTTTCCCTGCCCTGCCAGCGCAAAAGACAGACAGGGGGGGCGCCAAGTTCTACAGGCAAAGAGCCACCACAGACCACCAGATGGGCAAGGCTTGCGGGCGCGAGAATCCGGGTCTCGCGGCTTTGCCGTTCATGGGCGGGGCGTGAAAGGCCATTATCGGCAGTCCTTTGCAGTTTTTTGCATTGTGGAAGGGGAGGGGCGGTTCTTGTCAATGGCTGCCTTGTTGCCCGACCCGCGATGCCCGCGGTCGAAACGTCGGCAATCCTTCTCCCAGTCCAGCCCCCTCAACACCTTGGCGGGCCGGATTTGCTCCAATCGGAAACTTCCTCGGTCACTTCGTGCAGATCTCGCCACCATTTCCCGGCATCATGGGCGTTTTTGCCTGTTGCATGTAATTCCGGGACTCGGGTATCCAGCGCGTGGGACACCCCTCCCCAACGAGGGGCATCTATCTGGAAGGTTAGGTCAGACATGGCTACCCAAGCACCGGCAACGCGGCCGGCTAATCCGCGTTTTTCCTCGGGCCCCTGTGCCAAGATCCCCACATTTACGCTCGACAAGCTGTCCGATGCCGCATTGGGCCGTTCGCACCGCGCCAAGATCGGCAAGGACAAGCTGAAGGCCGCGATCGAAGAGACGCGTGAACTCCTGAATATTCCTGCCGACTACCGGATCGGCATCGTGCCCGCCTCGGACACAGGCGCCGTCGAAATGGCGATGTGGTCGCTGCTGGGCGCACGCAAGGCCACCATGGTCGCCTGGGAAAGCTTTGGCGCGGGCTGGGTCACAGATGTGGTCAAGCAGTTGAAGATCGACGCCGAGGTCAAGACCGCCGAATACGGCGAGATCGTCGACATGGCGGCGCTGGACTACAACACCGATGTTGTCTTCACCTGGAACGGCACCACCTCGGGCGTGCGGATGCCTTCGGGCGACGCGATCCCCGCTGACCGCGAAGGTCTGACCATCTGCGACGCGACCTCTGCCGCCTTTGCGACGGACCTGCCCTGGGACAAGCTGGATGTGACCACCTTCTCTTGGCAGAAGGTGCTGGGCGGTGAAGCGGCACACGGGATGCTGATCCTGAGCCCCCGTGCCGTCGAGCGTCTGGAAAGCTACACCCCCGCATGGCCGCTGCCCAAGATTTTCCGCCTGACCAAGGGCGGCAAGCTGATCGAGGGCATCTTTGTCGGTGAGACGATCAACACGCCGTCGATGCTGGCGGTTGAAGATTACCTTGTGGCGCTGGACTGGGCGCGCTCTGTCGGCGGTCTGAAGGGGCTGATCGCGCGGGCCGATGCCAATGCGCAGGCGATCTGGGATTTCTGCGCGGCGCGCGACTGGATCGACAACCTTGCCAGCGATCCGGCGACCCGTTCGAACACGTCTGTCTGTCTGAAGTTCACTGATGAGCGCATCACCGACGGGGCCGCATTCGCCAAGGCCGTGGCAAAGCGGCTGGAAGCCGAAGGCGCGGCGCTGGACGTGGGCGCCTATCGCGATGCCCCTGCCGGTCTGCGGATCTGGTGCGGCGGCACGGTAGAGACCTCGGACATCGAGGCGATGCTGCCCTGGCTGGAATACGCCTTCCACGCCGAGATCGCGGCGCAGGCCCAAGCAGCCTGATCGGTGCGGCGGGTGATTCCCGCCACGCCCTCTTTCCTGACGTTTCAACTTGCGTAGGGCGGGGTTCACCCCGCCTCTCCCCGCACATCCAAAGGACCAAGACATGGCCCCCAAAGTTCTCATCTCTGACAAGCTGTCGGACGCCGCCGTCCAGATTTTCCGCGACCGCGGGATCGACGTGGATTTCCTGCCCGACGTGGGCAAGGACAAGGAAAAGCTGGCCGAGATCATCGGCAAGTATGACGGTCTTGCCATCCGTTCCGCCACCAAGGTGACGCCGACGATCCTTGAGGCCGCGACCAACCTCAAGGTTGTTGGCCGCGCGGGCATCGGCACCGACAATGTCGACAAGGAAGCGGCGTCCAAGCATGGCGTGATCGTCATGAACACGCCCTTCGGCAACATGATCACCACCGCCGAACATGCCATCGCGATGATGTTCGCCGTGGCGCGCCAGATCCCCGAAGCCAGCGCCAGCACCCACGCGGGCAAGTGGGAAAAGTCCAAGTTCATGGGCGTCGAGCTGACCGGCAAGACGCTGGGCGTGATCGGAGCGGGCAACATCGGTGGCATCGTCTGTGACCGGGCTCGTGGTCTGAAGATGAAAGTTGTCGCCTTCGACCCGTTCCTGTCGCAGGAAAAGGCGGACAAGATGCAGGTCGAAAAGGTCGAGGATCTGGACGACCTGCTGAAGCGCGCGGATTTCATCACGCTGCACGTGCCGCTGACCGATGGCACCCGCAACATCCTGTCGCGTGAGAACCTGGCCAAGACCAAGAAGGGCGTGCGCATCATCAACTGCGCCCGTGGCGGACTGGTGGACGAAGAGGCACTGGCCGACATGCTGAAATCCGGCCACGTCGCCGGTGCCGGTTTTGACGTCTTTGCCGTGGAACCGGCCAAGGAAAACCCGCTGTTCGGTTTGCCCAACGTGGTCTGCACCCCGCACCTGGGCGCATCGACAACCGAGGCGCAGGAAAACGTTGCCCTGCAGGTGGCCGAGCAGATGGCCAACTACCTGCTGACCGGAGCCGTTGAAAACGCGCTGAACATGCCGTCGGTCACCGCCGAAGAGGCCAAGGTCATGGGCCCCTGGATCGACCTTGCCGGGCATCTGGGCAACTTCATCGGCCAGATGTCGGATGCAGAGCCGATCAAGGCGATCAACATCCTCTATGACGGCGAAGTGGCCGAGATGAACCTTGAGGCGCTGAACTGCGCACTGATCGCGGGCATCATGAAGTCGGTCAACCCGGACGTGAACATGGTCTCGGCCCCGATGATCGCGAAGGAACGCGGCATCAAGGTTTCGACCACCAATCAGGAACAGTCGGGCGCGTTCGAGGGCTATATCAAGGTGACCGTCGTGACCGCCAGCCGCGAACGCTCGATCGCGGGCACGGTGTTCAGCGACGGCAAGCCGCGCTTCATCCAGATCAAGGGCATCAACATCGATGCCGAGGTGGGGGCGCACATGCTGTACACCACCAACAAGGATGAACCGGGCATCATCGGCGCGCTGGGTCAGACCATGGGCTCGATGGGCGTGAACATCGCGAACTTTACCCTTGGCCGTGCCAAGCAGGGCGGTGAGGCCATCGCGCTGCTGTACGTGGACGCGCCTGTCCCTGCCGAAGCCCGTGCCAAGCTGGCGGAAACCGGTCTGTTCAACCAGATCAAGCCGCTGGTCTTTGACGTCGCCTGAACAACGGTTTGACGTGATGCGAAACAGGCCCTCTCCCGGCGCGTCCGGGAGAGGGCTTTTTCATAACTGGGCCGCGTATTCCGCGATCAGCGCCTGAAAGTTGTCCATGGGCGGCCATTCCTCGTACCGGTGCTTTGCCGGGGTCGTGACCCAGGGCAACCTGGCACTGGTCATCGTTTCGATGAAGGGCACGAACCACGAGGTGTCGTCGAACATCGTGGGCCGGACATTGACGAAGGTATCGACACCGGTGATGCGGGTGAACATCCACGACATGCAATATGGGCAGGCCATGTGGTCCTGATCGGGGCCGTGGGTGCCGCATTCGACGGGTTCGCCCTGCGTCACGTCCAACCCGCTTTTCGGGATCATCGCGGTCAGAGAGAAGGCGCTGGAAGACATTTTCTGACAGCCCCGGCAGTGGCAGGCGGCGGTCATCAGCGGTGGCTTGGTAATCCGGATCCGGACGCGGCCGCAACGGCACGATCCGTCAAGAGGCAGGGCAGGCGCGGGCATGGAAACTCCTTTTGGCGGGATGTGCCCGACGTTATGCGATGCCGTCGGATTCGCAAAAGATCATCAGGCGCGATCCAGCGGAGCGCTTCCGCGCGCTCTTTTTCAGCATGTGGTCAGGCGACGCTCCGCTCAGGCCTGACGCGCTCTGGTTGCCGGATGGCAATCGTGCTAACCGGCGCATATGACGGATACAATTTACGCAGTTGGCGATATTCACGGCCAGAAATCCATGCTGGACGACATTTTGGACCGCATCGCGCGGGATGGCGGCGGGCGCGTGATCTTTTTGGGCGATTACGTGGACCGGGGGCCGGATTCCAAGGCGGTGATCGAGACCTTTGTGCAGGGACAGGCCGAGGGGCGCGATTGGATCTTTGTCAAAGGCAATCACGACCGGATGTTCGAACGATTCCTTGATTCAGCCGAAACAGCGGATGCGCAGATCAAATCGGGCAAAGGCTGGTTCCACCCCCGTTTGGGCGGGGACACCACTATGGGGTCTTACATGGATCTGCCCGCGTATCTGGACGCCAAGGGCGGGGGACAGGCTGCGCTGGATCCCTATGGCGTCGATCCGGTTGCCGATGCCTTCATGTGCGAATTGATGGCCGAAGCGCGGGAGGCAGTGCCAGAGACGCACCGGGCGTTCCTGAAAGGCCTGAAGCTGCACCATCAGGAGCCGGGCCGATTATTCGTGCATGCAGGCATTCGTCCGGGCTTGCCAATCGGGTTTCAGGAGGAGGAAGACCTGCTCTGGATACGCGATGAGTTTCTGCACGACACCCGCGATCACGGGGCGCTGGTGGTGCATGGCCATACGCCGGTGCCCACGCCCGATTTGAGGCTGAACCGGCTGAACCTCGATACCGGAGCGGGTTATGGTGACCCGCTCTCGGTTGCTTTGTTCGAAGGACCGGAGATTTCGGTCCTGACCGGGTCAGGCCGCGTTCGGCTCAACTGATCCCGGGGTGCCGCTGAGCGCGGTCCATGCGTCGTACTGGGCGAGGAAGACCTTGCCGCTGAGTTCATCAAGGAAGTGCGAGCGGTAGAGGCGGTCCATCACCGGGCCCTTGACCTCGGACAGGTGCATCTGGATGCCCATTTCCTTCAGGCGGCGGTTCATCTCTTCCAGCGTTTCCAATGCGCTGAGATCGACCTCGTTTACCGCGGTGAACTGCAGCACGATATGCTTGATCGGTTCGTCACAGGTCACGCGCTTGAGGATGTAATCCTCAAGAAAGCGCGCGTTGGCGAAATAGAGGCTTTCATCGACGCGCAGGGTGACAAGGTGCGGACGTGTCTCGACCTTATGCCGCAGGATGTTGCGGAAATGCTGGGTGCCGGGGACCAGCCCCACCTCGGCCACATGGGGGCGCGAGGTCTTGTAGAGGTGCAGACCGATAGAGATCAGAACCCCTGCCGAGACGCCGATTTCCACGCCAAAGCCAAGCGTCAGCACGATGGTCGCAAAGACGGCGGCGAAGTCGATCTTGGAATAGCCCCATGCCTTTTTGAGGATCGAGAAATCCACAAGGCTGAGCACGGCGACGATGATTGTCGCGGCCAGCGTGGCCTTGGGGAGGAAATACAGCAGCGGCGTCAAGAGCAGCGTGGCAATGGCGATGCCCACGGCGGTAAAGAGCCCGGCGGCGGGTGTGGCGGCACCTGCATCGAAGTTCACGACCGAGCGGGCAAAACCGCCGGTGACCGGATACCCGCCCGAGACTGCGGCGGCCACGTTGGAGGTGCCAAGACCGATCAACTCTTGGTCGGGGTCGATGCGCTGGCGTTTCTTGGCGGCCAGCGTCTGCGCGACCGATACGGATTCCACGAAACCGATGATCGAGATCAGCAGCGCCGAAAGGAACAACTGGCTCCACAAATCAGGCGAAAAGGAGGGCCCGGTGAGCGGGGGCAGGCCGGTCGGTACCTCGCCCACGATCTTGACGCCCGCGTTGTTCAATCCAAAGGCCCACGTGACCAGCGTGGTCGCGGCGACAGCGGCGACCGGCCCGGCCTTGGCAAGGATATCGGCAAGGCGCGGCGGCAGACCGGCCTGCAACAGCCGCGGTTTCAGCCCCTTGCGGACCCAGAACAGGAAGGCGGTGGCGCTGACGCCGATGATCAGCGTGACGATGCTGGTCGACGGCAGGTGCGACAGCAAGGAGCCGACCACCTGCACGAGGGTGTGACCGTGCGCGTCAATTCCGAAGATATGCTTGAGCTGCGAGGCCGCGATCAGAACGCCCGACGCTGTGATGAAGCCCGCGATCACCGGGTGCGACAGGAAATTGGCAATAAAGCCAAGCCGCAGCACCCCCAGAACGGTCAGCATCACGCCCGAGATGAAGGCCAATGTCCCGGCGGCCAGTGCGATCTGAGCCGGGTCCGTCAGCCCAAGGTTGCCGATAGCCGCAGCGGTCATCAAAGAGACGACAGCCACCGGCCCAACGGCCAGCGCGCGGCTGGTGCCGAAGATCGCATAGGCGACCAGCGGCAGGATCGAGGCGTATAGCCCCATTTCGGCAGGCAGGCCGGCCAGCAGCGCATAAGCCAGCGACTGCGGGATCAGCATGATCGTCACGATCACGGCAGCGACAAGGTCGGATGTGGCGGTATCCCGGTCATAGGTCCGCGCCCACGTGAGGATCGGCAGGTATTGCGTGACAGACGAGGGGAGTTTCATGGGATGTCCTGAACTCTGGGCGGTGAAATTGATCCACCGGATTCGCATGATTTGCCCCTATATATTCAAATAAAAGAATTTGAAAAGGGGTGGAACGACGCGGGACCGGGTAGAAATGACCAAAACGCCCGGGGCCATGTGGCCCCGGGGCGCTCCTGCAGGGGTTATCCCGCAGAAACCGACTCTGGCTTGGCCATCCATTCCTTACCACGCAACATGGCTTTCCAATAGACCGGCGGCAGGATCTGCTCTTTCAGCAGCCAAGCCGCGCGCGTCGGCTTTGTCCCGTCCAGCAGCCATTTGGGGAACGAGGGCAGCAGCGCGCCGCCATAGCCGAACTCGGCCAGCACGATCTTTCCCTTCTCGACCGTCAACGGGCAGGAGCCATAGCCGTTGTAAACCGCCTTAGGCGACAACCCGCGTGTATCGGCGACCACGTTTTCGGCCACCACCGGCGCTTGCATCCGGGCGGCCGCGGAGGTTTTGGCGTTCGGCGCGTTCATGACGTCGCCCAGCGACCAGATGTTGTCATAGGTCTTGTGCCGCAGCGTGGCCTGATCGACGTCCACCCAACCGGCGGCATCGGCCAGCGGCGACACGCGGATGAAGTCCGGGGCAACTTGCGGCGGGCAGACATGCATCATGTCGAAGTCGACGGTCACCTCGGTCGGGTCGGTATCGGGCTTGGCCACCTTGAAGGTCGCCCTTTTCGCCGGGCCGTCTACGGCAATCAGGTTGTGGAAGAAGTTCAGCTGCGCGTCGTATTTCTTGACGTAGTCCATCAGAGCGGGGACGTAATCCTTGACCCCGAACAGCACGCCGCCCGCGTTCATGAACTGGATGTCGATGTTGCGCAGGGTGCCGTTGCGAAACCAATGGTCGCCGGACAGATACATGGCCTTTTGCGGGGCACCCGCGCATTTGATCGGCATTGGCGGCTGGGTAAAGATGGCGCGCCCTTCTTTCAGGCCCTGCACCAACTGCCAGGTATAGGGAGCAAGATCATAGAGGTAGTTAGAGGTCACGCCGTTCTTGCCCAGCGTATCCACCAATCCGTCAACGCTGTGCCAGTCCAGCTTCAACCCCGGGCAGACGATCAGCCGGTCATATTTTACCACGCGACAGCCATCGAGGATGACGGCGTTGTTCTGCGGTTCAAATGCGGCAACGGCAGATTTGATCCAGTGGACGCCTTGTGGAATCAGGCTGGCCATGGTGCGCGCGGTGGTCTGCGCCTCAAAAATCCCGCCGCCAACCATCGTCCAGCCGGGCTGGTAGTAGTGCACATCTGCTGGGTCGAGGATGGCAATGTTCAGAGAAGCCTTGCGGGCCTTGAGGCTGGAGGCAACGGCGATCCCTGCCGCGCCGCCGCCGACGATGACCACATCGAATTTGGCGTCGCCCTCATCCGTCGGGGTTTTGCCGCCGTTCACGATGCGGCGCACCACACCTGCCATGTCATAGCCCGCCTGTTTCGTCGCAGCGAGGATCGTTGCCGGGGGCAGGGCGCTGGCCTGGCTGAGTGACCAGAGCGTGGCGGACCGGGTGCCCGTGCGGCAGTAGGCAAAGACCGGGCCGGGAAGTTCGCGCAGAAGTGCACCAAAGGCGGCGGCGTCTTCGTCGGTAACCTTGCCGCCGACGATGGGCAGATAGCGCACCTGCAGGCCCTTGTCGGCAGCTGCGGCGGCGATTTCATCAAAGGTCGGCTGGTCGGCGCCTTCACCATCGGGGCGGTTGCAGACGATGGCGCGATAGCCCGCATCGGCGATCTCTTGCAGGTGGTCTGCGTTGATCTGCGGCGAAACGGTGATGTCTTCGGTGATCTTGCGGAATTCCATGACGCGTTCCTCCGGCGATGGACTCGGGTGTGCGCCTGTATACATTCGCATGTCAGAATGCGTCATGAGCCAGAGGGTCGCAGGTTTCAAAACGGCTTCGGCTAAAGAAATGTGACGAAATAGTAAACATTTTCGAGAGATTTCGGTCAAACCGAGGCCTGCTGCGGGCCATTTCGGTAAGATCGCCCGTTTCCGTCCTGCTAGCCTTCGTACAGCTATAACGCGAAACAGGGACAAGGATAACAAGAATGACAGACAAGTTTGTCGTCGGATACGACGGCAGCGAAGCGGCGCAACGCGCGTTGGACTTCGCCGTAGAGCGGGCGCAAGCTCAGGGCGCGACGATCGTGATCGCCCATGTGTTGGAATGGTCGCCCTATTCCTTTCTCACCCCGACCGAGATCGAAGAACGCCATCAGCGCCGCAAGGAAGAGATGGAAAGGGCCGAGAAGATCATTCTGGAGCCGGTCAGAGCCAAACTGTCAGCGGCGGGCGTTCCCGTCGAGACATTGGTTCGCTACGGCCATATCGCCGACACCCTTTGCAGCATCGCCGAGAAACAGGGTGCGGCGCAGTTGTTCGTCGGTCGGGATGGCCATTCCGGGCTGAGCAGCCGTGTCTTCGGCTCTGTCGCCGGATCACTGGTTCAGGCCTCGCCGGTGCCCTGCACCATCGTCCCGTAAACGCGCCTTCGAAAACAGGACAAATACCATGAAAAATCCATTTCAACGCGCGGCGATTGCCGTTGCGGGCTTACTGCTATCTGCTGCCGCGGCCAGCGCGCAGGAACAATCGATCGATCAGGCCGTCAACGATGCCTTTGCCGGGGCAACAGGCTGGTTCGTGGCCTTTATCTTTAGCCCCTTTCCCGGCACGTCCTTCCCGTGGATCGTGGCGTGGCTGGTGGTCGCGGCGACCGTTTTCACGCTCTATTTCGGCTTTATCCAGTTCCGTGCCTTTCCGCATTCCATCGCGCTGGTGAGGGGCGATTATTCGGATCCCGATGACGCCGGTGAGGTCAGCCACTTTCAGGCCCTCGCAACGGCGCTGTCTGGCACCGTGGGTCTGGGCAATATCGCGGGCGTCGCGGTGGCCGTGGGCATCGGCGGACCGGGGGCGACCTTCTGGATGATCCTCGCCGGTCTGATGGGCATGGCGTCAAAGTTCACCGAATGTACGCTGGGCGTGAAATACCGCAATGAATTCCCGGACGGCCATGTCTCGGGCGGCCCGATGTATTACCTGACCAAGGGCTTTGCCGAGCGCGGTCTGCCTGGGGGCAAGATCCTTGCGGTTCTGTTCTCCATCTTCTGTATCCTCGGGGCCTTTGGCGGCGGCAACATGTTCCAGGCCAATCAGGCGCATCAGGCAATCACCGGTGTCGTGGGGGACTACCCCGGCTTCCTGACCGGGCTGGTCTTTGCGGCCATCGTCTTTGTGGTGATCATCGGCGGTCTGAAATCCATCGCCTCGGTGACGGAAAAGGTCGTCCCGTTCATGGCGGTGATCTATGTCGGTACCGCGCTGATCATCCTGTTCATGAACGCCAACATGATCGGCTGGGCCTTTGGCCAGATCTTCGAAGGCGCCTTTACCGGGCTGGGCGTGGCCGGCGGCATGGTCGGTGCGCTGATCCAGGGCTTCAAGCGGGCAGCGTTCTCGAACGAAGCAGGCGTCGGCTCGGCGGCCATTGCGCACTCTGCCGTGCGTACCAAGGAACCGATCACCGAAGGATTCGTCTCCCTGCTGGAGCCGTTCATCGATACGGTCGTGATCTGCACCATGACAGCGCTGGTGATCATCATCACCCAGCAACTGGTCATCGACGAGGCAACGGGCAACTATCTGCTGAACGAGGCGGGGACGTCGATCCAGACCGTTGGCGATACCTCTGGCGTGGGCCTGACGGCGGCGGCTTTTGGCAGCGCGTTCAGCTGGTTCCCGACGATCCTTGCGTTTGCCGTGATCCTGTTCGCCTTCTCGACCATGATCAGCTGGTCCTACTACGGGCTGAAGGCATGGACCTACCTGTTCGGCGAAGGAAAAACCAAGGAGATCACGTTCAAGGTGATTTTCTGCGTCTTCGTGGTGATCGGGGCCTCGGCCAACCTTGGCCCGGTGATCGACTTCTCCGACGCGGCGATCTTTGCCATGGCGGTGGTCAACGTCTTTGGCCTGTATTTCCTGATGCCGATCGTGCGTCGGGAGATGAACAGCTATCTGGAACGGCTGAAGACCGGCGAGATCAAAAAGTTCACGCACTGACAAAAGCCGTATCTGTAGAAGCGAGGGGGCTGCCATTGGCGGCCCCTTTTCCGTTGGGCCGAAGATGCTTGCCATTTTGGTTCGAGTCTTGCTAGCCTTTGTTCAGGCGGCGCCTTCATTGATGCAGGGCGTGGTTGCGGCGGCTGGTGTCGCAACAGTTCAGGCAGAAATTGTCCGGGCAAGCCATGGAAATGCGGGGCGGTGGAAAGAGTTTAACTCGACCATTCTCCTGCGCGGGCATTTGCCTCCTATCCGGGGCCAGAATTCGTCTGGTGCGCATCCGTTTGGATTGAAACCCAAAGCGCGGATGCGAATGGATGAAGAACAAGATCAAGAAACTTCGAAGACAGAAATGGGCAGCCCAAAAAGGACGCTGCTACTATTGTGGCCAACCCATGTGGGAGGACTGCGCCGACAGGTTTCGGCGAAAACATGGCGTGTCCCACCGATTTGCACGGCTTTTTCAAAGCACGGCAGAGCATCTAACCGCGCGATCGGCAGGCGGGGCCGATACTGCGGGAAACATCGTTGCGGCCTGCTTGTATTGCAATCAGACCCGTCATGCCGCCAAACGACCACTTGATCCGGAAAACTACAGAAAACGGGTGATGTCTCGGCTGGAACGCGGTGCTTGGACACGTCTGAACGCGGAGTCAGAGAACGGCGCGGGACGGTAGAGAGCAATCGAAGCCAAAGGATTGGCGCACGGGTGTGTTAACCTGTGAGCGTTGATTTTCTCAGGAGTGGCGTCATGCGGTTTTCTTTGGTTTGCCTTGCCATATTGACAGGAGTACGTGCCGTACTTGCCGAGCCTGCGCCGCTGTCGAACCCCGGAGAAGTTTCCGTGCCGTTGCGCGGCGCGGATCAATCCGCGCTGCGCGGGTTCGCGCATGACCGGATCACGCATATTACCTTTCATCATGAGGGGTTTGCCGGGGCGGATGCGGATCTGTTCCGCCGGGCAAGCGCGGCGCGGGATCGACAAACCATTGGCGAGCGGGTGCGCAACATCCACGCCTATCATGCGGGGCAGGCGGGTCTGGGGATGTTTGCCTACCACTACGCAGTGGACAAGGTGGGCAACATCGCCAAGGGGCGGCCCGTGCGGTTGAAACCCGGCACGCGGTCCACGGAATATGGCCCCGGGGCGCTGGCGGATTTCGCCGGGCACTTCGCGGTGGTGGCGTTGGGCGACTTCAACCACGAAAGCCTGACCCCCGCCGGACGTCTGGCCTATGTCCGTGTCATGTCAGAGGCGCAGCGCGCCTACCGGGTGCCCACGGCGCAGATCCAGCCGCACAAACACCATGCGTCGACCTCTTGTCCGGGCGAGACAATCCTAGCGGAGGCCGCGGCCCTGCAGCGTCAGGTGCTTGTCTACAGCCTGCAGGCAGAACTGGTCGCGCGGGGCTGTCTGACGGACAGGCCGGACGGCGTCTGGGGCTCCAGATCGAAACGCGCCCTGTCGCGATTGCGGCAAGAGGCAGGGGCCGTGACGGCGCGCGATCCTTCGGATGCGGCGCTGTTTCAGATGCTGGATGCGCCCGGCGCCCGTTGCCGCTAGCGTTCGGCACCCGGGCGATCAAACGAAAAACGCCGCCCCAAAAGGGACGGCGTAAATCGATCTGCGATGGCGTGGGATCAGAAACCCAGGCCTTCGTATTTCTTCTTGAACTTCGACACGCGGCCACCCTGGTCGAGGATGCGGCCCGAGCCGCCGGTCCATGCCGGGTGCACGGTCGGGTCGATGTCGAGCACGAGCGTATCGCCTTCCTTGCCCCATGTGGTGCGGGTCTGGAATTCGGTCCCGTCGGTCATCTTGACGTTCACGACGTGGTATTCGGGGTGCAGGTTCTTTTTCATCTCTGGACTCCTTACGCCTTGGCGCCAGCGCTCTTGGACTTGAGCGGCTTGTAGGTGGTGTCCTCGGCGATACGCGCGGACTTACCGCGGCGCGAGCGGAGGTAATACATCTTGGCGCGGCGGACGCGGCCACGGCGGACAACTTCGATCGACTCGATGTTGGTCGAGAACAGCGGGAACACACGCTCCACGCCTTCGCCGAAGGAAATCTTGCGAACGGTGAACGAACCCGCGATGCCCTTGCCGTTTTTGCGGCTGATGCAGACGCCTTCGTAGTTCTGCACACGGGTGCGCGTGCCTTCGGTCACCTTGTAGCCAACGCGAACGGTGTCGCCGGGCTTGAAATCGGGAATGGTCTTCCCGAGCGAGGCAATTTGTTCTGCCTCGAGCTGTGCGATCAGATCCATCTGACCTTACTCCTATGTTCGTCGCGGTTTGCCCGCGGAGATGTCTGGCAAGCCATTGTTTCCCGTCGGGAAAATAGCAGGCCAGCTGTTGTTTGTTCGGCTGATCGCCCGCGCTCGGGCTCACAACGTCAACCGGCACCGAGTCGCCCCGGCACCGGAAGATGCGCGTGTATAGAAAGGGCCGCCCTGCAAATCAAGGAGAATGCAGGGCGATTGGCCGGGTTTCGCCGTGTGGATCGGCCCCTAACGGGTCGAACATTGTGCCAGCGTCACGCCGTTCAGTGTCTGGGCATTCAGGTTGGCGGTCAAAACCATGATGACATGCGGATTGCCCTGTGCGTAACCCAGTTGCTCGACACAGTCTCCAACGCCGTTGTCGGCCTCGATCGAAAAGGTGGTCTGTGCCCCGTTCTCGGCCAACAGCTTGATTTTCAGTTGCTCGGGGTCTTCGTCGAAATCCGGGACGACGTGATTGAAAGACTGGATCTCCGTCCCGACAAAGCGCCATTCCTGCGTATTTTCCCAAGCCACGACGGGTGAAGCTGTCAGCGCTATGAGGGTGAAAGATCTGATTAGGGTCATGGGCGCTCCGATGCGGGGGTGGGCAGAGCGTTACATGCGTCGGGGCACCTGTAAACCGTCCTTAGAGAGACAGTTTGAAGCCGATGTGACTGCCGGTGAAGCCCAGGCTTTCATAGAACCGGTGCGCGTCAGGACGGGCGCTGTCAGTGGTCAGTTGGACAAGAGTGCAGCCGCGCCCGCGCGCGGTTTCGATGGCCCATTCGAACATCTGTCGACCCAATCCCGTGCCACGTTCGGCCCGCGCGATGCGGACGGATTCGATCTGTGCCCGCCATGCGCCGAGACGGGACAGCCCGGGGATGAAGCTCAGCTGCAGGCAGCCGACGGTCTTTTCGCCGCGTGTTGCCACAGCCAGAAACTGGTTCGGATCGGCTGCGATAGCGTCAAATGCGTTCACATAAGCGGCGTTCAGTGGCTGCGAAGCATCCTCGCGGGTCGCGCCAAGCGGGTCATCGGCTAAAAGGGCGACGATGGCGGCCAAATCCTCGGCTGTCGCCTTACGGACTGCGATCCCGCTCATGTCTCTTTCGCTTGGTGAGCGGCCCACAGGTCCGGTCGGCGTTCCCGCGTCAGCTTTTCGGACTGTTCCCGGCGCCAATCCGCAACGGCACCGTGATTGCCGGACAGCAAGACATCGGGGATCGGGCGGCCCTGCCATTCTGCGGGCCGCGTGTATTGTGGATGCTCCAACAGGCCGTCGGAAAAGCTTTCTTCCTCGGTCGAGGCGGCGTTGCCGAGCACGCCCGGCAACAGGCGCACCGTGGTGTCCAGCATCACCTGCGCCGCCAGTTCGCCGCCGGTCAGGACGTAATCACCGATGGAGACTTCGGCGATCTGGAAATGGTCGATCACACGCTGGTCCAACCCTTCGAAGCGCCCACAGATCATGGTAACACCGGGGCGCGTGGCCAAGTCCCGCGCCATGCCCTGTGTAAAGGGCCGTCCACGTGGCGAGAGGTAGATCAGCGGCGCGCCGGCGTGCTGGTTGGCGCGTGCGGTTTCGATGGCCGCGCCCATCACGTCGGGCCGCAGCACCATGCCCGCGCCGCCCCCTGCGGGCGTGTCGTCGACGTTGCGATGTTTGCCCTCGCCAAAGGCGCGCAGCGGTACGGTGTTCAACTGCCACAGACCGTCCTTCAGCGCCTTGCCGGTCAGCGACAGGCCAAGGATGCCGGGAAAGGCCTCCGGGAACAGCGTGATGACCTGCGCGCGCCATGCGCGGGCCAGTTCCGGCTCCGGCTCCATGAGGTCGCGTGGTTTCAGGGTCGGGCGGATGGTCTTGCGCCCGTGCGAACGGGTGGGGGGCGTATTTTCTGACATGTGCGGTCCTGCTTTGCGGGGCCCTGTTAACGCGGTGCGGGGGCGCGGGGCAAGCGGGCGCGGATCAGAGATAGTCTGCGCGGTGCGGCGGTTCGGTCAGGCGACCCGTGGCCAGATCCCAGCCGCGGCGCGGGCGCGGGTCGCGGCCCTCCAGCGTTTCGAGCGCACTTTGCGGATCGGGCCAGCGCGGCTCATTGGTCAGTGCGGCCAGCGCGTCCAGTTCCGTGGCCAGCCTGCTGGCGGTTTCGGGCATGGGTTTGAACGCGATCTCCGACATCGTGTAATAGGCGGCGTTGCTGCGCGAAATCAGGTGTTTGACCCTCTGCAGAAACGCGTTGTCACCGTCCAGTGCGGCAGCCACAAGTTGCGCGTTCTCTGGCAGACGAGAGAAGTAGGCCGCAACGGTGGCGCGGTCGCAGTTCGGACGCGACACGCACCAAAGCGCGGCCTCCCGCTGAACAGGATCGGCGGGATCATGTTCCAGAACGATCCGGTGCCACAGATCGGTGTCCGGCACGCCAAGGCTTTGCAGAGCGTCCCCCAGATCCCGGGGGGCTGTCGCTGTGGCCTGCAAACGGATCGTCGCCCGAAAGGCCGCAAGGGCGCGTTCGTAGCGCGCACGGTCGGCTGCGATCCGGTCGATTTCCTCCCGAAGGCCCTGCACAAGATCCGGCCGCTGAAACTGCTGCACCAGCCTGCTTGCCTCATCGGGGTCGGCGTTCAGCAAACGCTCCAACTGGGATAGTGCCATGGTCAGGTCGTCGGGCAGTTCGCTCAGGTCGGATACCTTCCAGCCGGTCAGCATGCGGGACAGGATGCGCGCAATGGCCGTGGCGCGGGTGGGTGGCGCCTCTGGCTCGGCGCGGCCTTCGACCGCCGCCGAAAGCGCGTCGGCCAGGGCCATGCGCTGATCGTCCGGGGCGGGCAGTTCCTTGCGGGCCCTGGTCAGGCCGGAGCGGCGCAACAAGGCCGGGCCGATCCGCCGCGCCGATGACCGCTTGCCGCGCAGCGAGACCAGTGCAGCGTAGCCGCTGCCAGTTGCGCTGAGGGCGATGCCCACGGGAACGCCGATCACACTGATCGGCATCATCACAAGGATCAGGGCCGGGCCAATGGCCACCCATGTCAGCAGTATGCGGTACATGATCGCGTCCACGATGCCACCTCTCGGTTTCAAATCGAATGCGGCTAAAATTGGACGAAAATTGCGGCTTGAGCGTGGCGGAGGCGCCCGAATTACTGCGCTTTTGTTTCGGGTTTCGAGATAGAGCCGGGTGAAGAGGCCGCTTGTTTTCAGTTGCGCGCAGGTCCGCCGCCCTGTGGTCACACCCGTGCTGCGGAAAGGCCAATAGAAAGGCTCGAACGAGTCACGGTCATTGGTTGCGCAAAAATCGCGACATGCAATTTTTGCGTGTATTCACTGAGGGGGTGTCCACCTTGGGGCGGTGCTATTGGTGGCGCGTGCCCTTGTCGCTCAGTCGAACAGTCCTTCGGGCGGATCAGCGACGATGCGGCGGGCTTTCAGGTCGACGGTCGGCACTGCGGCCAGAGTAAAGGGCAGCAGAACCGTGCGCGACAGGCCCGGAACCCGCAGTTCCAGCAAATCCGACGCGCCGTGATTGTGCACCGCATGTACCGTACCCAAGGCCGCGCCTCCGGTGTCGAAAACATCCAGCCCGATCAGGTCGGTGTGGTAATATTCATCGTCTGGCAGGCTTGGCAGGCGATCGCGGGGGGCAAACAGTCGTGTCCCCTTTAGCGCATCCGCCTCTTCCTTGGTCGCGACACCGGTCAGATGAGCGGCAAAGCCGTTCTTGATTTCACGGGTGATCTCAACTTCGAAGGCGCGCGCACCGTCCTCGGTGCGGAGCGGGCCGTACTCCTCGATCGCCAGCGGATCCGAGGTAAAGCTCTTCAGCCGGACCTCTCCTTGTACCCCGAAGGCCCCCGCAATGGCGCCGACGCAAATCTGGTCATCCATATCGCTCTCCCTCATGGTTCGGCGCAAAAGCCAACGCGCATCCACTGGCCGCCGGACGTCTCGCACTGGTCTTTCTGGTTGCCACGTTCAAAGAAGATGCCCGCGACAAAGGCGATGAGCAACAGCACACAAAGACGGACAAGGCGGAACATGGCGGCGGGTCTGGCACGACAAGCGGCAGAGCGCCAGCCCCCTTTCACGGTGAACGCGTTGCGTCACCATCTGCATGGCGGGCTACGGCCATCGATTGAGCATCGGCGGTTCGGTTGCCCTGCCGCTAGGTGGATTCTCCTCCGCGGACATGAAAAAGCCCCGGACGCGCAAGGCGTGCCGGGGCAATTCCCGCATACAGCGGTCGGGACGGGGTGATACCGCCGTCCCGGTCGCGATGCGCTTATTCCGCGTCTGCGGGCGCTTCGGCGGCTTCTGCTGCCTTGGCGGCTTTTTCTTCGGCGCGTTCCTGGGCTTTCTTGCCCGGGGCACCTTTCTTGGGGTTGTTTCGCTCTTTCTTCTCGATCACGCCAGCCGCTTCGAGGAAGCGCGACACGCGGTCGGTGACCTGTGCGCCCTGGCCGATCCAATACTGGATGCGCTCGACATCCATCTTGACGCGCTCTTCGCTGTCCTTGGGCAGGAGCGGGTTGTAGGTGCCGACCTTCTCGATGAAGCGGCCATCACGCGGCATGCGCGAGTCTGCAACGACGATACGGTAGAAGGGGCGCTTTTTGGAACCGCCACGGGCGAGGCGAACTTTGACTGCCATTTGTTTTCTCCTTTGATCGAATGGCTTGACTGACAGGTTTGTCCGTCAGGATTGGTGTTGTTTGTGGTGTTGGATGACTTCCTGAATCACGAAGTTCAGGAATTTCGTGGCGAATTCCGGGTCGAGGTCTGCCTGGAGTGCCAGATCCTGGAGCCGCGCGATCTGTTTTTCCTCGCGCGCGGGGTCGGATGGGGGAAGGTCGTGCTGCGCCTTGAGGACGCCCACGGCCTGTGTGTGTTTGAACCGCTCGGCCAGCGTAAAGACAAGGATCGCGTCCAGACGGTCGATCGACGAGCGATGTTCTTTCAGCAATTCGGCGGCGCGGGTTACGGCGTCAGTCAATGGCCCAGCCTTTCGGTTTGAAGAGGGGATCCTGGTAGTGTGCGATTTCCATATCGATGCCGTGGCCGCGCTGTCCCTGCAATTGCGCCAGCGTCGGGTGGCGGTAGACCGCGTCAGAGCCGTCGATCGAAGGCGCTTCAGGGTCCTTGGTGCAGCCCAGACGCTCGGCCAGCCGGATGCTGTCGAGGTTCTTGGGGTCGATATAGCTGACGGCCGTTTCCCAGCCGAGGTCGCGGTAGGCATAGCGGCGCACCCGGTCCGTCGCTTCTAGCGCATAGCCGCGGCCGCCCTTGTCCGGCCAGATGATCCACGCTATCTCACGCTCCGGCCATTTTGCCGGAAACCAGCCGCCCGCCATGCCGACGGTTTCACCGGTCTCGCGCAGGTGCACCATCCACATGCCAAAGCCACGGATTTCCCAGTGGCCGATCTCGGCAGCGTAAAGCATCCATGTCTCATAGGCATTCAACGGCCCGCCCATGAAACGCGAACGATATGAGGCAAAGGTCGCCTTGAAATCGGGGTAGTCCTTGGGGTCCGGCCCCCGCAGGATCAGACGTTTGGTTTCAAGAACTGGGATGTCGCGATGGCCCATCAGGCGACCTCTTTCCTGTGGCGAAAGACAAGGGTTTCGTCAGGCAGCAGCGCCTCTGCCGCTGTATCGCGCTGCGCGCCCGCCCCTGTCATCAGCGCGATGCAGCGGGTGTTTTCGGGCGCCACGTAAGACACGAGGCTGTCGAGACCGAAGTTTTCGAACGCATAGTCGCGCGCGGCGGTCAGGGCTTCCGCGGCGATGCCTGCACCTTCGGCCTCTTCGGTCAGGAAGAGGCCCAGTTCCGGCTCCGGGTCGTCGTATTCAAAGCCGACAAACGCAAAGCCCGCGGTCGGTTGCGTGGACGCGTCTATGGTCCACAGCCCAAAGCCGTGCAGAAGCCAGCAGGCGCAATAGTTGGTGAAGTCGCGCCAGGCTTCGGCCCGTGTGAACGGGCCGCCCATGTGCACGGCGCGGTCAGAACACAGGATCTTGGCATAGGCGTCGAAATCGTAAATGCGCGGGCCCCTCAGTTGCAGGCGGCGCGTGTCGATCACCGGCAAACGCCCGCCAAGACGCGCGGCGGAGCGCGCGGCGGGGCCGGGTCGATGCTGTTCACAGGGCGCGATCAAGGGTTCGGCCCTCCGGTGTGGCGCCAAACCTGCGCCGAGTGACCCAAAAGCAATGTGTCCCGTTCGTAGTCGGCGCCCAGACGTTCCGCCACGCGGCGCGAGGCAGTGTTTTCAGGATGGACGTAAGACACCAGGGGCCCAAGTCCGAGCGTTTCACCCGCCCAGTCCCGAGCCGCCGCCGCTGCCTCGGTGGCGTAGCCCCGACCTTCGAACCCGTCAAAGAGGTGCCAGCCCAGTTCGGGTTCTTCCCACATGATATGGTCGATCACGCCCACGCGGCCGATGGGCGTGCCGTCTTTCAGGACAGTGAACAGACCATAGCCCCGCAGCGCCCAATGTCCGGCCACGCCCAGGAAACTACGCCAAATGTCCATTTCGTCGCTTTTCTGACCGCCCGTGAACCGTGCGCGCGGCGAACGTGCATAGGCATTCACCGGCGCAAAATCGTTGAGGATTGGCGTGCGCAGGGTCAGGCGGGCCGTGCTGATCGAGATCTCGGGCGTCATTTCAACACAAGCTCCGGACCGGGGTGCCGCCACAGTTCGTCTTCGCCCATGTTCTCGTTGAAGTAGGTGCGCTCATACGTTGCGCCCATCCGGGAGGCGAGCGCGGCAGAGCGCGTGTTGCCTGGAACGATGTTCGAAGTCAGCGTGGTAAAACCCAGATCCTCGTAGGCCCAGCGGCGCGCGCGCTCCGCTGCCTCGCGGGCGATGCCCTTGCCCTCATAACCATCGAAGACAACCCAGCCCAGTTCGGGTTCCGGCCAGTTTTCCGGGAACCAGATGCCGCTGATTCCGACGGGCTCTGCGGTTTCTTTCATCTCGATGGTGAAATAGCCAAAGCCGTGCCAGTGCCAGTGGCCGACATTCAAGGTGAACCAGCGCCATGCATCGCCGCGCAGCGGAATATGGCCAAAGCCGTCCGCGCGTACCGGATCCCGCAAAAAGGCAATTACCGCGTCGGCATCGCGCTTTTCCGGTCCGCGCAGGATCAGGCGGTCTGTTTCCAGACGGGGGGCACTGGTGAGGCTCATGCGTAGGCCTCCGGGGTGCCATCTGCGTCCGGTGAATGGCGATATACAAGGGTGTCTTCAGCGGTTTCGCCCTCTGGCAGGGGCGCGTCCGGGTCATGGACAGCGCCAAGACGTTCCGCCAGCGCGATAGACCGGGTATTGTCGGGCGCAATGTAGCTGACCAGTGTCGTCCAGCCCTGCGCCCAGGCCCAGGCCAAGACTGCGATTGAGGCCTCTTGGGCGTAGCCCTTGCCCTCACCGGCTTCCAACAGGGTCCAGCCGATTTCACGTTCGGGGAAATGCGGCGGGCGCATCAGGCCGACCTGGCCGACAAAACGTCCGTCGCGGGTTTCGATGCCCCAGGCGCCGTGCCCCATCAGGTCCCACATCGCCACTTCGGAGGCCAGCCAGCGCCAAGCCTGCACACGGGGCACCGGGCCGCCCATGAAACGCGCACGGTCGGTCCCGAACAGATCACAAAGCTGTTCGAGATCACCCATCGTGTGGGCGCGCAGCGTCAGGCGCGGGGTATGCAGCGTGGGGGCGGGCACGGTTTACTTCTTTTTGCCCAGTCCAGAGAGCCCGGGGGGCAGGGCCGCACCGCCAAGACCCGGCAGGCCGCCCTTGGCGCCCATCTGCTTGGCCGCGGCTTCTAGTGCCTTGGGGTCCATGCCCTGCGCCATTTCTGGCGGCAGGCCGCCCTTGCCGCCGAACATGCCGCGCATGGCTTGTTTCAGCATGCCGCCTTTGCCCATCTTGCCCATCTTTTTCATCATGTCGGACATCTGGCGCTGCATCTTGAGCAGCTTGTTGAGGTCGGCGACCTCCATGCCTGAACCGGCGGCGATGCGCTTCTTGCGGCTGGCCTGAAGGATCTGCGGGTTGGCGCGCTCCTTCTTGGTCATCGAGTTGATGAGCGCGATCTGCTGGCGCAGCATCTTGTCGTCGATGCCCGCGCCGTCCATCTGCTTGGCCATTTTGCCCATGCCGGGCATCATGGACATCATGCCCTCCATGCCGCCCATCTTGATCATCTGTTCGAGCTGCATCTTCAGGTCGTTCATGTTGAACTGACCCTTCTGAAAGCGCTTCATCATGCGCTCGGCCTGTTCGGCCTCCAGCGTCTGCTGCGCCTTTTCGACGAGGGCAACGATGTCGCCCATACCAAGGATGCGGCCCGCGACGCGGTCCGGCTCAAACGTCTCCAGCGCGTCCATCTTTTCGCCAAGACCGACGAACTTGATCGGCTTGCCGGTGACGGCGCGCATCGACAGGGCGGCACCGCCGCGCCCGTCGCCATCCATCCGTGTCAGGACAACGCCGGTGATCCCGATGCGGTTGTCGAAATTCTCTGCCGTGTGCACGGCGTCCTGACCGGTCAGGCCGTCGACCACCAGAATGGTTTCGCGCGGGTTGGCGACGTCGCGCACCGCCTCGACCTGGGCCATCAGCTCTTCGTCGATCGACAGACGCCCGGCGGTGTCCAGCATGTAGACGTCATAGCCACCCAGACCCGCCTGCGTCTTGGCGCGTTTGGCGATGGCGACCGGGTCCTCACCCTTGACGATGGGCAGGGTATCGACGCCGATCTGCTGGCCGAGGATCTGCAACTGTTCCATCGCGGCCGGGCGGTTGACGTCCAGCGAGGCCATCAGGACCTTCTTGCCGTCCCGCTCTTTCAGGCGCTTGGCAAGCTTGGCGGTGGTGGTGGTCTTGCCGCCGCCCTGCAGGCCGACCATCAGGATCGGCGCGGGCGGGTTGTCGATCTTCAGCTTGCCGGGTTCACCCTCGCCCGACAGAACCGAGATCAACTCGTCATGGACGATCTTGACGACCTGCTGGCCGGGGGTGACGGATTTCGTGACTGCGGCGCCGGTGGCCTTTTTCTCGACCGCCTTGATAAAGTTGCGCGCCACGGGCAGCGAAACGTCGGCCTCCAGCAGGGCAACACGCACTTCGCGCAGGGCGGTGCGGACGTCATCCTCGGACAGGGCGCCCTGCTTGGTCAGCCGGTCGAAAACGCCGCCAAGGCGCTCGGAGAGATTTTCGAACATGGGGCGCTTGGCCTCCTCTTCTCGTCTTCCTTTGGTCTTCCCCCAAGGTAAGGGGGCGCGACCGGCATCACAATCGTGGCGGGCAATGAATGCCCGAAAGGCCAATGCGTGAAAGCCCCCGTGGGCGCAACGCGCTGACGGAGGGCGATCCCGGGCATAGCCCAAGGGACCGGAAGACAAAGAGGCTTCCGGAGGTTCGGGACCGATTAGGCGATGCGGGCCCCTGAGTCAAGGCAGACAGCGGGTTGGGCCGCGACCGCGCGGCAGGCGTCAGAGAGACGCGTTGCACAATCACCCGTTCCTGTGTCAGTGAGCGCGGGCTCTCCCATATCAAGTGTCCGGTTCGCCATGCCTGCCAGCTATCAAATTCTCCCACATCTCAATATTGTGCTTGTCCTGTTTCGGGGTGATGTCACCGTGGATCAGAACATCGAGACGCTCTTGCGCTATCGTTCGGACCCGCTGTTCGACGGCGGGCAGCATATCCTGCTGGACGTGATGGATTGTACCTTCCCCGAAAACTTCTTTGCGGAGACGGCGCGGCTTGCCCATCGGCTGACCGCCTATCACGAGGCCCGTGACCCGCGTGCGCGGACCTCTATCTTTGCCCCGGGCAAGGTAAACTTTGGCATCTGCAAGCTGTACCGTGACGCGGTGCGGGCGCGGATGCCCTATCCCCTCGATGTGTTCCGCGACCCGGAATCGGCTTTGGTCTATGCGGAACTGGATCCTCGGGATCCCGAAGTTCGCACCCTGCTGGGCGGAATCGGGGCCGGGCTCGCGTCAAGCTGACGTCTCACTCAGGTCTCTTCGACACCGAGCCAGCGATTGATTGCCCGCGCCATGCGGCCCTTTGGCCATCCGCCGGAACTGTATCCGCCGGTCAGCGAATAGGTGCCGGCGTGCTCTCCTGCGGGGACATTCAGAACAAGCTGGTAAAGGCGTTTGCCGGATCTGCGCGTCTTCAACACGCTGGCGTGTGAAATCGCGTTTAAAGGCAGATCAACGCGGCGCTGACCCAGTACGCTGGAAAAGGTGATGCGGGCGCTGTTGTCGGACCGGTCGAGCCGAATACGGGTGCAGCGGGACAGCAGCCAGATGGCAAGCCCAGACATGCCGATTCCGATTGCGACAAAGATACCGCCCTGTGCTTCGCCCTCTGCCAGTGCGGCCACGCCAAGGGCCGAAAAGACCAGCCCGAGGACAAGAAGGATGATCCCTGCAAGTCGAGAGCGGATGCTGGCCTCAAAGACCGAGTCCGTATTTTCGATGACGGCCATGTCCCGACGCTAGGGGCGCGGCGTATTACAGTCAATTTCCGGGACCGCACAGTGCGGCCCCGGACGATAGGCAGATCAGGCCGCCAGCTTTTCAAGGTCGTCCTTGGCGCGCTCCTGCGACGCCTCGGCATCCACCATCAGGCGGTCAGACCGCACCATCTGCACATCGGTGATGCCGACAAAGCCCATGACATGGCGCAGCCACGGGGTGGCAAAGTCGATCGGGCCGTCCACCTCTGTGCCACCCGACGCGATGGTAAAGATCACGCGCTTGCCGTCCAACAGGCCAACCGGACCGGTCTCGGTGTATTTGAAGGTGATCCCGGCGCGGGCAATCATGTCCACCCAGGCCTTCAGGCTGGAGGGCACGCCGAAGTTGTAAATCGGCAGGGCGATGACGATGGTATCGGCCGACTGCACCTCTTCGATCAGCGCATCAGACAGTGCCAACTTGGCGCGCTGCGCCGGAGTGCGGTCTTCTGCCGGGGTCATGTTGGCGGCGAGCCACGCGCCGTCGATTTGCGGCACGGTGTCGACCAGATCGCGAGAGATCAGCTTGGCCGGTTTCAGGCGCGAGATCACCTCATCTGCCAGTTGGCGGCTGACGGATCCTTCGGTGCGGGCGGATGCGTCGATGCGCAGAACGGTGTTGGTCATGGTCGGGGTCCTTTGGGAGGGTAGGTTATTCATGACAGAGATTTGGTTATTGCGTTTCCGAACGCAATTGCGCAAAAATCACAGCAACTGTTACTCAGCGCACATATTCGGAGTCTTGTATGGACAACTGGGATGAGATCCGGACCGCCTATCAGGTGGCCCGGCTTGGCACGGTCAGCGGCGCGGCAGAGGTTCTGGGCGTGCACCATGCCACCGTGATCCGGCATATCGATGCGTTGGAAGGCCGGATGGGCGTCAAGCTGTTCCAGCGCCACGCGCGCGGCTACACCGCGACGGAGGCCGGTCAGGACCTGATGCGCGTGGCGCAGACCACCGATGACCAGCTCCAGCAGTTGGAAGGCCGGATCAAGGGGCGTGGCAACGATGTGGCGGGGGACCTGATGGTGACATCGCTGGTGTCTTTCGCGCCGCTGATGGTGCCCGCGCTCAAGAGCTTTCGCGAGAAATACCCGGAGGTGATTGTGCGGTTCCTGACCGATGACCGGGTCTTTCGGCTGGAATACGGTGAGGCCCATGTGGCGCTGCGCGCGGGGGCATCCCCGCAAGAGCCGGACAACGTGGTGCAGCCGTTCAACCGGCAGGACATCGCCATGTATGCGCATCGGGATTATGTGGCCGCGATGGGCATGCCAGAGGATGAGGAGGCGCTGAAATCCCATCACTTCGTCGCCCATGACGATCCGGACAGCCGCGCCCCGTTCCAGCGTTGGTTGAAAGCCAATGTCCCCTTCGAACAAGTGGTATTCCGCAGTACCGATGCGCGGGTGATCCAGGCGGCGATTGTCGAAGGCGCGGGGATCGGTTTTCTTGGCACGCGTGAGGCGGCGCAATATCCCGAGCTGGTGCAGATCATGCCGCCAAGAGAGGAGTGGGCCTCTCCGCTGTGGCTGGTGACGCATGTGGACCTTCACCGGACCGCCAAGGTTCAGGCCTTTCTGACCCATCTCAAGGCCTTTGCCGGAGAAGGGTCTGCCCGATGACAGAGGCGGGGCGCGGCCATCTGGCCATGCTGTGCTTTGCCATGCTGGTGTCCGGGTCGTTCTCTCTGGGTGGGCTGGCGGCGCCCCATATCGATCCGGCGGTGCTGAACGCGGTGCGTTTCGTGATCGCGGGTCTGGTCTTGTGGGTCTGGGCGTTGGCCACGGGCAAGGTGAACCGCGCGCTGTTCGCCGCGCCCTGGCGGTATTTCGTGCTGGCGGGGCTGTTCGTCCTCTACTTCGTGACCATGTTCGAGGGTCTGAAGACCGCAGAACCGGTCAGCATGGCCGCGGTCTTTACCCTTAATCCGGCTCTGACGGCGGTGTTCGGCTATTTCGTCGTAAAGCAGGTGACGACCCCCCGCATGGCGCTGGCCATCGTTGTGGGAGGCATCGGCGCGCTCTGGGTGATTTTCGACGCGGATATTTCGGCACTTATGCGGTTCGAGATTGGGCGGGGAGAGGCAATATATTTCTGGGGCTGCATCGCGCATGCGCTCTATGCGCCGATGCTGCGCAGGCTCAGCCGGGGCGAATCCGGCATCGCTTTCAACGCGGGCATCCTGACGGCGGGATCGGTGATCCTGTGCCTCTGGGCGGGACAGGATCTGCTGGCGATGGACTGGGCCGCATTGCCCGCGATTGTCTGGTGGACGATCCTCTATGTCGCATTGGCCGCGACCGGCGTGACCTTTGTCATCCTGCGCTACGCCACCCTGCGCCTGCCTGCGGCCAAGGTCATGGCCTATACCTATATCGTGCCCAGCTGTGTGATCCTCTGGGAACTGGCGCTGGGGCAGGGGGTGCCGACGCTGATGGTGCTGCCGGGCGTGGCGCTGACGGCCGCTTCCTTGCTCATGTTGCTGAAAGATGAGGATCGGCCCAAGCTTTCTACAGCGTGATGCGACGGGTCGTGTTCCGGCGTTTTCAGGACAAGACGAATATTGCAGCTTTACACTGAACCTCTAGGCTGGCGGCCATGATAAGACAGCTTCTCCCCGTCAGCGCCCTTTTGTTCGGTTCCGCCCTCCTGCTGTTTGCGGGGGGCATGCATGCGCTGATCCTGCCGGTTCGGGGGACTGCAGAGGGGTTTTCGGCCACCTCGCTGGGCCTGTTGGGGACGGGCTGGGCCGTGGGGTACGTGCTTGGCTGTGTTTACGTGCCGCGCATGGTGGGATCGGTGGGGCATATCCGCACCTTTGGTGTCATGTGCGCCTTTGCCGCCGTGGCGATCCTGCTGCAGGCGCTGGTGGTCAGGACAGAGGCATGGATCCCGGTGCGTGCGGTGTCCGGTTTCTGTTTTGCCGGGGCGGCGATGATCGTCGAAAGCTGGCTGTCGGACAAGGCCAGCCCCAAAAGCCGCGGCACCATTTTTGGCATCTACACGATGGTCAATCTTGGCGCGACGACCGCCGGACAGATGGCCGTGGCGACCGGCGATGCCAGCGGCTTTCTGTTCTTCGCCGTGGCGGCGATCGTCTATTGCATGGCGCTGGTGCCCACCGCTCTGTCGACGTCCGAGTCGCCGCCGCCGCTGACCTCGGTCAAGCTCAACCTCGCCCTTCTCTGGCGCAACTCGCCGGTGGCGGTGGCGGCGGTATTCCTTGTCGGCATTTCGAACGGGTCCTTCGGGACCTTGGCAGCGGTCTACGCTGGAGGTGTCGGCCTGCCGCTGTCAGCCATTGCGCTCTTTGCCTCGATCCCGGTGCTGGCGGGGGCCTTGGCGCAGGTTCCCATCGGATACGTCAGCGACCGGATGGACCGGCGCAAGGTTCTGGTCTTTGTCGCGGTTGTCGCGCTTGCTGTGGATCTGGGCTTTATCCTGTTGGCACCAGAGGACCAGTTCATGAACCTTGTCCTGGTTGCGGCCTTCGGTGCGGCGATCTTTGCGATGTATCCCATAATCGTCGCCCATGCGAACGACCACGCTCCCGAAGGGACCGCCATTCAGGTGTCCGGAGGACTGCTGATGGTCTATGGCATCGGCAGTATCGGCGGTCCGTTGGTCGCTGGTGTCGCCATGTCTGCCACCGGGGCGCAGGGCCTTTTCCTGACCACGGTCGTGGCCCATGTGGTGATGATCGTTTATACGCTCTGGCGCATCCTGCAGCGCGCCGCTGTGCCGGACGCCGAAAAGCGTGCCTTCCAGATGTCGGCCCCGGCCAAGGGCATCACGCCGGAAACCGCCGTCCTTGCCGGCGGTGAGGACGAGGCCGAAGAACTGGAAGAGGCGATGGAGGCCGAAGAAGCCGCTCAGGCCCGTTCGACCAGAACCGATCCAACCGAATAGCCTGCGCCGAACGAACAGATCACGCCACGGTCTCCCGGTGCCATGTCGTCGGAGTGTTTGGAAAAGGCGATGATCGACCCGGCGGATGACGTGTTGGCATAGTCCTGCAGGATGTTGGGTTGTTCACCCGCTTCCGGCACCCGGCCCAGCACCTTTTTCCCGATAAAATCGTTCATCGTTTTGTTTGCCTGATGCAGCCACAGGCGTTTCAGCTGATCCGCGTGCCAGCCCTCCTCTTCCATATGGTCGAGGATATGGGCCGAAACCATAGGCAGCACTTCCTTGAAGACCTTGCGCCCGTTCTGCATGAACTGCATGTCGCGCCGGTCCTCCATCTGGTCATGGGCGCGGCGCAGAAAACCGCTGTTGTTGCGGATGTTGTTGGAAAACTGCGTGGCGCAGCGGGTGGAATGGATGTCCCAGCGCCCGCCTTTCGCGTCGTCCGACGCCTCCAGCAGAACGGCCGTGCAGACATCGCCAAAGATGAAGTGACAATCGCGGTCGCGCCATTCCAGATGGCCTGAACAGATCTCCGGGTTGACCACCAGCGCCCGGCGTACGCTGCCGGATCGGATCATGTCGGCGGCGGCCTGAATGCCGAAAGTGGCAGAGGAACAGGCCACGTTCATATCAAACGCAAATCCACCACAGCCCAGCAGCGTCTGGATTTCGATGGCGATGGCCGGATAGGCGCGTTCGTGGTTCGACGCGGCGCAGATCACAAGATCCACGTCCTCGCCCGCACGGCCCGCCATCTGCATCGCCTTGCGGCAGGCATCCACCCCCATTTCCGCCATGATGCCCGGCGCCTCGTCCGGGCGCGGGTCCAGCCGAGGATACATGCGCCCGGGGTCCAGCACGCCCTCCTTGTCCAGCACATAGCGCCGTTCGATGCCCGAGGCGGAAAAGATGAAATCCGGGCTGGAATGCGCCATCTCCTGCACCTCGCCTGCCGCAATTTCCGCCGCGTGCTCGGCATTCCACCGATCCGCATAGGCGTTGAAGGCCACCACCAGTTCCTCGTTCGAGATGCTGAGTTCGGGGGTGAAAACCCCGTGGCCGGTAATCGCGGGCATGGTCATGGGCGCGTCCTCCTGTCCGGCGAGCGAACCGCAAGCCGCGGCCAAGGTCAAGGGAACCCCTGCGGAAGGCGGTACGTTCTCCTTCTTGAAAGGAGCAGCATCATGGACCGTTTGTCGTGGTATATCAGCCTGCTTGTCTTCACCGTCGTGTCAGGCGCCCTGATCGTCACCTTTCTGGCGGTGGAATGGTACAGCTGGAACGCAATCGCTCTGTCGGTGATCCTTGGCCTAGTGGCGGCGCGGCCGTTCGGGCGTCTCATTTCGCGCAGGATCAAGCGTGACGACCCGCAATTTGATCCGCCAAAGATCAGGCCGGGGCTTGTTCCCGACCCAAAGGCACCGGAAGTATGATCCGGAAAAGGATACGGCCGCCATTATGCCCGGCGGCCGTATTCCATTCAGTGCATCCGCGAACCGTTCGGCGCGGCATGATCCGGGCCAATCAGTACGATTGCGTCCGCACCATCCGACACACCTAGGACCAGCACCTCTGACCGCATCGGCCCGATTTGGCGGGGCGGGAAATTGACCACCGCCATCACCTGTTTGCCGACCAGCGTTTCCGGGTCGTAATGCAGGGTGATCTGGGCAGAGCTTTTCTTCTCTCCGATCTCGGGGCCGAAATCGATCCAGAGCTTGATCGCCGGTTTTCGCGCCTCGGGGAAAGGTTCCGCGCGGATCACGGTGCCAAGGCGGATGTCGACCTTGAGGAAATCGTCATAGGTGATCTCAGCCATTGGCCAGCTCCCTTGACCGGCGGGCCGCAGCGGCCACGGTGGCACGGATCAGCGGCGGCAGGCCCTTGTCCTCATCCATCAGCACCTCAAGCCCGGCCTGCGTGGTGCCATTGGGCGAGGTTACGTTCTTGCGCAACTGGGCGGGATCCTCACCGGATTCTTTGGCCAGTGCGCCCGCCCCCGCAACGGTGGACCGTGCCAGCGCCATGGCAAGGTCGGGGGCCAGCCCCTCGGCCTCACCCGCTGCGGCAAGGCATTCGATCATATGAAACAGATAGGCGGGGCCGGATCCGCTGACGCCGGTAACGGCATCCATTTGCGCCTCGCTGTCCAGCCGGACAACCTCGCCGACGGCGGACAGCAGGTCTTCGGCCTGCGCCAGATGCGCGTCGCTTGCCTGCGCATTGCCGATGATCGCTGTGATCCCCTTGCCCACGGCAGCGGGGGTGTTGGGCATGGCGCGCACGATGGGCACCGCTCCCAGATGCGCCTCATAGGTGGACATGGGGATGCCGGCGGCGACCGAAACGAACAGTGTCTGGCCCTTGGGCAGCGATTGCAGCGCCGGCAGGGCTTCACCCATCATCTGCGGTTTTACGGCGATCAGGACAACGGCGGGGCTGTCGCCAAAGCCTTCGTTGATCAGCACGCCCTGTTCTTTCAGCCAGTCCGAGGGGTAGGGATCCTGCACCCGAACTGATCCAGCGGGCAAGCCGCGCGCCAGCCAACCGGCCAACATGGCCGACCCCATCTTGCCGCATCCCAACAGCGCCAGACCGCGCCGTGCCAGTTCCGTGTCCTGCATGGTGTTCCCCTTGATACGTGCGGCGGAGACTAGGCCCGCCGCACGCAGGGGACAAGGTCACTCGGCCATGATCGAGACAGGCGCGCTGCCCTCGTTCAGCCACGCCTCCAGAGGCGTCATCGGGTCGAGGCTGGCGGCATTGATGCCGTCAGGTCCGGGCAGAATGCCGCAATGGTCGACGCCGGGCACCATGAACAGCGCGACGTTCTCTTTCAGAACATCCTCGCCCCCTGCAGCCTCGGATGCCTTCTCGTACCAGTCCACGGTCTTGTAGGGGGTCACGATGGCATCGGCCCAGCCATGCCAGACGATCATCTTGCCGCCCGCCTCGCGGAACTTGGACAGGTCCGGGCTGTCGCCGTTATAGACCTCGGACATGACCGCCAGCCGCGCCGGGTCTTTCTCAAAGTCGAAGTCCATCGGCGTCCATTCCGGGCCGGGATCCACCGGAAAGGCCATGTAGCGGCCAAAGTTGACGGCAAACGCCGGAACGAGGTTTCCGCCGCCTTTGCCGTTGCCCGTCAGCCAGAGCCACCAAAAGGGTTCGGACCCTTCCGGCACGCCGCCCGGGTACAGCTGCTCTCCGGCGGCATTGCGGGGGCCTTCACGCCATTTCATCAGCGTGTCCATCTGCTGATTGCTCAGGCCAAGCCCGCTGTAATCCACGTCACACGCGCGCGGATCGGCAATCGACCCGTCCTCGGCCCCGTCCACCGCATCGCATTGTTCATAGACCGCGTCGCCGATCAGCTTGGCCTCTTCCGGGCCAAGGATCTGGCTTCCGTCCTCCGCCGTATTGGCCTGTACGATCCACGCCATCTTGGTCGCGACCAGGCCGGGGTAATCCATCGCGGGCGCGCCGGAAATGATGCCGTCGAACATATCCGGATACCGTTGCGCCGCCACATGTGCCATGCGCCCACCGGTCGAACATCCCTGAAAGATCGCCTGCTCCGAACCGCTGCCATAAAAGGCCTCGATCATCACCTGCGCCACGCGGTTGGTCTCGCCGATCGACCGCCAGCCCCAGTCGCGCTCCGCATGCGGGTTGTTGTGGGCCCAGCCCGCATCCACGACGCTCAAGGCATGATGCCCGCTGTCAGAGGTGGCCGTGGCATAGCCCCGCTCCAGCCCCGGACGCATGGCGTTGATCCAGCTGGACCCGGCATCGGCGCGGCCCAGAATGCCGCAGAACCCGCCGCAGCCCGCCTGGTAATACTTGCCGTTCCAGCCGTCCATCGGCAGGCGCACCTCAATGGAAATGGCCGGAAGGGCGGTGGCGCGCACTTCGCAATAGGCGGGCAGTCCCTCGCTCTCAATCACCCGGGCAGAGGTGACATTCCCCGCGGACAACACGGTGTCGCGCAAGGCGTTACAGGCGCCGTCGTCCTGTTGGGCCAATAGGGGGCTGGCCCCGGCCAATAGCATAGCCAGCGCCGAAAGGCGGGTTTTCATGGTCACTCTCCCTGGATTGTTCTTGTATGGGCAGAATTGCCGCCCGCCCGATTCAACTCAAGGGAAATTCCGGTCTAAATGAAAAAGGGCGCTGCCACTGCGCGCCTCTGTTTCTTCTCTTTCGAAATACCGCCGGGGGAGTCGTCACGCAGGTGACGACGGGGGCAGAGCCCCCATCCCGATCATGCCCGCCCGTAGGCCTCGGCAATGGCCACTTGCATCGCCTCTTTCGGGGTCTTGTCGGTCCAGACCATCAGCTGGAACGCCGGGTAATAGCGTTCTGCGCTCAGTACGGCAGCGGTGATCATGGTGTCGATCTGCTCAGCGCTGGCAACATTGCCCCCGGCCAGAACCAACCCGTATTTGTAGACCATCAGCTTTTGCTCGGCCCAATAGCTGAACGACCCGGCCCAGCACTGATCGTTGATCAGGTTCAGCCCTTCGTACAGCTCCGACAGTTGGGCCTCGGGCGGCTCCATCTCGAAGGTGCAGATCATCCGCAGGGTTTCGTCAAAGGCGGACCAGGCCAGCGTGATCGAGTAGGTGCGCCACTGCCCCTCAACCGCCATGGCGATCTGGTCGTCCGCGATGCGGTCGAAGTCCCAATCGTTGAACTCGGCGATGTGCTCGACAAGGTCGATGGGGTGCAAGTCGTCGGTGAGATACTGCTCGGACAGGGCCATGCTGCCACCTCTTTGGTTATGGCGCTGCTGGCTTTTTCGGCCCCCAGCGCTTGCTGCCTGCTCAAGGGTCTGCGGGGCATACCCGCGCCCTTACAAGATATGGTGCCTGTCCAGAGAGGGGTGTGTAAAGCGATATTTTGATGAACACCGCATTAAGTTGTGGACGAATGCGATTCGTGCTCACGATATGGGTAAAGTCTCTGCTTCGTGTCGGAGGGCACGTTCGAACAACTGCCTACTGCGCGAGGCCGCGCTGTCATGGCGGGTCATCAGCCCCACGGGGCCAGCCGTCAGATTCAGGTCCAATGGCAGGGCCTCCAGCGCGCCATCTTCGATTTCGGGGGCGACCACCCCTTCGGAGATGAACCAGACCGCGTCCGATATCCGCAAAAACCTCCGCCCGAAGGCGCCCGACACACAGTCGATGCGGTCGCGGAACAGGCCCAACCCCTGCGCAAGACACCAGCGGTCGACCAGCGGCCGGATCGCAGAGCCTTCGGGTGGATACAGTACCGGCCAGTCCGTCAGCTCGCTCGGCGCAAATCCGTCGCGCGTGGCCAGCGGATGCCCGCGCCGCACCACGCAGACCACCCGTTCCTGATACAACTGGGTGAACGACACGCCCGCCATCGTCTCGGGCGCGCCCATGCGCCCGATCACAAGGTCCAATGACCCCGCCAGCAAATCGCGCGTCAAAGCCCCATGCGCCCCGTCGCGCAGGATCAACTGGGTTGCGGGCGACAACTGCCGAAAGCGCGCCACGACGCGCGGCATCAAACGCACCGCCACGCTGGGCAGTGCACCGACGCGCAGCACCTCGGCCCCGCCCTGCCGCACATCGGCCACCCCGGATATGCCCCGCCGCAGCGCTGCAAGGCTCTGCCCCGCGAATTCAAGGAAAACCTCACCCTCGGGCGTCAGCCGCACCCCGGCACGGTCCCGCGTCATCAGTACGGCGCCAAGGAGTTCCTCCAGCTCTTTCAGGGTTTTCGACAGGGCGGGCTGCGTCAGGTTCAGTTCTGCGCAGGCGCTTTTCAGGCTGCCGTGCCGTGCAATCGTCGTAACCGCCTCCAGATGGCGCAGCTTTATCCGGCGGTCGAGCATTCACTTTCCAATTTTGACAACCATCATGGCGAAAATGCCATTTTACTTTGCCAATACCATCATGTTCAAGGTTGGGGAGAGGGGTTTGTTGGTCCTGCGGTTCAGCGCGCAGGGGGCGACGCAGGCGGAGGACACCCATGACCAATCGATTTGAGACCGGAATGAAAACCCGCCGCAGCGTACTGGGCGATGCCCATGTGGACCGCGCCGAAGCGGCCAAGACCCCGATGGACGAGGCTTTTCAGACGCTCATCACCGAGAGCGCCTGGGGCACGGTCTGGGCCTCGGACGGGATTGCGCCGCGCGAGAGATCCATGCTGACGCTGGCGCTGTTGGCCGCGTTGGGGAACTTCGAAGAAATCCCCATGCACATCCGCGCCACGGAACGGACCGGGGCCAGCCGGACAGATGTGCTGGAGGCGTTTCAGCATGTGGCGATTTATGCGGGCGTGCCGCGCGCCAATCACGCGCTGAAGCTGGCCAAGCAGACCTATGCCGAAATGGACGCCGCAAAGAATACCCGGGACGACGCGCACCCCGAGGACAAGTGAGGAGAGACCGACATGCCCACCCAAGGCGAATTCTACCAGCGGGACCGCGACAGGCATCCCCCCGCCTATGCCCGGGAATACAAGACGAGCGTCGCGCGCTCGCCCCAGTATTCGCTGATCAGCCTGCAGAACTCGGTGTCCGAGATCACCGGCCCGGTCTTTGGCCACAATGACATCGATCCGATGGACCGCGACCTGATCTTCAACTACGCGCAGCCGGGCGAAAGCGCCATTGGCGAGCGGATTATTCTGCACGGCCGGGTTCTGGACGAAAACGCGCGCCCGGTGCCGAACACGCTGGTCGAGATCTGGCAGGCCAACGCAGGCGGGCGGTATCGGCACAAGAAGGACACCTATCTTGCGCCCATCGATCCCAACTTTGGCGGCTGCGGGCGGACGATCACCGATGAGAACGGGTATTACTTTTTCCGCACGGTCAAGCCGGGCGCCTACCCGTGGCGCAACTACGTGAACTCCTGGCGGCCCGCGCATATCCACGTGTCGGTCTTTGGCACCGCTTTTGCGCAACGGCTGATCAGCCAGATCTATTTCGAGGGCGATCCGCTGATTGCCAAGTGCCCCATCGTGCAGACGATCCCCAGCCAAGAGGCGATCGACAGCGTGATCGCGGCGCTGGACATGAATGCGACGATCCCGCTCGACAGCATCGCCTACAAGTTCGACATCGTGCTGCGTGGTCGCCGCTCGACCCTGTTCGAAAACCGTCTGGAGGGGAACTGATGCGCCTTCAGGAAAAGTGGAAACCGGTTTTCCGCCCGGAAGGCGCACAAGGAGAATGACCATGGTCCAGAAACTCGACTACCTCAAGGAAACGCCGTCGCAGACCGCCGGGCCCTATGTTCACATCGGACTGGCCCCCGGAGCAGCGGGCTTTGATCTCTACAAAGAGGAACTGGGCTGGGACATCGCGGGCCCGAATGCCGAGGGAGAGCGCATCCGCGTCGAAGGGCTGGTGATCGACGGTACCGGCTCTCCGGTCAAGGACGTGCTGCTGGAAGCGTGGCAGGCGAACGCCAAGGGTATCTATGCCCACCCCGAAGGCGGCGGTGAGGTCGAAGAAGGCTTTCGCGGCTGGGGCCGGGTGATCACCGATTTCGCCACCGGCGAATGGGGGTTCGACACCGTCAAGCCGGGCAAGACGCCGGGCCGCAACGTGGGCTTGCAGGCACCGCATATCAACCTCTGGATTGTCGCGCGGGGCATCAATGTGGGCCTCAACACGCGGATGTATTTCGAGGACGAGGCCGAGGCGAACGCCGCGGATCCGGTCATGAACCTGATCGAATGGGAACGCCGCCGCGCCACCCTGCTGGCCAAGCGGACGGAACGGGACGGCAAGGTGGTCTATCGTTTCGACATCCGCCTGCAAGGCGAGGACGAAACCGTCTTCTTTGACATCTGAGCCGATCCGGAAGGGCCGGGGGGCAGTGCTTCCCAGCTTCTCCCTTGTCCAAATTCTGATTACCCTGTCCGTCACCAAGACCGACAAAAGCGAGGGGAGCGCCTGTCATGACCAAGCCCTGCATCATCTGCGTCGCCATCACCGGCTCTGTGCCGAAGAAAAAGGACAATCCCGCCGTCCCGATCACGATCGAGGAGCAGGTGGAAAGCACGCAGGCCGCGTTCGAGGCCGGGGCGAGCATCGCCCATTGTCACGTCCGTCTGGAAGATGAGACGCCGACCTCTGACCCGGAGCGGTTCGGGCGGTTGATGGAGGGACTGCAAAAGCATTGCCCCGGCATGATCATTCAGCTGTCGACCGGCGGCCGGTCGGGTGCCGGGGCGGCGCGGGGCGGGATGCTGCCCCTGCGGCCGGACATGGCGTCGCTGTCGGTGGGGTCCAACAACTTTCCGACCCGCGTCTATGAGAACCCGCCGGATCTGGTGGATTGGCTGGCCTCCGAGATGCGGACCTATGAGGTCAAGCCGGAGATCGAGGCCTTTGACCTCAGCCATATCTTCAAGGCGGCCGAGATGAACAAGGACGGGCGCATTCCGGGCAGGCTGTACGTGCAGTTCGTGATGGGGGTGAAGAACGCGATGCCCTGTGATCGCGAGGTCTTCGACTATTACATCAAGACCGTGCAGAGGCTGGCGCCTGACGCGGAATGGTGCGCGGCCGGGATCGGGCGGCATCAGGTCGAGGTCAATGAGTGGAGCATCGCGGCGGGCGGGCATACCCGCACCGGGCTGGAGGACAATGTCCGCTGGGACAAGGAGCGGCTGGCCCCGTCGAATGCGGCGCTGGTCGAGCGGGCGGTGAAGCTGTGCGAGAAATATGAGCGGCCCGTGGCGACATGGCAGCAGGCCCGCGAAATCCTGGAATTGCGGGCCGCCTGAGCCGCCGCCTGACCCCTTGCGCGCGGGCATCCCGAAAGGGGTGTCCACGCGTGGACAAGTTAGGGGGAATGCAGGATCAAGGACTTACAGAGACGGATTTACCAACCGTTAGGAAAGTCGCGTCCGAATGGGGCGCGAAATCAGTATTCGCGCAGGCCCAGAGTCACCTCGCGCAGCCATGCCACGAACTCTCGCTGACCGCCCTTGAAGGCCTTGACCTCTTCGGGGCTGATCGGCTCTCCGACCACCGGTTTCTGCGGACGGCGGCAGGCATGCACGACCTCGTGGATCAGCAGGCCCTGACGGACCGTGGCCGAGACCTGATTGGCGATCTGATAGGCCCGGCTGTTCTGGCCGGGAAAGAAGATCGGCACCACGGTCGCGCCCGAGCGCTGAATCATCTTGGCGGTGAAGGGGTTCCAGCCCGCCTCCTGCGCCTCTCCCCACCATGTCTCGGACGAGGCCACGACGCCCGACGGGAACAGAACGATCACGCCGCCGGCCTTGAGGTGGTCCATCGCGCGGGCGCGCATTTCAAGGCTTTGTTCGCGGGCGTCCTCTTCGTGCGGGAAGGGGACGGGGATCAGGAAGGGTTCGACCTCCTTGACGCCGGTCAGCAGAGAGCGGGTCAGGATCCGGTAATCGGTGCGCACCCGGCCGATCAGTTCGGCCAGAACCATCCCGTCCACCAGCCCGTGCGGATGATTGGCGACGATGATCACCGGCCCCTTGGCGGGAATGCGGGCGATCTGTTCCGGCGGGGTCTGAATGTCGATGCCCATGATGCCGAGGGCCTGGCTCCAGAAGGCCTGCCCCTCGACCGGGCCCATGCGTTCGAACCGGCGCACCATGCGCAGCAACGGAATCTTTCCGGTCAGCCATTCCAGCGTGCGGATGGCCGTCGACTTCCACGGGTTCGTGAAGGTATTGGCATAGCTCACCTGACGCTTGTCGTAGGGCGCCGGGGTTTTCGACGCGCTCTGCCGCTTTACAGAGGTGGCTTGGGTGCTTTCGACCATGCGCCTGCCGTCAATCCGTCTTGCTGGGTGGCCCGGTCACCCGGGCCTAACAGTCTTCGCCGAACCGGTCAGCGACAAGCGCCTCAACCGCATCGGCCAGTGCCTCGGCGTCCGGGCCGGAGGTTTGGACTTCAATAGTGGTTCCTTTGGCGGCTGCCAACATCAAAAGCCCCATGATGCTGTCGCCCCCGGCGGACATCCCGTCGCGGCTGACCTCTGCCGTTGCGTCAAATCCTTCGACCACTTCCACCAGCTTGGCGGACGCGCGGGCGTGCAGGCCCTTTTCGTTGATGATCTTCAGCGCGCGGCGGACAGAGGTCGTCATGGATACAGGTCTTTCTTTCAGCAGATCGCCCGGTCACGGGGAGTCAGGCTTTATGTTCTGGCTGTCAATATATTTCCGCCCGGCCTCCAGCGCGTTGCGCACGGCCTCTGGCACCGAAAGATGACGGCTCTTGGTCAGTTTGATCAGCATCGGAAGGTTTGCACCGTAGAGAATGCGGCGGTTGTCGGGGCGGCAGGCCCTGAGTGAGAGGTTGGAGGGAGAGCCGCCGAACATGTCGGTGACGATCACCACGCCGCCGCCGGTGTCCACCGCGTCGGCGGCCTGCGAAATCTCTACCTGCTTGGCGTCGCGGTCCGCGTCGGCCTCGATCGAGATGGCCAGCATGGCGGGCTGTTCCCCCACGACGTGTTCGACCGCGGACAGGTATTCGCGGGCAAGTCCGCCATGGGCGACGATGACAATCCCGATCACCCGGCTACCTTTCCAACCTTGCTGAGTTCCCGTTCGCGCGCGAACACGGCGCCACTGCGCTCAAGCTCGCGGTGCCTAATTGACACCCGCCAGCCCTCACGCGCAAGGGCCGCAGCAAGGTTTTCCGTGACGGCAACCGAGCGGTGTTTGCCCCCGGTGCACCCAAAACCGATGGCAAAATGCGCCTTTCCCTCTTCGACGCAGGCGGGAAGCATCATCAGGATGAGCCCCGAAACACGGTCAACGAAGTCCTCATAGCGGGGGTCCCGACTGACAAATTCCGCCACTTCCGGGTCCAGCCCGGTGCAGGGGCGCAGGTCCGGGTTCCAGTGCGGATTGCGCAGGAAGCGGCAGTCAAAGACAAGGTCCAGCCCCTGCGGCAGGCCGCGTTTGTAGGAAAAGCTCTGGACCGAGATGGCCATGCCCTGACCGGTGACCTCACCGAACCAGCTTTCCATTTCGGCGCGCAGGTCGTGGACCGTCAGTTCCGAGGTATCGAGCAGGATGTCGGCACGGGCGCGCACGTCCGTCAGCAGCGCCTTTTCGCGGGCGACCCCGTCGACCGGCGATTCATCGCGGGCCAGCGGATGGCGGCGGCGGGTTTCGGAAAAGCGGCGCACCAGCACCTCATCCGAGCAGTCCAGATACAGCAGGTCCACCGGTTTTTCGTGCTGGTTCTGCAGGATGTCGCAGAGTTGCAGCAGACCTTCGGCGCTGAAATCGCGGTTGCGCACGTCAATGCCAAGCGCCAGCGGGCGCTGATCGGGCAGGTCGCCCTCTACCAGACGGGGGATCAGGTTCAGCGGGATGTTGTCGATTGCCTCGAATCCCAGATCCTCCAGCACGTTGATCGCGCTGGACCGTCCCGCGCCCGCGGGGCCGGTGACAAAGATGATGCGGGCCGTTTGCGGCGCTGTCTGGGTCATCCTCACTCTCGCCTTCCGGCCTTTAGATATTGCACGAGATGAGCGGGAAAATAGGGTGACGCGGAATTGTGAAGCAATGGCAGATCGACACCCATCAGCCGCGTCTTCCGGATTGGCGGCAGGCGGTGCTTTTCGGTCACATCCATGTCCAGAACGGCGGCCAGTGGAATCTCCGATACGGGGTCCGCGTTCAAGAGGCCGATCTGCCGCGCCTCGATCATGCCGGAGAGGGCGGGCGGGCAGGTCAGGCGCAGGTCGTCCCCCCGGCGGGTGAGAATGGTGCGGTCATCGGCGATCAGGCGGGCACCCCGGCACATCAGTTCCAGCGCGAGGCCGGATTTGCCACGGCCAGAGGCGCCGAGGATCAAGAGGCCCCGCCCCGCCACGGCAACGGATGTGGCGTGCAGGATCTGTTGCATGGCCGCGGGATCAGACCGGAAGGCCGACCACGAAGCGCGCGCCCAGCGGTTCCGAGGTCACGTCGGCCTCTGTCGGGCGGATGTTTTCGGCCCAGATGACGCCGCCATGCGCCTCGACGATCTGTTTGGAGATCGCAAGGCCAAGGCCCGAGTTGTTGCCGAAATCCTGCTGCGGACGCGAGGTGTAGAAGCGTTTGAAGATCTTCTGCAGCGATTCCTCGGGGATGCCGGGGCCGGTATCCTCGACCACGACCAGCACGCGGTTGTCGCGGCGCCGGGCCCAGACGCGGATCGCATCGCCATCCTCGCAAAAGGAGATGGCGTTGGTGATCAGGTTGACGAAGACCTGCGCCAGTCGCGGTTCCAGCCCGGTCAGTTCGACCGGGTTCTTGGGCAGGTCGGTGATGAATTCGATGCCCTTCTTGCGGGCGTCATGGCCAAGGAAATCGGTGATGTTGTTCAACATCTCCAGCAGGTCGAATTCCTGCTCCTCTTCCTTGACCAGTTCACTGTCCAGCCTTGAGGCGTTGGAGATATCGCTGACCAGACGGTCGAGGCGGCGCACGTCGTGTTCGATCACATCGAGCAGCTTGGTGCGGTGATCCTCTTTCTTGACCATGCGCAGGCTGCCCACGGCAGAGCGCAAGGAGGCCAGCGGGTTCTTGATCTCATGTGCGACATCGGCGGCGAACTGTTCGTTGGCGTCGATCCGGTCATAAAGCGCGCCGACCATGCCGCGCAGCGCGCCGGAAAGGCGGCCGATTTCGTCGGGGCGGGCGGTCAGGTCGGGGATGCGGATGCGGCCGGTTGTGCGCGCCTTGCGGTTGCGGTCACGGCCGATTTCGGCGGCATCGGCCAGATCCGAGATCGGGTTGGCGATGGTCGAGGCCAGAACGAGGCTGAGCCCGATGGAGACCAGCGTGGCGATGACGAACATCTGCAGCACGCGTTCGCGTTCGGCGGAAACGGCGGCGTCGATCTCTCTTGCGGGGGAGACCAGCGCGATGGTGCCGACGATCTGCGCGCCCTGCCGGATCGGCGTGAGCGCAAAGAACAGCGTATCGCCTTCGCCGCCACCAGCCTCGACCCGGGTGGTGGACGGATCGCCGGATTCGATGGCGCGGCGCAGCCGGTCCTCCAGCACGAGGTCCGGTTCGTCGGAGAAATAGGAAAAAACGCCCGCAACCCCGTCCCAGACGGTGTTGAGGAAGTCCGAGATCAGGGTCGGCTTGTCCTCTGCGGCGGGGGGGATGATCGCGGGGACCTTGCCCTCTGCCTCACCGACCAGAAAGCTGGCGCCGTCGAAGACTAGCAGTTGCACGCCCGCGCGCAGGTCCAGCCCGTCCAGCGTGGCCTGCAGGTCGATCCCGTCGCCGGTGCCAAGGTTGACCGGCGCACCGCGCGGCAGTTGCACCTCGAACACGTCGGCGACCAGCTCCACCTCGGCCTGCAGGGCGTTGACCCGCTGCACGGCCATGGTGTCGCGCGACGAGTTCAGCCACAGCACCCCCGCGACCAGCACGTTCAGCGCGATCAGGTTGAACGTGATGATCTTGCGCGTCAGCGGCGAGCGGTTGAGCGTGAACATGCCGCGCCGCTCTCGCGAGTCGCGGAGTTCCTTTTCGACGGTGCTGTCCGGCGCAACCCAGTCGTCGCCAAGGACGACATCGGCATCGCGCCGGTCCGTGTCCCGCCCGTCGGTCATGGGGATCTGTTCGGCCAGGGCCATCCCTTACTCTTCGTTGTAGCGGTAGCCGATTCCATAGAGCGTCTCGATGGCCGAAAACTGCTCATCCACCGTACGCATCTTCTTGCGCAGGCGCTTGATGTGGCTGTCGATGGTGCGATCGTCGACATAGACCTGATCGTCATAGGCCACGTCCATCAGCTGATCGCGCGATTTGACGAAGCCGGGACGCTGGGCCAGCGCCTGCAGCAGCAGGAATTCGGTCACGGTCAGCGACACATCCAGACCCTTCCACGTCACCGCGTGGCGCAGCGGGTCCATGGTCAGCGATCCGCGGGTCATCAGCTTGGTGTCTTCGGTATCGCCGACGATTTCACCGGCGACGGCCTCTTGCCGACGCAGCAGCGCGCGGATGCGTTCCACCAGAAGACGCTGCGAAAACGGCTTTTTCACATAGTCGTCGGCGCCCATGCGCAGGCCGAGAACCTCATCGATCTCATCGTCCTTGGACGTCAGGAAGATCACCGGCATCTTGGATTTCTGGCGGACGCGCTGTAGCAGGTCCATACCGTCCATGCGCGGCATCTTGATGTCGAAGACGGCCATGTCGGGCATCTTCTTGTTGAAGGCGTCAAGCGCGGCCTGACCGTCATTATAGGTCTCGACCTCGAAACCCTCTGCCTCAAGCGTCATGGACACCGACGTCAGGATATTCCTGTCATCGTCCACAAGGGCGATTTTAGACATGATGCTGTCCTTGTTACTGCTCTGGTTGCCTGTTTTTTTTCGCAGTATCAGCGAAATTCCGCTTTACAGCAACGTCAAACTGCGAATCAGGCCACCCTCGGGCCCTCAGGGGACGCGAATTTGGCAAAGGAATGGCTAAAAAGCCTCACCTTGTTCCCTAGGATTGTGCGGGTCCGGGCGGGTGTCTGCCATGGTATCGCTAAATGTGAAGTTGGTAGCGCAAACTGCGCGATTGCGTCCTGTTCATGCCAAAAAGCGGCGTGTTACAACTTAGACCTCCGGTGCAAAGAGGCGCCGGCATTACCTAAGAACAGCGCAAGCCACAGGAGCTATGCAGATGACATTTGGACGGGTAAACCCGCAGTTCACGCTTGAAGATCAGGGGATCGAAGGGCTGGGCAATGTCTATTATAACCTCATGGAGCCCGCGCTGATTGAAGCCGCGCTCAAACGTGGTGAAGGGACGCTTGGCAAAGGCGGTTCCTTCCTCGTCACCACAGGAAAATACACGGGCCGTTCGCCCAAGGACAAATTCATCGTGCGCACCCCGTCGGTCGAGGATTCGATCTGGTGGGAAAACAATGCCCCGATGGAGCCCGACGCCTTTGACCGTCTGCATGCCGACATGCTGGAGCACATGAAAGGCGGCGATTATTACGTGCAGGATCTGGTCGGCGGCGCCGACCCGGCCAATGCCATCGACGTGCGCGTGATTTCGGAACTGGCCTGGCACAACCTGTTCATCCGCCACATGCTGCGCCGTCCGGACCGCGAGGATCTGGACAGCTTTGTCGCGGATTTCACCATCATCAACTGCCCGACCTTCAAGGCGGACCCGGAAAAGCACGGCTGCCGCACGGAAACGGTGATCGCGCTGAACTTTGACAAGAAGATCATCCTGATCGGCAACACCGAATATGCCGGTGAGAACAAGAAGTCCGTCTTCACGCTGCTGAACTACATCCTGCCCGGCAAGGGCATCATGGCGATGCACTGTTCGGCCAACCACGCGCCGAACAACCCGGTCGATACGGCGATCTTCTTTGGCCTGTCCGGCACCGGCAAGACCACCCTGTCGGCGGATCCGGATCGCGTGCTGATCGGCGATGACGAGCACGGCTGGTCGCCGCGCGGCACCTTCAACTTCGAAGGTGGCTGTTATGCCAAGACCATCAACCTGTCGCCCGAGGCCGAGCCGGAAATCTACGCCACGACCGAGATGTTCGGCACCGTGATCGAGAACATGGTCTTTGACTCCGAGACCTTTGACCTCGATTTCGAGGATGACAGCCTGACGGCGAACATGCGCTGCGCCTATCCGCTGCACTATATTTCGAACGCGTCCAAGACGGCGCTGGGTGGCCACCCCAAGAACATCATCATGCTGACCTGCGACGCCTTTGGCGTGCTGCCGCCGATTGCGCGGCTGACCCCGGCGCAGGCGATGTATCACTTCCTGTCGGGCTTCACCTCCAAGGTTGCGGGGACCGAACGGGGCGTGACAGAGCCGGAGCCGACCTTCAGCACCTGTTTCGGCGCGCCTTTCATGCCGCGCCGTCCGGAGGCCTATGGCAACCTCTTGCGCGACAAGATCGCCAAGCACGGCGCGACCTGCTGGTTGGTGAACACCGGCTGGACCGGTGGCGCCTATGGCACCGGCAGCCGGATGCCGATCAAGGCGACCCGCGCGCTGCTGCACGCCGCGCTGGAGGGCAAGCTGGCCAGCGCCGAGTTCCGCAAGGACCCGAATTTCGGCTTCGAGGTGCCGGTGTCGGTCGAAGGTGTGCCGGAACTGCTGCTGGATCCGCGCAAGACATGGGACGACAAGGCGGCCTATGACGTTCAGGCGCAGAAGCTGGTGCATATGTTCGCCGACAACTTCGAACAATATGTTCCCTACATCGACGAGGACGTAAAAGCCGTCGCGATAGGCTGATCCCCGCACAGACATCGGCGAAAGCCCTCCCGTTTCGGGGGGGCTTTTTGCGTTTCGGGAAATCAAAGGTAGGCAAAACCCGCCTCTGCGGGCACATTTCACTCATGTTAGACTGGGAATCCAGCCTGAGGAGAGTTGTTGACATGTTTGCGAAACCGGTGCCCCCCCTGATCGCAGTCCTGGCCCTTGGGTCTGCCGCCTTTGCCGATGGGGGCGCTTTTGTCGAGCCGCCGCTGCAACTGGATTCGCATGGCGTCATCTGCGAGGTCGAGATGCAGGGCAGCCGCCCGGCCCCGGAGACGCTGTCGGGCTTGCTGAACCTGATCGATCAGGATCGCCCGATTGACGTGGAGACCTTGCAAGTGCCCGCCGAGATGGGGCTGAGCTTTGGCATTCGGGCCACCCTGACGCCCGGCGCCACGATGCCGGAGGTGACCGTGGTGGTCACCCATCCGCCGATGGGGGTAGAGGGGGTGACGGTCGAACGCTGGTCGGCGGCGATGAATTTCGGAGAGCCCTCGCTGAACCTGTTCACCTTCGAGCGGGACTATGAACTGGTCGAGGGCGCCTGGATGTTCCAGCTGGAGGCGGAGGGCCAGATCCTGCTGCAACAGCCCTTTCAGGTGACGGCCCCGGGGACGGTGCCCGCGGTGCAGCAGGCCTGTTTCGCCGCCGAGGTCATGTCCTGAGCGATTGACCGGCCCTGTCCCTGTCCGGGGCTTGGGTCACCGGGTGGGGACGGGCACCTCTCCGCGGTAATCGTAGAACCCGCGGTTTGTCTTGCGGCCCAGCCAGCCGGCCTCGACATATTTGGTCAGCAGCGGGCAGGGGCGGTATTTGGTGTCGGCCAGACCGTCGTGCAGCACGTTCATGATTGCCAAGCAGGTGTCCAGCCCGATGAAATCGGCCAGTTCCAGCGGCCCCATCGGGTGGTTCGCGCCCAGTTTCAGCGCCATGTCGATCGACTGCACGTTTCCGACGCCTTCGTACAACGTATAGCAGGCCTCGTTGATCATCGGGATCAGGATGCGGTTGACGATGAAGGCGGGGAAATCCTCGGCGCTGGCGGCGGTCTTGTCGAGGCGATTGACCACCGCAAGACAGCTTTCATAGGTTTCCTTGTCCGTGGCGATGCCGCGGATCAGTTCGACCAGCTTCATCAGCGGCACCGGGTTCATGAAGTGGAACCCCATGAATTTCTCCGGCCGGTCGGTGCGTGAGGCCAGTCGAGTAATCGAGATCGACGAGGTGTTCGAGGTCAGGATCGTCTGCGGCGCCAGTTCCGGGACAAGGGCGGCAAAGATCTTGTTCTTGATGTCCTCGTTTTCCGTTGCCGCCTCGATCACCAGATCGGTCTGTGCGACCTCTGGCAGGGCCAGCGTGGTGCGGATGCGCTGCAGCGCGGCATCGCGGTCTTCGGCGGCGATCTTTTCGCGGCTGACCTGCCGGTCAAGGTTCTGGGTGATGGTTGCGACCGCCGCGTCAAGCGCATCCTGACTGATGTCGTTCAGGCAGACGTCATAGCCCGCCAATGCCATGACATGGGCGATCCCGTTGCCCATCTGACCCGCGCCAATGACGCCGACCGACTTGATCTCCATACCGCACCCCTTTGTTTGCGCGCACACAATGGCCCGCCTGACCGCCCGCTGCAAGACCGGGCGAGGGGCCGCAGACCCGAAGCATTCGACTCACATTGCTGCATTAGCGAAATGACAAGACCTTTGCCCGATTCTGCCCAACGGGTGAAGAAAAGGTGGGTATTATGTCCGTACATGGTGGGGGCCGTGGGGCCCTTGAATATTATCCCTGTCGTTATGGCGGGTCCCGAGTGCTGTTCCGCGGTCCGCGTCGGCAGTTGGATGGTCGTTACATTGCATTCCTCGGTGGAACCGAAACCTATGGCCGGTTCATTGAGATTCCATTTCCGACACTGATCGAACAACGGATCAGCGTGTCCTGCGTGAATTTCGGCGTCGCGAATGCGGGGGTGGATCTGTATCTGAACGATCCGTCGGTGCTGGACATGATTTCGGCGTCCGATGCCAAGGTCGTGCAGGTCATGGGGGCGCAGAACCAGTCGAACCGCTACTATTCAGTGCATCCGCGTCGCAATGACAGGTTCCTGCGCGCCTCTGACCGGCTGCAGGCGCTGTATCCGGAGGTCGATTTCACGGAGTTCCATTTCGTCCGCCACATGCTGGGGCGCCTGTCCGACGTTTCGAAGGAACGGTTTCAGGAGGTCGTGGACGAATTGCGCATGGCCTGGACCGCGCGGATGAAACACCTGCTGACGCAGATCCGGGGCAAGGTGATCCTGCTGTGGTTCGCCGATCATTCGGTACCGACAGAAATGCCCGCAACGCTGGAGGGAGACCCGCTGTTCGTGAACCGCGACATGGTCGAAACCCTGCGTCCGCGCGTCAGCAAGGTGGTCGAGGTCGCAGCCTCGGACGCGGCTCTGACCGACGGCACCAGGGGGATGGTCTTTTCCGATTTCGAGGCCTGCGCAGCGGCGGAGTTGCTGGGGCCGCAGGCCCACCGGGAGGCGGCAGAGATGCTCGAAACCGCGCTGCGGGACATCGTGGAGATGCCCTGATCCGAAGCGGGGCTCTGGAATGTGAAAAGGCCCGCCGTTGCAGGCGGGCCTTTCCGGATGCGTAGGCTGGGTGCCGGGCACCCATCGCACCTTACAGTTTTTCGGTCAGTTCCGGCACGGCCTGGAACAGGTCCGCGACGAGGCCGTAATCGGCCACCTGGAAGATCGGGGCCTCTTCGTCCTTGTTGATCGCGACGATGACCTTGCTGTCCTTCATGCCGGCGAGGTGCTGGATCGCACCCGAGATTCCGACCGCGACGTAGAGGTCCGGTGCCACGACCTTGCCGGTCTGGCCCACCTGCCAGTCGTTCGGGGCAAAGCCCGAGTCGACGGCGGCGCGCGAGGCACCGACAGCGGCGTTCAGCTTGTCCGCCAGCTTTTCGATGATGGCAAAGTCTTCCTGGCTGCCGACGCCACGGCCACCGGAGACGACGACACCGGCCGAGGTCAGCTCGGGACGGTCGCTTTCGGCCACCTTGTCCTCGACCCATTCGGACAGGCCCGGGTTGTCCCCGGCTGCGATGTCCTCGACGGCGGCGGCGCCACCGGTCGGTGCGGCGTCAAAGGTGGAGGTGCGGAACGTGATGACCTTTTTCGCGTCTTTCGACTTTACCGTCTGGATCGCGTTGCCGGCGTAGATCGGACGCTCGAACGTGTCGGCGTCAACCACGGCGGTCACATCGGTCAGCACCATCACGTCCAAGAGCGCGGCCACGCGCGGCAGGATGTTCTTGGCGTCGGTGGTGGCGGGGGCGACGATGTGGGAATAGTCCCCGGCCAGCGAGGCGATCAGCGCCGAGACCGGCTCTGCCAGGCGGTGACCGTAGAGGTCATCCTCGGCGACCAGCACCTTGGACACGCCTTCGATGGTCGCGGCCTCGGCGGCGGCGGCCTTGGCGGAGGCACCGGCGGCCAGAACGGTCACGTCGCCCAATGCCTTGGCGGCGGAGACGGTCTTGGCGGTGGCGTCCATCGACAGCGCGCCATCGGTAATTTCGGCAATCAGCAGAACAGCCATCACACGATCCCCTTTTCTTTCAGCTTGGCGACCAACTCGTCGACCGAACCGACGATCTCACCGGCCGCGCGGGCGGCGGGTTCGGTGGTCGAGACGATTTCGAGACGCGGGCTGACGTCGACGCCGTAATCCTCGGGCGTCTTTTCATCCATCGGCTTTTTCTTGGCCTTCATGATGTTCGGCAGCGAGGCATAGCGCGGCTCGTTCAGGCGCAGGTCTGTCGAGATGATGGTCGGCATCTTGACCTTGACGGTCTGCAGGCCGCCGTCGACCTCACGGGTGACGACCGCATGATCGCCGTCGACATCAACCTTGTTGGCGTACATGGCCTGAGACCAGCCCAGAAGGGCGGACAGCATCTGGCCGGTGGCGCCCAGGTCGTTGTCGATGGCCTGCTTGCCGCAGAGGACGAGGCCCGGCTCTTCTTCCTTGACGATGGCGGCAAGGATCTTGGCCACGGCCAGCGGTTCGATATCGGTGTGCACGTCATCGGCGGCGGTCACGAGGATGGCGCGGTCGGCACCCATGGCCAGCGCGGTGCGCAGGGTTTCCTGGCTCTGCTTGACGCCGATCGACACGGCGACGATTTCGGTCGCCTTGCCGGCTTCCTTCAGGCGGATCGCCTCTTCTACGGCAATCTCGTCGAAGGGGTTCATCGACATCTTGACGTTCGCCAGATCGACACCGCTGCCATCCGCCTTTACGCGGACCTTCACGTTGTAGTCGATCACGCGCTTGACGGGTACCAGGACCTTCATATGCGTGTCTCTCCTCAGGTCAAAACGAACGCGAGGGCGGGCCCCCGCGCAACTTCCTTGCCCGGTGGTGTAGCCTGCGGGGACAGACGGAAACAGCGAAAAATCGTCGCGTTAGCGTCCGTCAGCGTCGCCATGACGGGACGTTTTGGGGTCTGGGGCGGAATTCGGTGCCTATACGTGCTGCAACCCTTCGTAAAGGAAACCTGCCGTGGCCGGAATCGCCTCTGGCTTTGCCCATCAGGTAGATGTCGAAACAGCGGTCGCGCAGGCGCGGGGGCCCGGTGATCACGCGATGGGCATCCTAGATAATGTGCTGCGGCAGGTCAGTCGCAGATCGACTTCAGCGCCTGCCATTCTGCATCCGTCAGAATTTGCGTGGTGCCGGTCTGGGCTTGCGCAAAGTCGCGCGCCTGTTCGGCACGCTCGGCGGTGACGGGGTGGGTGGCAAGATAAGCGGGCAGTTCGACTGCACCCATGTCGTCCAGCCCGTCGAAGAAATGGCCAAAGCCGTCGGCGCTGACATCGGCATCACCCAGCATGTTCAGTGCAAAGAGGTCCGCGCCCGCCTCTGCCTCACGCGTGTAGGAGGCGGAAATCATGTGTTCGCCCACAAAGGCCAGCGCCGCGCCGCCGGTGAAATCGCCAAGGATCATGGTCAAAAGCCCGGCCGAGCCTGCCGCCCGCAAGGCGTGGCGGGTGGCGTCGCGGTTTTCCACATGGGCGATTTCATGCGCCAGAACGCCCGCGACCTCATCCGGGCCTTCGGCCTCGTCCAGCAGGCCGCGCAGGATGACGACCTGCCCGCCGGGCGCGGCAAAGGCGTTGACCATGCCGTGGTCAAAGACCTGCAGCGCGATCTGATATTCCATGTCCTGCGGACCGGTCAGCCGGGCCAGCATCTTTTTCAGCGCGGCCTCTCCGGCGGGGTCGTCACAGCGCAGGGTGCCCACGCCCGAGCCTCCCAGAAACCGCTCCATCTGGGCGGTGATGGTCTTGCCAAAGGCGACCTCTCGTTCGACCGGGATGATCCGGGCCAGCGAGTTGGCCATGGCGGGCAGGATCACGAAGAGCATCAGCCCCGCAGCAACCGCTGCGCCACCCGCATAGGTGAACAGCTTGCGCCATGTGCCGGGGTGCAGATCGGTCTTGAACAGGCCGGGGCGGGTGCGGTGCATCCAGTCGATCAGTTCCGGGTCAAGAATGACCAGCCGCGCCGGATCGCGCGGAGCCTCGTCCTCTGTCTCGGCCAGACGGGTCAGGGTCAGCCGCGTGCCGTCCGAGGTATCCGCAAGCGCGCGCAGATCCATCAGCTTCCAGACCAGCGGTGCCTCAAGGGTATCGCCGGTGATGGTCAGCGACATCCGGCCATCGGAAAGGGCGACATGAACATCATGTCGCCCTGCCGTGAGGCCATCGAAGAAATACGCCTCTGTGCGCTGCATCAGATCGCGCCACCCACGTCCAGCGCATCGGCAAAGCCTTCGGCATCGACGCCGGTTTCGGCCTCACGCTGGGCGATGCGGTTCAACGCGCCTGCATTGGTGATGCCGATGTTGGTGATGTAATGCGCGAGGATCGGCTGGGTGATGAACACGAGGCTCAGCGCCTGGATCAGGACCAGTGCAATGATATAGCCGATACCCATGACGATCCCGAAAGCGAGCATCGCGCCCTGTGTCGGGCCCATTGTCTGGATGAAGACGCCGGCAATCGCGCCGACGATCCCGAAGGCCACGGAGGCCAGCAGACCCACCAGCAAACCGCCAAGGATGTAGGTCTTGATGACAAAGCCGGTGCGCTGCGTGGCGGCAAAGCGGATCTCACCGTTCAGGACCTTGTTGCGGGTCAGGTAGGCAAAGGATTGCACACCGTAGTGGATGGAGCCGAAGATGAGCCAGAAATAGGCGACGACCAGAGCGATGCCGCCGATGACGATCAGCGCTTGGCTGCCCGAGGCACCCGCGGCCATCAGGCCGCCGCCCACGATCAGCAGGCCGATGCCGATCAGGATGTGCTTCATCGCGGGAAAGAGTTCGGTCCACTTGCCCTGCTGTTCAAAACGGGCCGTGCCATAATAGCTGCGGTCGGCCATGTATTTTTCCAGCTTGAAGGTCTGCAGCGGGGTCAGGATGCCCAGTGTCAGGATCGCCAGCAGGCCATAGCCCAGAGCGCGCAGCACGTAGCCCCAGGCGCCCTTTTCCATGCCAAAGCGGATGCCCCGCCAGCGGGTGCGCGCCATCTTGTAGCGCCGCGCGCGATATATCGCGAACAGCAGGAAGGGCAGCACCGCGAAGAAGGTGATGTAGATCGCCAAGATCTGCATCATCGCCTCATGCGGCGAAACCTCTTCTGGGTTCACCATGATGTTGATGCCCGCGTAGAACAGCGCCATCTGGATGATGCCGACATAGATCGCCAGAAAAACGATGGCGACGAGGAAGCCCAGAAACTTTTCCACGCCGGTGCCGGTGTATTCAAAGGTGTCGCCGCCAGCATTGACCGAGGACCAGATGTATTTGCGGATGCGGGTCTTCTGCCAGAACCGGTAAATGCCCAGCGTCAGTATGGTCAGGATGCCGGTTTTCAGCGACAGACCGAAAAGCGGTCCCTTGTCGCCTGTGTAGGTGATTTCCATAATATCTTGGTCGGTATTCATTTTACCTGTCTCTCTCGTGATGCAATGCGCGCGTGAGGGTCGCGTGTCCTGTGATGCCCCTAGGATGCGTATGCAGCATGGCCCCGTAAAGTCTGGAATGCCTGCCCCAGCGTTAGGTGCGGCGCGTTGCGGATTTAGTACAGCGAGTCGCCTTCGCAGATGTTCTTGAGCGCGGTCCAGTCGGATCCTTCCAGAAGCGGTTGCGGCTGAAAGCCGGACGGGACGGCAAGGCGGGCCTGATCGATCCGGTCTCCCAGTTCGGGATGTGACCGGAAATGCGCAAGGAACCCCCGGGCCTTTTCGTCGCCGCTGTCGCGGAACCGTTCGAACATCACCGCCAGCGCGCCGGGCGACAGACCCGCGCGGAGCATCATGTCATGGGCAAAGACATCGGCCTCTGCCTCTGCCTCGCGGGTGTATTGCGCCTCGATCAGCTGTTCGGTCAGGAACAGCACGATGGCCCCGCCCGCGAAATCGCCGAAGATCAGCCCCAGCACCCCGATCGACCCGGCCGAGCGCATGGCGTGGCGGGTGGGATCCCGGCTGACGACGTGGCCGATTTCATGGGCAAAGATCGCGGCGATTTCATCCGGGTGTTCGGCCTTGTCGATGAGACCGCGGAAAAAGACGATATGACCGCCCGGCAGGGCGAAGGCGTTGACCAGACCGTGGTTCAGCACATGCACGGTCAGGTCCGGGGCCGGGTCCATATGGGCGGTCAGGCGGCTCTGGATCTCGCGCAGCGCGGCCTCTCCTTTTGGTTCGGTGCAGAAGGAAACCGGGCCTAGGCCGGTGTCGTCCAGCGCCTCTCGCACCTGCAGGAGCGTCACCTCTCCGAGCGCCTTCTCGCCTTCGGGGGGGACGTATTCGGCCAGTTGGTCCGCCATTGTCGGCACCAGAATGAACAGGATCAGCGCGACCGAGGCAAGCGCCGCCAGAGCCCATGCGGCCAGACGACGGCGGCGGACAAAGGGCGCGCTGCGGGTGCGGTTCGGCAGACGGGGGCGAATGCTGACGTCCGTCAGGATCAGCCGCGCAACCGGGTTATCCTTGATGCGCAGGACGATCAGGTCGCCGCCGGCGGTGTCCTCCAACTCTCGGATGTCATCCAGCAGCCAGTCGAGACCGTCGCCGGTCAGAGTGCGCCGGGTTTCGTCGATCCGCAGCGCGACGTGCCGGGCGGTTGCCGTGTGGCCGTCCAGAAAGGTGCCTTCGGTTTCGAAGGCGGGCGGTTTCGATCCCACGTGCAGAAGCGTGCTCATAGCGAGGCCCCCACATCCAGCGCCTCGGCAAAGCCTTCGGCCTCCATGTGTTCATCGCGGGGACGCTGGCGGATGCCGGGCAGCGCGTCCGCCCCATCAACCCGCAGACCGCGTGCGTAGAGGCGGGTCAGGGGCATCTTGACCCAGGCCTGCGTCAGAGCGGACCAGATCAGGAAGATGGAAAAGTAGCACATGATCGAGAGAGCGATCAGCACCCAGCGGTTCGCGTCCCCCAACATGCCCGGCAGTTCGGCCCCGATCTCGGCCAGCGAGTCGAGCGATTGCAACTGCGCAAAGGCCAGCGCCATGACGCCGGTCGGGATGGCAGAGACGAGCAGGGCAAAGAGATAGCCGGAGGTCACGATCCAGAACACGCGCAGGGGGGTCACCGACAGGGTCAGGCGCATGTCGCCAAGGCGCTTTTCATTGGTCAGGCGCTTCAGCGTCTCGACCCGGTAGTAGACCATGCCGAAGAGGAACAGCAGACCGGCCAGCGCATAGCCCAGCACGGCCAGCGGCTCTTGTCCCGCGCCCAGCAGGACGGTGGCCGCAACCCCGATGCCAAGCGCGATCAGGTGCCATTTGAGCGCCCAGAACAGCATGGTCCATGTGCCGCCCTGTTCCATTTTACGGTCGCCGAACCACGTCCGGTCCGTGCGGTATTTTTCCAGCCAGAAGGTCATGCGCGGCCAGAGCAGGCCAAGGGTGATCAGCGTCAGGAAACTGTGCCCGACCGCGCGAAAGGCAAAGCCCCATGCGCCGGGTTCAAGACCAAACCGCAGGCCCATCCAGCGCGTCCGGGCCAGCACGTAGCGCCGCGCCCGGTAGCGGGCGTAGGCCCAGATCGGAAAGATACCCACAATGCTGAGTGCATAGGCGGTGACGTTGCCGCCAAAGACCGCAAAGCTGACGAACATCAAAAGCAGGTTCACGATCCCGATGTAGAAGGCGAGGATCACAACCGCGATCAGGAAGCCCAGCAGTTTCTCATAGGGGTCGCCCACGTATTCCATCGGGTGCCCGCCGGGGCGGACGGCGGACCAGTACCAGCGCCGGATGCGGGTTTTCTGCCAGAAGCGATACAGGCCCAGCGTCAGCACGGTCAGGATGCCGGTGCCAAGCGTCAGCAGGAAGATGCGCCAGCGGGTGCCGGAAAACAGCGTCGACAGCCGCGACCCGCGCATGTCCAGCGCGGCGCTTTCCGCCGCGGCCAGATGTGCCGGAGGGTGCTGACTGTCGTCCAACGCGCTGCCTTGTCGCTGTGTCTGTGGCAGGCAGAGTGGCGTTTTGCGGCTGTGCGCGCAACTCCGGCGTCTTTGTACGAAGACGGAGGCGCGGTTGGAAACCGCGCCCCCGTAATCTTTGGACCCCTTCAGGGTGCCGCCAACCCACTGTTGCAAATGCGCTTTTTGCGCGCGCCCCTGTCAGTTGAACTTGTTGTCCCTCGGGAAGCCGCGCGGGGCCATGCGGCCGGTGCCCGCGCGCTTGCCGATCCATTCTTCCAGTTCGGCGGCCTCCACCGTGCGGGTGCGGCCCGCCGGATCCTGCCAAGACAGCCCCGCCTCCAAGAGGAAGGTGCGGGCATCGGACAGGCCGCCGTCCTTGTATTTTTGCAGGCGCACGCCCTTGCCGCGTCCCATCTCGGGGAGGTCTTCCAGAGGGAAGACCAGCAGCTTGCGGTTCTCGCCCACCACGGCCACATGGTCTGCGGTCACGGGCTTGCAGACCAGCGCCCGGGACGGGGCGCGCACGTTCAGGACCTGCTTGCCGGTCCGGGTCTGGGCGATGATCTCGTCCTCGGGCACGAGGAACCCGTCCCCGGCAGAGGAGGCCACCAACAGCTTGCGCCCGGGTTGGTGGATGAAGATGTCGATGATCTCTGCCTCGTTCGGCAGATCCACCATCAGGCGCAGCGGTTCGCCCATGCCGCGTCCGCCCGGAAGGCTGGCCGCCGACACGGTGTAGAAGCGGCCTGTCGAGGCAAAGACCAGAAGTTTGTCGGTGGTCTCGGCGTGGAAGATGAAGCGCGGGCCGTCGCCGTCCTTGAACTTCAACTCGCGGTCCAGCGCGATATGACCGGTCATGGCGCGAATCCAGCCCATCTGTGAACAGACGACGGTGATCGGCTCACGCTCGATCATGGCCTCGATCGGCACGTCCTCGGTCTCTGTCGCCTCGGCAAAGGCGGTCAGGCGTGCGCCCCGGTCCAGCCCCTTGCCGAATTTCTTCTTCACCTCGCGCAGCTCTTCGCCGATGCGGGTCCATTGCATCTCTTCGCTGTCCAACAGGTCCTCAAGGCCCGCGCGTTCCTCCATCAGGGCGTCGCGTTCCTTGACCAGTTCCAGCTCTTCGAGGCGGCGCAAGGACCGCAGGCGCATATTCAGGATCGCCTCGGCCTGCACGTCGGACAGGCCTTCGGACCTGCCGACAAAGCGCGCAGGCACCTTGGCGTCGGTGCCGTCATCGGCCAGCACGCCGCGGGCGATTGCCTCGGGATCCTCACGCAGTTCCAGGGCGCCCACATCCACACCGGCCAGGGGCGAGACGTAATCGCTTTCGTCGGTGGCGCGGGTGATCGTGGCTTGATGGGGACGCGACCAGTCCTCGTACATCAGGGCGGCCTTGGGGTCGTCATCGTAGCGGATGATGTCGATCACCCGGTCAAGGTTCAGGAAGGCGACGATCAGCCCTTCCAGCACCTCCAGCCGGTTGTCGATCTTGGCCATCCGGTGTTTCGACCGGCGGATCAGCACCTCGCGGCGGAAGTCGAGGAAGGCGCGCAGCACCTCCTTGAGCGAGCAGACCTTGGGTGTGACGCCGTCGATCAGCACGTTCATGTTCAGCGAAAAGCGGACTTCTAGGTCCGAATTACGGAAAAGCATGTTCATCAGCACGTCGGGGTCGACGTTCTTGGAGCGCGGTTCGAGGATCATCCGCACGTCTTCGGCGGACTCATCCCGCACGTCAGCCAAGATCGGGACCTTCTTGGTCTGGATCAACTCAGCGATGCGTTCGACCAGCTTGGATTTCTGCACCTGATAAGGAATCTCGGTCACGACGACCTGCCACGTGCCCCGGCCCAGATCCTCGACGTTCCATTTCGCGCGCAGGCGGATGCTGCCGCGCCCGGTGCGATAGGCCTGCGCAATGTTGTCCGCCGGTTCGACGATCACGCCCCCGGTGGGGAAATCGGGCCCCGGCACAAATTGCATCAGCGTGTCATCCACCGCGTTCGGCGATTTGATGAGATGCAGACAGGCGTTGATCAGTTCTACGATGTTGTGCGGCGGAATATTGGTGGCCATGCCCACGGCGATCCCGCTGGACCCATTGGCCAGCAGGTTCGGATATGAGGCGGGCAGGACCGAAGGTTCCTGCAGGCGGCCATCATAGTTGGGGCGGAAATCGACCGAGTTCTCATCCAGCCCTTCGAGCAGGGCCTCGGACATGATGGTCATCCGCGCTTCTGTATAGCGCGACGCGGCCGGGTTATCGCCGTCGATGTTGCCAAAGTTGCCCTGACCGTCGACCAGCGGATAGCGAATGGTGAAGTCCTGCGCGAGACGCGCCATGGCGTCATAAATCGCCGCGTCGCCGTGCGGGTGAAAGTCCCCCATGGTGTCGCCGCTGATTTTTGCAGACTTCAGAAAGCCCCCGGTGGAACTAAGTCGCAGCCTGCGCATTGCATAGAGGATACGGCGGTGAACAGGCTTCAGCCCGTCGCGCGCATCCGGCAGGGCGCGGTGCATGATCGTGCTGAGCGCGTAGGTCAGATAACGTTCGCCAATGGCGCGGCGCAGCGGCTCGGCCATGTTACGTGCGGTGATGTTGGGGTCGTCTGCGTCGTCGTCCATAGATGTTGTGATAGCTGGGCGTCGCGACTGCAGCAAGCGGGCGTGCGGGAAATAATGGGGGAAATTCCCTTAGTGAACGCCACAGAATCGTTTAGAACCAATCGGCGTCGCGGATTGGTGGTCCGCACGGGGGATGAGCGGCACGAAAACGTGTCGCCTGTGAGACGGTAGGGGGTTCCGATGATCCGGGCCAATATCATTATTGTTACGTTTCTTGCGCTTGGATTCGCTTGGTGGGAGCTGTCCGGCGGCACCGAGTTTGTGCCCGGTGAACACGGGGTGCAGATTATGGCTGATTTCAAACCCTACAACGCTCCGGGCCCGGCAGAGGCGCAAACGCCGAAGCTGCGGCTGCAATTCCCGGAGGCGGTGCTGAGCGCCAAGAACACGCCGCGCGTCAGTTCGCTGCAAAGCCGTGACCCTGACGGCGCCAAGGTCATTTCCGTGCGGGCACCGGGGGCTGCGGTACCGGATGCCAATCCGGCGCTGTTCCAGACGATCGATGTAACGGAACCCGGCGCCACGGACCCCGATCCGACCGCGACCCTGAACGATCAGGATCTCGCCGCGCTGCTGGCCGACAAGATCCAGAATGCCCCCGACGGTTCGACCGTGGTGGAAAGCCTTGAGCCCGAACAGCCGCAGGTGCGGATTTCCGGCCTTGGAGGTTCGCTGCCGCTGGGCACGCCGATGAACGGAATCATCACCCCGCCAACCGCGTCCCAGACCTCGGCGGACATGCGCGTGGTGTCGGGCACGCGCGTGAACCTGCGCGGTGGACCGGCAACAAGCTATGACGTCGTCACGCAGCTGCTGAAAGGGGTCGAGGTCGAAGTGCTGGATGACACCGGCGACGGCTGGGTCCGGTTGCGGACCATCGACGGCAACGAGGTAGGCTGGATGTCGGACGACTTCCTTGAGGCGGCGGCCCGCTGAGCCGCTCCCTTCCCATTGCGGCGCCGGTGATCTAAGGCGCGGCCATGACACAGCGATCGATCCTCATTACCGGCTGCTCCTCTGGCATTGGCCATGACGCCGCACTTGGCCTGAAGGCGCGCGGCTGGCGCGTCTTTGCCTCCTGTCGGCAAGAGGCCGATTGTGTGCGGATGCGCGCGGCGGGCTTCGAAAGCCCGCGGCTGGACTACAGTGACCCGGAGACGATCGAGACCGCCCTGGCGGAGGTACTGCAGGCGACCGGCGGCACGCTGGATGCGTTGTTCAACAACGGGGCCTATGCCATGCCCGGCGCGTTGGAGGATCTGCCGACAGAGGCGCTGCGCGAGATTTTCGAGGCGAATGTCTTTGGCTGGCATGACCTGACAAGGGCGGTGATCCCGGTGATGCGGGCGCAGGGCCACGGGCGGATCGTCAATCACGGATCGGTTCTGGGCCTTGTGGTGGCGCCTTGGCGGGCGGCTTACAATGCCACGAAATTCGCGGTCGAAGGCATGACCGACACGCTGCGGATCGAGATGCGCGACACGCCGATCCATGTCGTCACACTGAACACCGGACCGATTTCGACAAAGATCCGGGTGAACTCGATCCCGCATTTCGAACGCTGGATCGACTGGAAGAACAGCGCCCGCGCCGCGCAATACGAATCCAACCTGTTGAAGCGTCTCTACGAAGAGCGCGGGCCGGACATGTTCGAACTGCCGCCTTCGGCAGTGACGGCGAAGCTGATCCGCGCACTCGAAAGCCCGCGCCCGAAGCCGCGGTATTACGTGACGCGGGCAACCTGGCTGATGGGGATCGTGCGGCGGGTGCTGACGACCCGGGGTATGGACTGGCTGACCGCCAAGGGGTGACTCTAAGTCCTGTCGCTTTTCTGAATATGTCCGCTATGTGGTGCGCAAAGCCGGGGAGTTATCATGGCCAAGGACCCATTGTTCGTCGTTGTCGGCATCGCCATGCTGGTGGTGCTGGGTATCCTGCTGTTTGGCATCGGGACGTTTGCCAAGGGCGGGGAGTTCAACAAGAAATACGCCAACCGCGCGATGCGCTGGCGGATCGCGGCGCAGTTCATCGCCGTGGTCCTGATTCTGGCCTTCGTCTGGATCCGGGGAAAGTGACATGGTCGTACTGAGCAAGATCTACACCAAGACCGGCGATGCCGGTGAGACGGCGCTGGGCAATGGCGCGCGCGTCGCCAAGTTTTCCACGCGGGTGACCTCTTATGGCACCGTGGATGAGCTGAATTCGGTTGTCGGGTTGGCACGTTTGCAGGCCGAGGGCGATCTGGACGGTCAGTTGAGCCGCATTCAGAACGACCTGTTCGATCTGGGCGCGGACCTGTGCACCCCGGACATGGAAAAGGACGCCGAGCGGGAATACCCGCCGCTGCGCATGGCTGGATCGCAGGTGACGCGGCTGGAATCGGAGATCGACGCGATGAACGCGCGACTGGAACCGTTGCGCAGCTTCATCCTGCCGGGCGGGTCCGTTTTGTCGGCGCAGCTTCACCACTGCCGCACGGTGGCACGCCGGGCAGAGCGTTTCGTGGTCGAACTGGCGACGATGGAATCGGTGAACCCGGAGGCGGTGAAATACCTCAACCGCCTGTCGGACTGGTTCTTTGTCGCCGCGCGCATCGCCAACGATGACGGCAAGGCAGACGTCTTGTGGGTTCCGGGCGCGAACCGCGCATAGCGCGGCGAGACCTCCAGTGGAGGTCTTGGCGACCGGAAGGGCGGAGCCCCGGCCTGTACGGCGGGTGCGAACCGCGCATAGCGCGGCGAGACCTCCAGTGGAGGTCTTGGCGACCGGAAGGGCGGAGCCCCGGCTTGTACGGCGGGCGCGAACCGCGCATAGCGCGGCGAGACCTCCGGTGGAGTTCTTGGCGACCGGAAGGGCGGAGCCCCGGCCTGCACGGCGGGCGCGAACCGTGCGGTGAGGTAGGTGTGCCGCAGCGGTACCTCCAATCTGACGAAATTGTGAAAGTCCAGTGTTACGATCACGCCTGCCCCGAGCGTGTTGCCGCGCCGTTTCTGTGGCCCGTCGGTCGCTGTCGCCAAGTTCGGGCGGTGGGGGGACTCGACAAAGCCCCGCAGCGCTTGCAGGCAGGGGGACGTCGCGTTATCGGGCGCGCATTCAGGAGGGGATGTCCATGATCCGAATTGCTGCCGCATTGCTGCTGTTTGTCGGGCTTGTTGCCTGCACCGATGCCACACAGGACCTGAGCAAGCCGACCCAGCCCATGGGAGACTTCCGGCTGGTCTCGGCTGTCGTCCGCGCAGAAACACCCGAGCCGCAAAAGCTCCTCGTGTCGCAGGACGCGACCTCCGAAGAATGGATCGAGACTGTGCGCGGGGCCTTTCACGAGCGGTTCAAGAGGTTCGAAGGCGACAGCGAATACTACTTCGGAATCAAGGTTCTGGCCTATTCCCTGCCGCCTCCGGTCGTGCCGGGGAAATCGGCGCTGCAACTGACCTTTTTCGTCTACGACTCGAAGTGCAACAAGATGCACGCGGACGTGCATGACGTCCGGATCATCCAGGTCTTCGAATCGCGCCTTGCGCTGACACGCGAAGAGCGGATGCAGCGACTTGCCGAGACGGCGGCCAAGGACGTCGAGGACTGGCTGCGCGAGATGCAGGCAAACGAGGGTTGGTTCACCGAAGGTTACACACCGAGCAAGGACGCCCCGAGCGTCGAGGACCGCTGCTGATCCTCGTCGACCGCGCTGACCGCGGCCAAGGTCCAACTGATGCTTGATTTTCGGCGCCCGACTCAATAAACGGCGCGCCATGAAACGTCCGGCTGTGGTGCCGGGTCCAACAACCGTGAGGCGTCTAAGAGATGGGTAAGGAAAAGTTTGAACGCGGCAAGCCGCACTGCAACATCGGCACGATCGGTCACGTTGACCACGGCAAGACGACGCTGACGGCGGCGATCACCAAGTACTTCGGTGACTTCAAGGCGTACG